>CAZMCA010000046.1:0-21513 GCA_964564595.1 uncultured Caulobacteraceae bacterium
GGCGCAGCGCGCGGCGATGCGCGCGTTTCCATCGGCTCTGCGACGGGCGCAGGCGCTAGCGGCGCGGCGCGCACCACGCCTTCGCTTGAAGCCGGTTGCGGCGCAGCCGACGCGAGCACGGGCGCTTGCGCCGCAGGCTGCGCTTCGCGCCGGCTCACGTTCAAGAACACCAGCGCCGCGGCGCCCGCAGCGATAAGCGCGACCGCCGCAACAACCGGCGGGCCGCCGCTGCGCCGCGGCTCGGTCGCCTCTGTAGCGCTGCTCTCTGGCTCAGCCACCGGCGCTTTGGCGCGCGGCGCATAATTCGGCGCATGGCGCCACACAAACGCGCCAGATTGCCCAGCGCGCGCGGTGACGACCCATTCATTGGTCTCGGTCTGCGCTTCGGTAACGGCGCGCGGGCGTGGCAACGTCGCGCTCACCGGCCGCCTTTGCAGCGGGCGTGGCCGCGGCGGCGGCGCGGGCTCCGGCGTTGCAACGGCAAGGTCTTCTTCATCCCGCCGCGCCAAAGCTTCGGCAAGCCGCATGCGCAACGCCTGCACGCCATCGCGCACGCGCTGCCACGTAGAAGCAGCGTATTGCTGCACGGACTCGCCGAACGCTTCAGCGCGCCCGCGCCAAACACGCCACGCCGGCTCCAGCCGCGCCGTGAGCCCTGTGCGCTCTTCGATCGCGCGCACCAATCCCTGAAGCGCCGCGTTGAACGACGCGCCATCCCAATCGACGAGCTGGAACGTATCGAGCGCCGCGAACACCGGCGGCGCGTGCGCATCATCGCAATGCACCGCGACAAGCGCATCGCGCGCCATCACGTTGCTCGCACGATCGATCAGCAATGCATCCGCAACCGCCGCGCTCGACCATACGACGATCGCCACATCGGCGCGCTCAAGCGCTGCGCCGCCATCTGCGTCGATACGTACAGAACGCAAGCCAAGCGTCGCGAGCGCGCCCTGCAGGCGCGCTGCAAAACTTCTGTCCGCGTGCGCACAAAGCACCGCAATCACGCGCGCCCTCCCCGCTTGGCAGGCCGCGTAAACTATTAACAACAGTACACACGCGCAATGCTGCGCGCGCTGAGATGCGGTACTATGAAACGCGCACTACGATTTTTCCGGCGCACTCGCCGGCGACGGCGCCGCGGTTTTGGGCGCTGTCACGGTAATCGGATGCGCCACATATCCTTGTAGGCGAACCGCTGTAAGACGCCCGCTCATATACGCGCCGGTGTCGACGCCAATGCGCCGCGCGTCGCGATAAAACTCCGGCGCCGGCGTATGCCCGTGCACGACGACATACGGAAACGCGCGTTTCGATTTCAGGAATTTTTCGCGAATCCAAAACAGATCCGCGTCGGTCTGCTTCCAGATCGTCTTGCTTGGATTGACGCCCGCATGCGCGAACACGTAGTCGCCGTAGAGCGCAAAACGTTCGAGCTTGCGCAGAAACGCAAGGTGTTCTGCCGGCAGCGCGCCCGCGAGCGCATCGCGCGTCGCCGTCAATTCGGCGGCGTTCGCTTTCAGCGACGGCGTCGCAACGCCATAAGATTGCAGCGTCTCCATGCCGCCGTGCACGAGCCACGCAGCCCCACGCACCGGCTGCTCCAGAAAGAACAGCATGGCTTGCTCGTGATTGCCGAGAAGACAGCGCGTCTCGATATCCTGCCGCGCGGTCTCTGCGATGAGGCGATCGATCACGCCGCGGCTATCGATGCCGCGGTCGATGTAGTCGCCAAGAAAAATGAGGATCGGCGGCTCGTGATTGCGCGGCGCTTCGGCAAGATCGCGCGCGATCTCCGCGAGCAGCGCATCGAGCAGCCCCGCGCAGCCGTGAATGTCGCCGATGGCGTAGCCGATGCGGCGGTCCGCGAAGGACGCTTCCTGCTGCGTGCTGCGATCGGCCACGCATCTCTCCCCTGGACGCGGGCCGAGTGTGGCCGCCAAGCGCCGGCCAATGCAATCGCAGCGCGCCGCAGCCGCGCCGGCCCACGCCGCGCGCTCCCGCGCACGCCACCGCCACAAGTCATTGAAAACCCTGGCGCGCCCGAAGAGATTCGAACTCCTGACCCCCAGATTCGTAGTCTGGTGCTCTATCCAGCTGAGCTACGGGCGCGCGAAGAGGGCGTCGTATAGCTGCGTCCCCCTCCCCGTTCAAGCGAGGGCGCGCGTGCGATCCGTCACAAAGTGACCCTAACGTTATCCCCCTTTTGGGGGATGACGGACGGTGACGGGGCGCCAGCATGGGGGCACAAGCCGGAACGCGCCGTGGGGGCAGCGAACCGGCGCCGGGAGCCACCCCATGAGCCAGCGTTCTAACGACAACCCGAGCAACGAGCCCACCATGTATCTTAGCCGCCCGGCGGGGGCTGTCTCCCCGGCATGGCGCGCGAACGTGGGGCAAAAGCCGAGCCTGGAGATGCTGCGCGCGGTGCGCCTCCTGAAGCGCCTCGAGGATCGTGAGCTGGAAACTATCCGTGAGACCGCCATCGTCCGCAGCGCCGCGACGGGCGAGGAAATCTTCGCTGTCGGGACTAGGCCCGCACACGTTTTCTTCGTGCTCGATGGCCAAGTGCGCATCACCATCACCGCGCCGAACGGGCGCCAAGTGATCGTGCGCACGGCCCGCGCGGGCGCGCATTTCGGCGAATACGCCGTCGTCGCCGGCCTCAACGGGCGGGACACCACCGCGACCACGGAATCGCAGACGATCTACATCGAGCTCACCGCCGCAACGTTCGTGGAGCTGAAGCGCACGAGCCTCGGGCTTTGTCATGCGCTGCTCGATGAAAACGCTTCCGCACTGGCGATGCTGACCGATCGCAATTTCGAACTCGCCGCGCTCGATCTGAAGGATCGCCTGCAGATCGAATTGCTGCGCCTCACGCATGGGCGCGCGCCAGCCAATGACGGCGTCGTGCTGATCCGCCCGGCGCCGACGCACGAAAGCATCGCGAGCATCATCGGCGGCACGCGCGAAGGCATTACGCGCGAATTGGGGGTCTTGGCGCTCGATGGCCTCGTGAACGTGCGCCGGCGCGAGATCACCGTGCTCGACGTCGCGCGCCTGCGCGCCAATGTCGAACGCAGCGCCGGCTCGCGCCCGACGCACGAACCGGCCTTCGCCGCCGCCTAGCCTCGCGCCCGCCAAGCGGCCCTGCTAGGAGGCGTTCATGGAACGCATCCTGGTGACGGGCGCGAGCGGATTTGTCGGCGGCGCGCTCGGGCGCGTGCTGCGCGCGAGCGGCCGCTATCACGTCACCGGCCTCAGCCGCACGCCGCCGCGCGAAAGCGCATGCGACGATTTCATTCCGCACGATCTGGCTGCGCCCTTGCCAGCCGGCGAACAGCCCTTCGACGTGATCGTGCACGCCGCCGCCCTCGCCGCGCCCTGGGGAACGCCCGCCGCCTATGAGCGCGCGAACATCGCCGCAACTGCGAACATGATCGCTTTCGCGCAGCGCACCAAGCCGCGCCGCTTCGTGTTCGTGTCGTCGAGCGCGGTGCATTACGCTTACGCCGACCAGACCGGTCTCACCGAAGAGAGTCCCTGGCCCGCGCGCCCGGTCAATCTCTACGCCGCCACCAAGCGGCGCGGCGAAGCGATGGTGCGCGAGAGCGGCCTCAACTGGACAATCGCGCGCCCCCGCGCCGTGTTCGGCCCGGGCGACACGGTGGTGTTTCCCCATATCTTGAAAGCCGCCCGCGCTGGCGCGCTGCCGCGCCTCGTGCGCCCCGATGGCGAAGCGCCCCGCGCCGACCTGCTCTACATCGACAATCTGGTCTGGTATCTCGCGCGCATCGTCGAGCGGGACGCGGGCGGCGTATTCTGCCTCACCAATGGCGAGCCGATCGAAATCCCCGCCATGCTCGATCACGTGCTCGCAGCGCTCGCGCTGACGCCAAAGCGCCCGCGCATCCCAGTGTCCGTCGCGATGAACGCGGCGGGCGCGATGGAGTTTGCGGCGCGCACATTCCAGAACTGGCGCGAACCTCGCGTCACGCGCTTTGGCGTCGCCAGCCTCGCGTTCTCCAAAACGTTCGATGTCGCGCGCGCGCGCCGTGAGCTCGGCGATCCGCCCGTGCCGCTGGCGGACGGAATGGCGGCGTTCCTCGCGTGGCAGAAGCCACTTCTGGTGCCATGAGCGCGCTCTTCGTCTTGATGCTCGCGATCTACGTGGTTCTGACGGGCGTGCGCTTTGCGCTCGCGGCCGCATTCTTCGCGCGCACCGCGCCCGCGCCCGGCGATGCGCGCGGCGTAACGGTGCTGCAGCCGATCCTCTCGGGCGACCCGACGTTGGAATCCTGCCTTTCCGCCAACCTCCGCAACCAGCCGGAAGCGCGCTTCATCTGGCTGATCGACGATGATGACGCAGAAGCCCAGCGCCTCGCGGCCAAATACGCAGCCCCAAATCTCACCGCGCTCTCTGGCCCGCCGCCGCGCGACGGTGAAAGCCCGAAAGCCGCAAAGCTCGCGCGCGGCCTCCCACACGTGACGACGCCGCTCTTCGCCGTGCTCGACGACGACACCGTGCTGCGCCCCAACGCGCTCGCGCAGGCGGCGGGCGCGTTGGCAAAGGGCAATCTCGTCACCAGCCTGCCGCTCTACGCGCATCGCGCGGATTTTTGGAGCACGCTGCTCAGCGCTTTCGTCAACGGCGCGGCGCTCATCACCTACCCCCCAGCCGCGATGCTGCGCGCACAACGCACCATCAACGGCATGTTCTACCTTGGCCGCGCAGATGAGCTGCGCGCCCTTGGCGGCTTCGAAGCCATCGCGCGCGAACTTACCGACGATTACGCGATGGCGCGCCTCTATCTCGACCACGGCAAGACGATCGCGCAGAGCGCCGTCATCCACCCGATCGCGACGCATGTGCGTGATGGCGCGCACTATGCGTCGCTGATGCGGCGCTGGATGATCTTCGCCAACCGCTATGTGCGCGAAAACCTTTCGCCATTCACGCTCGGCGTCATCGGCGCGCCGACGCTGCTGCCCCTGCTGCTCGTGCTCGCGGGCGCGTTCCTCGGCTGGCAGGGCCTCGTCGCCGCGCTTCTCACGCTGGGCGCAAAGGCCGCGCTGATGGCGCGCATGCGCCTCCGCTACGCAGCCGACCGGCCCCGTGCACTCGATATGGCTGCCGAAATCGCCGCCGATGTTCTAACGCCTCTTCACCTCGCCGCTGCGCTACTTTCCCCAAACCGCCTGCAATGGCGCACGCGCGCGATCCGGATGGACGGCGCGCACATCCGCTATGGTTGAGCCCGCCTTCGCCGCCCGCCTCGCCGCCGCCGCGCGCACAACGTGGCCGCCGGCGCCCGCGCGCCTCCTCCTGCTCACCGGCCAAAGCCGCCTCGATGCGAGTCCGCTTTCACCGCAGCAGCGCGCGTTTCTCGCCGCGCTCGCAACGCCCGGGCTCGACATTGTCGCGCGCGGTTTCCCGTTCGACGCGGCGTGCGACGCGCCACCCGCGCCCATCCTCCACGCTTCGCTCCGCAATGCGCGCCAATATCTCTGGGCGCGCCGCCGTGACTTTGGCGCGCTCGTCGCGAATGCGCTGTCCGGCGTGCTCGCGAACACGGACCGCGCCATCATCGTCACAGGCAGCAATGGACTTGCGCTGCTCAACGCCGCCCTCGCCGCAGCGCCGGAGATGAAGCGCCCGCCGCTTGCGGTCCTCGCGCTCGGCCCGGCGGGCGCGCCGCCAAACGCGCCCGCGCTCACATTCGCCGCCGTGCAAAGCAAGCGCGATCCGTGGAGCGGCGCGCTCTACAACGGCCCGGTGGCGTTCCGCCCCACCTGCGGCCACCTTGGCTACTGGTCAGATGAACCAACTCGCGCATTTGCACGCGCGTTCGTGGCGGAAGCTCTGGCATGAGCGCTCTCGTTTTCGTCGCGCCGCCCTTTGCAGGGCACCTCTACCCGATGCTCCCGCTCGCACGCGCCGCGCGCGAGGCGGGTCATGACGTCGAATTCCTCACCGGCGCCGCAAAGGTCGAGACTTTGCGCGCCGCGGGATTCATCGCGGACACACTGCCTGCGCTCTCCGGCGGCGTGCTCGAAGCGATCGCCAACACGCACGAAAAAGTCGGCTCCAACCCGTTCCAACTCGCTGCGCAAATGCGCCAAGCCTTCGCCGTGATGGGCGCGGCGAAAGACGATCTCATCACGCGCTGGCGGGCCAAACGCCCCGATCTTGTCGTCGCAGACTTCATCGCGGTCCCCGGCGGCCTCGCCGCGACGGCTCTGGGCATTCCGTGGATCACCACCATGCGCACCGCCTTCGCGCTCGAAGGCCGCAGCGGCCCGCCAAGCTATCTCGGCGGCCTTGCGCCGATGCCCGGCCCGCTCGGCGCCGCGCGCGACGCGCTCGGCTGGGCAAGCGTGCGCGCCGGCAAAGACGCGCTCGCCGCACTCTTCACGCGCGACATGCGCGCCGTCGGTCTCACGCGCCGCCGCGCTGACGGGAGCGAAACGCTCTACTCGCCGCACGCCATTCTCGCGCTCGAACTCGCCGAGCTCGAATTTCCGCGCGATTGGCCCACGCAACTCCGCTTCATCGGGCCCAACGCCGACAATCCCGAGCCGCCGCTCCCGCTCGACCTGCCGCCACCGCCACGCGTGCTCGTCACGCTCGGCACGCATCTGTTGTGGGCCAAGCGCGATCTCATCACGCAAACCCAAGCGCTCGCCGCACGCGCGCCCGGCGTCTCCTTCGTTGTCGCGCTCGGCGATGCGGCGAACGCAAGCGCAAAACCCCGGCACAAAGACGCGCGCGTCACCGCCTACGCCTACGTCCCGTACAACGAGCACCTGCCGCGCTTCGACGCGATCATCCACCACGGCGGCGCCGGAATCGTCGGCGCCGCCATAGCGGCGGCTAAACCCGCGCTAGTCGTCCCGCACGATTACGACCAGTTCGACTACGCCGCGCGCATCGCGCACCACCGCCTCGGTCTGCGCGCCCGCACGCTGGACAGCGACGACGCCGCGGCGAAACTGCGGCGGCTTCTGAGCGAAGATTGGCCCGCGCTCCAAACCTTCGCCGCGCACGCCGCGCGCTACGACACCGGCGCGCTTTTTCTTGCCGCCGTGCGCGCCGTGCTGGCAGGCCGCGCGCCGCCGTCTTAAGATCACGTCATGCGGGCGGACATCGAAATCCTGGGGGCGGGGCGCCACGAGCCGGGCCGGCTCGTTCACTCGGCCGTCTACGACGCGCGCTACGCGAAGGACGCGGGCTGGACCGAGCGCGCAACCGGCGTGCGCGAGCGCCGCTTCGTCGCAGCAGGTGAAACCGCATCGAGCATGGCCGAAAGCGCCGCGCGCATCGCGCTCGAACGCGCAGGCCTACAGGCAAGCGCTCTCTGCGCGGTGATCGGCGCATGCGGCGTGATGGAGCAGCCGATCCCTGGCACATCCGTGCTCGTGCACCGCCGCCTCGGGCTTGGCGCAACCGGCGTGCCAGCGTTCGACGTGAACGCGACATGCCTCAGTTTTCTATGCGCGCTGCAGATCGTGGCGCTGCACATCGCAGCGGGCCTCTGGTCGCGCGTTTTGATCTTCTCAAGCGACGTCGCTTCTGCCGCGCTCGCGGACGACGACCCAACCACCGCGCCTCTGTTTGGAGATGGCGCCGCCGCGTTCGTCATCGGCAAGGCCGCGCCTGGCTCAAAGTCCAAACTCCACGCCTGGAAACACGCAACCTACAGCGAAAGCGCGGAAAGCTCGTGGCTCGGCGCCGGCGGCTCGCGCCTGCCCGCACGCGACCTCGACGCGTTGCTCGCGGAATCCCTGTTCAAGATGGACGGTGCGCGCGCCTATCGCACAGCGGCGGCGCACATAACGCCGTTTCTCGCCTCGCTCATGGACGACGCGGGCATGGCGCTCGACGCGATCAACCTCGTCGCACCACATCAAGCGAGCGGCCACGCACTGATGCTGATGAAACAACGCCTCGGACTCGACGACGGACGGGTGATGGAAATTCTTCCCGAAGCCGGCAACCAAGTCGCCGCATCTATGCCCAGCACGCTCGCGTGCGCGATCGAGCGCGGCCGCGTGCAGCGCGGCGACAATCTGCTACTGATCGGCACGGGCGCGGGCGTTTCGCTCGGCGGCGCGGTGCTGACCTATTGAGCGCCGCGCTTTCCCTCTACTGGACCGGCGCCTGCCGCCATCCGCAGATTTCGACGCGGCGCGACGGCGCGTTGTGCGCGCACGACTATCCGATGTTCGCCGCCGTGATCGAACGCAACGGCGCCCGCATCGTCGTCGATCCCGGCTACGCGCCGCGTTTCTTCGCCGCGACCGAACCGTTTCCTGAGCGTCTCTATCGCTGGACTACGCCCGCCACATGCCCCGCCCACGGCGCGCTGTGCACGCAGCTCGGCGCCGGCGCCGCGGATGTCACGCACGTCGTGCTCACGCACTTCCATGCCGACCATATGGCGGGTCTGATCGACTTCCCGAACGCCAAGATCGTCGCGAGCCGCGCGGCATGGAACGCGTTCCGCGCCACGCGCGGTTTCGGCGCAGTATCCTCCGGCTATCTCAAGACGCTCGCGCCGGAGGACATCGAGGTGCGGCTCATCTTCGCCGAAGACCTCCCGCGCGTTTCGGTCGGCGCGCGCGCTGCGCCATTCGACAACGCCCACGACCTGTTCGGTGATGCCTCCGTGTTGCTGATCGACCTCCCTGGTCACGCCGAAGGCCAAATCGGCGCGCTCATTGCGTGCGCTGATGGCGCGGACCGCTTTCTGATCGCGGACTCGACATGGTCGCTCGGCTCGCTCATGGCCGATGCGCCGCCGCCTTGGCCCGTAATGCGTTTCCTGGGCGCGCCGCCGCGCTACCGCGAAACATGGGCGCGTCTGCGCGCGCTCGCCGCCAACAATCGCGAGATGCGGCTCATCCCCGCGCATTGCACCGAGGCCGCCGCGCGCGAAGGCGCAAAAATTCCGGACAACCGGCCTGTTTGAAACGCTCGACATTCTGCGCTGGTTCGCCATCGCGCGCCGGCTCGATCGCCTCGCCGATCGCGCCGCCCTCGAAGCGCATCAGCAACGCTGGCTGGCGCAGCTTCACCGGAACGTACTGTCGCGCTCGCCGTTCTACGCGCCCTACGCCGGCCAGCCGCACGCCGCGCTGCCGCTGATGGACAAAGCGCGCTGGATGGCGAACTTCGACGCGATCAACACAATCGGCGCGCGCCAAGACCAGGCGATGGCGATGGCCGAACAAGCGGAACGCTCTCGCGACTTTGCGCCGACGCTCGCAAACGGAATCGCCGTCGGTCTTTCGACAGGCACATCGGGCCAGCGCGGCCTCTTCCTGGTCTCGCCCGCTGAGCGCCGCCGTTGGGCCGGCGTGATGATCGCCAAACTTTTGCCCATACGCCCACTCGCGCCCCGGCGTGTCGCCTTCTTCCTGCGCGCCAATTCGCGGCTCTACCAATCGGCCGAACAATCGCGCCGCATCGCGTTTCACTTCTTCGACATGCTGGAGCCGCTCGACGCATCGCTCCCGCGCCTCGACGCACTCGTGCCGCACATCCTGATCGCGCCCGCGAGCGTGCTGCGCCTGCTCGCTGAGGCGCAAAACGATAAACGCCTTCACCTCGCGCCCGAGCGCGTCATCTCGGTCGCCGAAACGCTGCACGAAGACGACCGCACCGCCATCACCGCCGCGTTCGCGGCGCCGCTTGGTGAAGTCTACCAGGCCACCGAGGGTGCGCTCGCCATGACATGCGAGCGCGGCGCGCTCCACCTCAACGAAGCCTTCGTGCGCTTTGAAGAAGACTGGCTGGACGAAACGCGCTTTGCGCCCATCGTGTCCGATCTCACGCGCGCGACGCAGCCCGTGCTGCGCTACCGGCTGGACGACGTGTTGCGCGTCGCATCCACGCCCTGTCCCTGTGGGCGCGCGTCACGCACGATCGCCGCAATAGAAGGCCGCTGCGACGACATCTGCACGTTCCTGGGCCCCGCGAGCGCGCCCGTGCGCGTGTTTCCAGATTTCATCGCCCGCGCCGTGCTCGGCGCCGACGCCAGCGTGCAAGATTTCCGCGTGGTGGAGACCGCGCCCGGCGCGCTCACGATCATGCTCAAAGGAGGCGATGAAGCGCGCGTGCGCGCCGCAATGACCGCGCTCGCCGCAACGCTGGGCGCAGCAGCGCCAAACATCACGTTCGCGCCATATCACGACGACGGCGGCCCAAAGCGCCGGCGCGTGCGCGCCCTTACCCGCTAGCGCTGGTTCTGTTCAGCGCTGCCGAGCGTGGCTTCGAATTCCTGGAAAATGTCGGTCGCTTCGTCCGCTTCGAGCACCAGCGCGCGGCCCTGTGGGAAGCGGAAGCGCCAGAACGATTCGATGTGCATCACCATGCTCACCGCTTCGCCGACCGACAAAAACAGCGTCGGCGCACGCAGCAGGAAATCCCGGAAGGCGTTCGGCCGCCCGTCGGAAAGCTCGGCGAACGCGGAATTGTAGCTACGCAGCCCATCGCGCACACGGCCCGAAGCTTGCCCAAGCAAATTCACCACGCGCTGGCGGGAATTGGCGAGCTGCATCTTCTCGTCCGGCGTCGCGAGCGGCATCTTCACCGAAAGAATCTGCCGCGCGAGATCGGCAAAACGCGATGCGCTCTCGCCCACCATCCAATTGTAGTAGAGGAAGCCCTTCCACGCGAACACGCCTTCGCGATATTCGTCGCCCGACAGCTGCAACGTCTGCCGCAGCGGCTCGAGCGATTTGGCCGTCTCATCCGTCATCAGCTTTTCGGCGAGACGTGCAGAGAGCCCATGCGTCGGCCCTTGGGCGCTCTCATCGCCACGGAACGCAAGATCGACAAGCCGGCCGATTTCGCGCTCCACGAACACGCGCATGCGGCCCATGTCGGCTTCGGTGAGATCGAAATAGCACCGCGCCGGATCGTGCCCGAAGCGCTTCAGTCGCTCACGCAGCAAGAACGGATCGAACGAAGGCAGCTCATCAATGATGCGCAGCACTTCGCAATCGCGCTGCAGCGCGGAATCATCGCCGTACCCGCCAACGCTTTCGCGCAGAGTGCGTTCGAAATCGCGCTGCGTGACGAAGAAGCTCGTGCCGCCAAGCCGCAGATCCGAACTCGCGAACGGCAGCACGACCTTGGTCGCCGTCGTGCCGCGCTTGGACACGATCTCGCGCTCGGCGCCGCGAATGGTGTGCTTCAGCACCAGCGCGCGGTTGAGCCGCGGGTTGTTGAACAGAGGCCGCGCCGCATATTCGGGCGTATCGCCGAACCGCTGATGCGTTACCGCCAAATTAAGCACGCGCGCCGTCGATCCGCTCTCGCGGATCAGGGAAAGGTCGCGCTTCTGCTGCATCGCCATGATCTACCGCTCCACGGAACGGCATAGGCTAAAAGCCCTATCCAATTGGTTAGCCAAACCTTGCCGAAGCCCTTACAGGCGCGGATTTTCGCTAGCCCGCCGGCAGATCGCGCCAGCCGATACGGTCACCCAAGGTGCGCGCTTCAAAAACGCCGCGTGCGATCGCGCGCGCCAGGCAATCGGCGGCGAGCGAACCGATGCGCGTAATCGTGTAGCCGCGCGGTTCTGTGATGGGCCGCGCGCCCGTGGCGAGCACGAAGATCACATCGCCATCGCCCGGCGCGAACACAGGCCGGATCGCGCGCGCCATCCCAGCGCTCGCCATCTGCGCCACGCGCTTGGCTTCGTTGCGCGTCAGCGCCGCATCGGTTGCGATCACGGAGATCGTCGTGTTCGCGCGCGGCGCCATGTCGGCTTTCGAGAGACCGTAGCGTTCAAGATCGAATGCCGGCGCGCTCGCATCGGGGCGCACACCGCCAAACTCGCCATCGATCTCAAACGGCCACGCCCAGAACGCGCGGCTGTCCGGCATCGTCACCGAGCCGAAGGAATTGACGCAAGCGAGCGCCGCGACCGTGTCGCCCGCATCGCTCACCACGCTTGCGCTGCCCTGCCCGCCCTTGAGCGCGCCAGCGGCCGCGCCAAAGCCCGCGCCCACATTGCCGTGCGGCGTGCGCGCTGCGGCGCTCGCGAACGCCCGCCGCCCGAGATCGGCGTAAGGCGGACGCGCGCCCCAACTTTTGTTTCCCCCGTTCGCGAGGTCATAGAGGATCGCGGCCGGCACGATCGGCGAGGGCGGCACGCCCGCGCGTTGCGCAAGCTGAAAGCCGCGCCCCAGCGCGCCAAGCTCGGCCGCGACGCCATCGGCCGCGCCAAGCCCGTAGACCGACCCGCCCGAAAGCACGATCGCGTCCGCTGTCTCGACCAAATTGTGCGGTTCGAGCGCGTCCGTCTCGCGCGTGCCCGGCCCGCCCCCCAGCACGACGCCGGCGCACACCGCGGCCCGCTCGGGAACAATCACCGTGACGCCGGTCTGCGCCCGTTCATCCTGTGCGCAGCCGACCCTGAGGCCCGCCACGTCCGTCAGCGCATTCTGGGGGCCGGGGCGGGACATGGGCGCGCTTTCTTGCTTTTGGCCGTTCGCGTGTATGAAGTCCGGTCATGACTGGCAAGCTTGTCTCTTTCCGCCGCGAAATCATCGCCTTCGCGCTCGTTCTCTTCACCGCGGCCTGCGCCAGCGCGCCTGCACCCGCCCCGCGCGAAGCGATGGTGACCGCAGCCGATCCGCGCGCCGTGGAGGCTGGCCTCGAGATGCTGCGCGAAGGCGGCAGCGCGACGGACGCGACCATCGCCGCAATGATGGTGCTTGGGCTCGTCGAGCCGCAGAGCGCGGGCGTCGGCGGCGGCGGCTTCCTGCTCGCGTATGATGGCGCGAGCGAGCGCATCGAAGCGTTCGACGGGCGCGAACGCGCGCCGGGCGGCGCAACGCCAGACATGTTCTTGAACGCAGACGGCACGCCGATGTCGTTCCGCGACGCCGCGCACAGCGGCCGCTCGATCGGCACGCCGAGCCTCGTTGCGATGCTGAAGCTCGCGCATGACCGGCACGGCCGCCTTCCCTGGGCGCGCTTGTTCGAGCCCGCGATCCGCCTCGCCGACCAAGGCTTCGTCGTCTCGCCGCGCATGAGCACACTGATCCGGATGTTCGGCGGCGACATGCGCGAAGATCCCGCTGCGCGCGCGTATTTCTTCACGCCCGATGGCGAGCCGCTGCCCGCAGGCTTCCGGCGCACCAACGCCGCGTATGCCGCAACGCTCCGGCGCATCGCGGCTGAAGGCCCGCGCGTGTTGCAGCAAGGCCCGATCGCGGAAGAGATCGTCGCCGCCGCGCAACGCAGCCCACGTGCGGGCACGCTGACGCTCGCGGATCTGCAAGCCTATGCGCCGCGCCGCCTTGACCCGCTGTGCGGTTCGTTCCGCGTCTATCGCGTGTGCGGCATGGGCCCGCCAAGCTCAGGCGGTTTCGCCGTGCTCTCGATCCTTGGGCTCTACGAACGCGCGCGCCCAACGCCCGGCGGCCCCGCGAACGCCGACGATTGGTCCGCCTACATGTGGGCGAGCCGCTTGGGCTACGCCGACCGCGACTATTACATCGCCGACGATACCTATGTCCCCGCGCCCACCGCGCCGTTCCTCGCCGCGCCGTATCTCGACAATCGCGCCACGCAGATCGACATCGCGCGCGCCCCAACGCGCATCGAGCGCGGTGATGCAGGCGTGATGATCGACGGTCAGCCCCTCGCCGAGCGCTGGGGCCGCGACACGACC
Organism: uncultured Caulobacteraceae bacterium; assembly: GCA_964564595.1. Taxonomy (GTDB): domain Bacteria; phylum Pseudomonadota; class Alphaproteobacteria; order Caulobacterales; family Aquidulcibacteraceae; genus JBEVOS01. Next base: position 13,695 of record CAZMCA010000046.1, read on the forward strand.
GATGAGCAAGCCGGCACAACGCACCTTTCGGTGGTCGATGCGCAAGGCAACGCCGTCGCGCTGACCGCAACCGTGGAGGCCGCCTTCGGCGCGCAGCGCATGGCAGGCGGCTTTCTGCTCAACAACCAGCTCACCGATTTTGCGCGCGTGCCGACGATCAACGGCCGCCCAGTCGCGAACGCCGTCGCCGGCGGCAAGCGCCCGCGCTCGTCGATGTCGCCAACCATCGTGACGGACCGCGATGGCGAACTCGTCGCCGTCATCGGCTCGCCCGGCGGCTCGGGCATCATCGGCTACGTCTCGCGCACGCTGATCGGCGTGCTCGCGTGGGACCAAACGATGCAAGACGCGATCTCGACGGGCAATGTGATCGCGTCCAGCAACACGGTGCGCATCGAAACCTCGCGCCTGCCGCCCGGCACGCAAGAGCAGCTCGCCGCGCGCGGCTGGACATTGCGCGCCATCCAAAGCGAAGACAGCGGTCTTCACGGCATCCGCGTCACGCCCAATGGCCTCGACGGCGGCGCCGATCCGCGCCGCGAAGGCACGGTCGGGCGTTTGCCTGCGCCAACCCCCGCAACGACTCCCTAGGGCTGCGGCGCCGAGACCATGCGGCCAAGATCGCCGCCGCCCGCGAGCGAGCGCGCGTTCGCGAACCGCACCGGCAAGCTCTGCGAGTAAAACGGATCCGGCCCCGCATTGAGCTGGTAATGCAGATGCGGCGTTGGCGTGTCGCCCGTGTCGCCGACTTCCGCGATCACCTCGCCCGCCGCAACGCGCGCGCCTTCCCGCACACGCGCGCTGCCGGTGCGCAGGTGGCCATAGATGCTGTATTCGCTGGCGCCCTCGTGCTCATGGCGGATCACGATCAGGTTGCCCGCGATCGCGCGCCCAAAATCGGCGCGCATGCGCGCCATCGCTTCCGCCTCACCGCCCGCGAACGCCGCGGCGCGATCTTGCATGACATCGTCAACGACGCGCACGACCACGCCGTCCGCGCTCGCGAGCACCGGCGCGCCAAACGCATACGCCGTGCGCGCATCGAGCCGGTCCCCGCCATAGACGCGCCCGTCGCGATCGAGTTGGAAGAAATCGACCGCGTATTCCGTTGGCGGATTGAAGCGGTGATGGCTCTGCATCGCCGGCACGGCGTGCATCAACCAAACCCCGGCCAGCGGCATCCGGTGCGTGATCGCGCTCGGCGCACGCACTGGCGTTGTCGCGCTCACCATGCGCACCCGTCCGCGCGCATCGCGCACGCGCGCCTCAACGCGGACGGCGTCTGGGCGAAAATCGGTCGCGAAATAAAGCCCAGTCGCGGCCAGCGCCGTATCGGGCGCAAGCGCTGCACTCTGCGCGAACACAATCGGCCGCCCTGCGCGGCCTGATACTCCGTTCGCGTCCAAAAACTGCGCGTGCGCGAAGGCCGCAACTGGCGCGCTCGCGAGCCGCGCCGTGTCCCGCACGAAGCGCTCCGGCGCGATCTCGCGCGTCATCGTCTCTTGGCCGCCCGCAAGGATCACCACGCGCGCGCCTTCGAGCGTCACAGGCTGCCCGGCGCTCGCAATCACCGCGACCGTCTGCACAGTGAAGTCAAACCGACCCGGCGCCGCCTCGTTCACCGGAACCGAAGCATCCGGCGTCACCATCAGCGTCGTGGCGCGCGCCGGCGCCGCGATCACGACGAGCGCCAGAAGAAACGACCAGAAAATTCGCATGCAAAGCCCTCCCGCCTCGGCGGGATGCTTCTGCGGCGCTCTTTGGATGCGGTCAGGCCGACGGCAGACTGATCTGAAACACCGCGCCGTCCGCGCCCGAGCGCGAGAGCGACACGTCCCCGCCCTGCGCGCGCGCGAGTTCCCGCGCGATCGCAAGACCAAGCCCCGCGCCGTGCGAATCCGTCGAGGCGAACGGCTCGAACAAGCGCGCCTGCACCGCATCCGGCACGCCGGGGCCATTGTCGATGATCTCGATCAGCGTTTCGCCGCCGCGCCGGCGCGCATGCACGACGACGCACGGCTTAGTGCACCCGCCAAGCGCCTGCGCCGCGTTGCGCAACAGGTTCACCAGAATGCGGTGTAGCTGATCCTCGTCCGCGATCGCGATCAAATTCGGATCGACATCGACGCGCGCTTCCACGTTCGGGAACGCGATCATCGCATCGCTCACCGCTTCGCGCGCCGCCTCGTCCAAACGCACAGGCCGCAGCACGGGCGCTTCTTCCTCGGCACGCCCGAACCGCGCCGTTGAAGACGCAAGCCCCGCTGCGCGCCCAATCGCGCGCTCCAAGCGCGGCGCGATCTGGCGCACTTTGGGATCATCGGATGACGCAAGCCGCTCGCTCACCAGCTGCGCCGTCGCGAGCATGTTGCGCAGATCATGCGCGATGCGCGCCACCGCGCCGCCCAGCAGCGCCAGCCGCTCGCGTTGGCGCAAGTTCAAACGGATTTGCTCCGCCATCTCGAACGCGGCGCGTTCGGCGCGGCCGATCTCATCGGCGCGCGAAGAGCGGCGGAACGGGATCGACGCGTCTTCCGGCCGGTCGCGGAAGCGCTCGATCGAGCGCGTGAGGCGCCGCATCGGCCGCACGAACGCAACGCTCAGCACGAAGTAGACGATAATCCCCGCTGTGACCGAGATCAGCGTGGAGAGCGCAATGGTCTGCAGCGCAAACCGCGCCATCGCGCGCTTCAGCGGCGCTTCGTTGAGCACGATCTCCACGAACTCGGCGCGCTCGTAGCGCGGGCGCGCCAGCACGCGCAGCACGCGGCCCTTCGGCGCGAGGAACGATTCCACCGCCCACGCGAACGGCATCATCGGCGAAGCGGTGGTGTAATCGTAGGTGCGGATGCGCAGATCGTCGCCGCCGTTGAACGGCTGCTCGAGCAGCAACTCGCGCTGCCCGTCCCGCTTCAGCGCCACGCGCTTCACTTCAGCGCTGTCCAGCAACTCAGCCTGCAAGGGCGCCGCGATATCGTTCCCGGGCGCCGCCTCGAGCGCGAGCGCGGCGATTTGCGCCAGGTTGATCCGCTCCATCAGCCAATTCTGGTGAAAGCTCGTCAGCGCCGGCGCGAACACCAGGACTTCGCCGATCAGGATCACGGCGATTGTGAGCGCAAGGAGCCGCCCAGCGAGGCCGCTCATAAAGCGCGCGACACGGGCCGCCGGCCCAAGCCGGGGCTGGTCCTCCTCAGGGGCAGTGTCGGAAGGCGCGCTCATCTCATCCCGCTCTATAAGAGGTAGGGAGCCCAAAGAGTTTACGCGACGCCCCTCGTCGCAAAGATGTAGAATCCCCCGCCTGGGTTGACCGGGGCGCCCGCCGGGTGGTATCGGCCCCGCTCTTTTTAAGCGTGCATGACCAAAGAGGCCCCCCGTGGCGACGAAGCGGACGTTCCAACCCAGCAAGCTCGTGCGCAAGCGCCGGCACGGGTTCCGCGCGCGGATGGCGACGGCGGGCGGCCGCAAGGTGCTGGCGCGCCGCCGGGCCAAGGGCCGCGCGAAGCTCTCGGCCTAGTGGCCGTTTCCCGGCTGAAGCGCCGGGCGCAATTCCTCTACGTACAAAAGGGTTTTAAGGCGCACCGCTCCGCGGTGATCGTCGAAGCGCGTCTGCGCGCCGAGGCTGGCCCCGCCGTTGGCGCGGGCTTCACGGCCACCAAACGCATCGGCAATTCTGTGATCCGCAACCGGGCGCGGCGGCGTCTAAGAGAGGCAGCCCGCCAGCTCCTACCGGGCCTCGCCGTCGCCGGAGCGGACTATGTCTTCGTCGCCCGCCCCGCCACGCCGGACGCCCCTTGGGCTGCCTTGCTTGACGATGTTCGAACCGCGCTATTAAAGCTCCGCGCCGATTTGGCGGCCCAGACCGGCGCCCGCGCGCCCGGCCATCCCCCCACAGAAAGCGACTGACCTCCCGATGCAGAACCGCGGCGGCCAAGGCCCAGGCGAGACCCGCAATCTGATCATCGCAATGGCGCTATCGCTGGCGGTGCTGCTCGGGTTCGAAATGTTCGTGTCTGGCCCCCAGCGCCGCGAGCAGGCGCAGGAAGCGCAGGTCGCCCAGCAACAGCAAGCCGCGCGCAGCGAAGCCGCCGTCGCCGATGGCTCCGAAGCGCCGGCGCCGACGATCATCCCGCGCGAAACGGCGCTCGCCGCCACCGCGGCCCAACGCATTCGCATCGACACGCCCGCGGTTGATGGGTCGATCTCGCTGCAAGGCGCGCGGTTCGACGATCTCAACCTGCGCAACTACCGCCAGACCGTCGACCGGGGCAGCGCTGAAGTGACCTTGCTCGCGCCGTCCGACACAGCCGGCGCGCAAGACGCGTTCATGGGCTGGGAGCGCCGCAGCGGAGAAACCGGCGCAACGCTCGCGGATTCGTTCAGCGGCTGGACCGCCGCGTCCCCAGACGCAGTGCTGACGCCGCAAACACCCGTGACGCTCACACTGACGACGGAAGACGGGCTCACCATCACCCGTACCATCGCCGTCGACAGCAACTTCATGTTCACCGTCACCGACCGCGTTTCCAACCCAACGGGCGCGGCAGTCGAAGTGCGCCCGTTCGGCGCCGTGCGCCGTCACGGCATGCCGGAAAATTTCCGCGGCCAGCAGATCGTACACCAGGGCATGACAGGCGTGTTCGGCCCCGAGCCGCGCCTCCACGAAGCGCGCTACGAAGCCGCGCGCGATCATGCGCGTGACAAAGCCCGCGGGCGCGCCGGCGAAGACGAGCGCATCCTCGATCTTTCAGGCCCCGGCGGCTGGCTTGGCCTTGCCGATCACTATTGGCTGACGGCGCTCGCGCCCGATCAAAGCGAACGTATCTCCGCCTATTACGACAGCCGCAACGAAGGCGACGATCCGACATTCCGCGCCGCCTATCGCGGCGAATGGCGCCCAATCCAACCTGGCCAGGAAATCACTTACACGCAGCGCCTGTTCGCCGGCGCCAAGCGCGTCGATCTCCTGCAAGCCTATCAGCGCGATCTGGGCATCCCCGACTTCGACAAGGCGGTGGACTGGGGCTTCCTGTTTTTTCTGACGCGCCCGTTCTTCGCGATGCTCGATTTCTTCGGAAAATGGGCCGGCAATTTCGGCATCGGGATTTTGCTCTCGACGATCGTCATCAAGCTGTTCCTCTTCCCGATCGTCTATCAGTCCAACATGGCGATGACGAAGCTTCGGAAGATCCAGCCGAAGATGAAGGAAGTGCAGGAGCGCTACGCCGCCGATAAGCAGCGCCAACAGCAGGAAATGATCCGCCTCTATCAGACCGAGAAGATCAATCCGGTCGCGGGCTGCGTGCCGATCCTGCTGCAAATCCCGGTGTTCTACGCGCTCTACAAAGTGCTCACCGTCACCATCGAAATGCGCCACGCGCCGTTCTTTGGGTGGATCCGCGATCTCTCCGCGCCCGATCCGCTCACGCTCTACAACCTGTTCGGGCGGCTGCCGTTCAACGCGCACGAAACGCCCGTGCTCGAATGGCTGCCGCAGATCGGCCCGTGGGCGATCCTTTACGGCATCACGATGTGGGCGCTCCAAGCGCTCAACCCGCCGCCGACCGATCCGACGCAAGCGATGATCTTCCGCTGGATGCCGGTGCTGTTCGTGTTCCTGTTCGCCAGCTTCCCGGCGGGCTTGGTGATCTATTGGGTGTGGTCGAACACGCTCTCGATCATCCAGCAATACGTCATCATGCGCACGCAAGGCGTCGAGACCGAACTCGACAAATGGCTCGCCAAACGGCTCAAACCGGCCGCGGCGAACAATTAGCGCCGCAGTGAAAGGCGGCGCCGATGTCCGCTGACGATGAAGACCTGCTCGAAGCCGGCCGTTTGCTCTTTGCGGGCCCGGTAACGTTTGAGCGCGGCGTCGCCGCGCTCGAGCAATTGCCCGACGGCGACATGCCGGAGATCGCGTTCGCCGGCCGCTCCAACGTCGGCAAGTCGAGCCTCGTCAACGCGCTCACCGGCCGCAAAACGCTGGCGCGCGCCTCCGCCGAGCCTGGCCGCACACGCGAACTGAATTTCTTCAACCTCGGCGACAAGCTCCGCCTCGTCGATCTCCCCGGCTACGGCTACGCCAAAGCCTCCAAGACCGACATCGCGCGCTGGACCGCGCTCATGCGCGATTATCTGCGCGGCCGCGCGCCGCTGAAGCGCGTGATCCTGCTGATTGATGCGCGCCACGGCCTCAAGGACAACGACCGCACCATCATGGACACGTTCGACAAGAGCGCCGTCGTCTACCAGATCGTGCTCACCAAAGCCGATAAGCTGCGCGCCGGCGAAGCCGATGCGATGGCCGCGCAAACCGCCGCCCAATTGCTCAAGCGCCCGGCGGCCCACCCGATCGTGCTCGCCACCAGCGCCGAAACGCTCGCAGGCGTCCCCGAACTGCGCGCCGAGATCGCGTCGCTTAGCTAGCGCCCTCACACATCACACCCATCCCCGGATGCGCCAAAGGCGCAGTCCGGGGCCCATAATCACGACGCAGTGACGCGTATGGGTCCCGGACTGCCGCTGCGGGGCATCCGGGAATGGGTCGAGTTTTTTCCCGCTCGTGTGTAGCTTTGTCCCCAATGCCAAACTACTCCGGCTCCTGCCATTGCGGCGCGGTGCGGTTCGCTGTGACCGCTGAGATCGACCACGTGCGCGTATGCGACTGCTCGATCTGCCGCCGCCGCGGCGCGCTTTTGTTCCGCGTCAGCGAAGATCAACTCGCGCTGGAGACGCCTTTAGAAGAACTCGCGCTCTACCAATTTCACACGCACACCGCGAAAGACTATTTCTGCAAGACGTGCGGCATTCTTCCGTTTCGCCGCCCGCGTACAGCGCCCGATCAGTGGAGCATCAACGTGCGGTGCCTGGAGGGGATCGACCTCGACGCCATCCGCGTCGAGCGCGTCCACGGCGCCCGCCTGCCCTAGAACAACGAGAGAGGAACGCGATGAGCTACGAACTGCACTATTGGCCAACGCCAAACGGCAAGAAGGTCACCGTTCTCCTCGAAGAACTTGGCGTTCCCTACAAAGTCACGCCGATGAACATTGGCCGCGGCGATCAGTTCAAGCCGGACATGCTGGCCATCTCGCCGAACAACCGCATGCCCGCTTTCGTCGATCACAAGCCGAAGGGCGGCGGCGCGCCGATCACCGTGTTCGAGAGCGCGGCGATCATGATGTACGTCGCGGAGAAGGAAGGCCGCTTCTTCCCGCAAGACGTCGCGAAGAAGTACGACGTCATCCAATGGCTGATGTGGCAGATGGCCAACCAGGGCCCAAAGATGGGCGAGCAAGGCCATTTCGCACGCGCCTCGCAAAGCCCCGACAACGGCGATCTAAAATACGCCAACAAGCGCTTCGCCGACGAAGTGCACCGCCTTTACGGCGTGATGAACCTCGGGCTCCACCGCAAGGAATGGCTGGCCGCCGGCGAATACACGATCGCCGACATGATCTGTTACCCGTGGGCCGCCGGCTGGAAGCTGCGCAATATCAACCTAGATGAATTTCCAAACGTGAAGCGCTGGATGGAAGCGCTCGAAGCGCGGCCCGGCTTACAAAAAGGCATGGCCGTCGCGCATGGCGACACCGAAGATCCCGCCTCCATCAGCGACGAAGAAAAGGCGCGCCGCGCAAAGCTGCTCACCAATCAGCGCGCAACGCCGATTCCGAAGGAATGGGCGTAATGCTTGTGGTGACCGGCGCGGTGCGTGCGCGGCCTGAAACGTTCGATGCGTTGAAGGCCGCCTGCATCGCGCACTCGCAGCACTCGCGCGCCGAGCCCGGCTGCCTCAGCCACAACGTCCACATCGACG
>CAZMCA010000047.1:0-20788 GCA_964564595.1 uncultured Caulobacteraceae bacterium
AACACGCGCTCGACGCCTTCGCCGAAGCTGATCTTGCGGACCGTGAAGTTGGCGTTGAGGCCAGCGCCCGAACGCGCGATGCACACGCCCTCATAGGCCTGGACGCGCTCGCGCTCGCCTTCCTTGATCTTGACGTTCACCCGGAGCGTGTCGCCCGGAACGAACTCCGGGATCTTGCGGCCGAGGCGGTCGATTTCTTCTTTTTGGAGCGTCTGGAGCAGGTTCATCGGCACACACGTTTGCGGCGGCCAGCGGCCGGCGCTTCCAAAGGGGGAAACGGGAAGCGGGGCGTATAGGGGAAGCTTCGCTTTATGTCGAGAGCGCCGCGGTGAACCCTCCCCCTAGAGGGGGGAGGGCAGGGTGGGGGTGAGATCGTAGAGCGCGACGCTCGCCCGCCGCGCTTTCACCCCTCCCCCTGACCCCCTCCCCCTCTAGGGGAGGGCGCGCGCAATAACTCGGGCCGCCGCGCCTTCGTGACCGCCTCACGTTGCTCCCGCCGCCAGGCCTCGATCTTGGCGTGGTCGCCTTGGAGGAGGACCTCCGGGATCGGGCGGCCCTCCCACTCACGCGGGCGGGTGTATTGGGGGTGCTCCAGGAGGCCGCCCTCGAAGCTCTCTTCGGCCAGCGAGTCCGCGTTGCCGAGCACGCCGGGCAGGAGCCGGATCACGGCCTCCAGCAACACCAGCGCCGCCGCTTCGCCACCGGCGAGCACCGCATCGCCGACCGAGACTTCCTCAAGCCCCCGCGCCTCGATCACGCGCTCATCCACGCCCTCGAACCTCCCGCAGAACAGGACGAGCCCCGGGCCAGCCGCCCATGCGCGGGCGCGTTCCTGCGTGAGCGGCCGGCCACGCGGGGAGAGGAGGAGCTTTGGGCGGCCATCAGCGCCGAGGCTATCGAGCGCAGCCGCAGCGACATCGGCGCGCAGCACCATTCCCGCGCCGCCGCCTGCGGGCGTGTCGTCCACGTTTTTGTGCGGCCCGATCCCAAACCCGCGCAGATCGACCGTCTCCAGCGACCACACGCCATCCTTCAGCGCCTTGCCGATCAGCGAGATGCCGAGCGTGCCGGGAAACGCCTCGGGAAACAGCGTCACGATAGAGGCGGCGAAGGTCACTGCGTGTCCTCGCGCGGCTCGCCGCTGTCTTCCTCCGGCGGCGGATCGATCACGATCCGTCGCTCGGCGAGCACGACGTGCGGGACATTCGCGCGGGAGAATTCCAAAAAGTAGGGCGCGCCGGAGGGCGGCTTGATCTCCAAGAGATCGCCCGCGCCAAAGTCATGCACGCCGATCACCTTGCCCGCGTCTTCGCCGCCTAGTGTCTCAGCGCGGCAGCCGATCAGGTCGACGACGTAGAACTCGTCTTCCTCCGCCGGCGGAAATTTGTCGCGCGCCACGTAGAGCCGCGTGCCTTTGAGCGCCATTGCGTCTTCGCGGGATTTGATCTCCGGCGCGCTCATCGCGAGCGCTTCGCCGATCGGGCGCCATTTCTTCGGCGTGAACAGCACGCGGCCCTCGGCGTCCGCCAGAGGGCCGTAGCTCGATATGTTTTCCGGCGGGGAGGTGAAGCTCCGCACGCGCACTTCGCCATGCACGCCGAACGCGCCTTCGATGTACCCCACGAGGACAAGATCGCCCGCGCTCATGCTAGGCTCGCCGCATGGCTAAAGCTCTGCCGCCGGGCGTGACGCATTGGGACGGGCCGCCGCTCTCTGCGTGGAAGCCGTGGCATCCCTACGAGGCGATGAAGCGCGTTGCGGGCGCGCAAATTCCGTGGGCCGTGTGCGGGGGCTGGGCGATCGATCTCTTTCTCGGCGAAGAGGCGCGCGCGCACGAAGACATCGAGATCGAAATTCTGCGCGGCGATTTCACGAAGCTGCGGGACTGGCTGCGCCCGCTTGAGTTTTACGCCGTGGGCGACGGTGAAGTGCGTGCGCTCGCGCCGGGTGCGCTGCCACCGGAGGACAAGCACCAGACCTGGCTCTGCGATCCCGGCCCGAACATCTGGCTGATGGATGCGATGCTGCAAGCGGGCGATGCGCACACCTGGGTCTGCCGACGCAATCCGGCGCTCACCGCGCCGCGCGCGCAGATGATCGCGAAGACGCGCTACGGCGTGCCGTATCTGAAGCCCGAGGCTGTGCTGTTGTTCAAGGCGAAGGAAACACGCCCGAAAGACGAGGCGGACTTCGCCAACGCTGCGCCGCGCATGGATCGCGCGGCGCGCGCGTGGCTGAAGGATGCGCTGATGCGCACCCATCCAGACCACGCATGGATCGGCCGGCTGGATTGAACCGCCTTATTCCGAAGCGGCTTCAGCCGGCGCAGCTGCGGCGGCGTTCGCTTCGGCGCGTTCCTGCATCTTACGGCCGGGCTTGGCCTTCTCGGGGTTGTTGCGCGCTTCGCGCTTCTTGAGGCCTGCCGTGTCGAGGAAACGCGCGACGCGATCGGTCGGCAGCGCGCCCTTCGAGAGCCACTCTTGAATGCGCTCGGTCTTCAGCACCACGCGCTTGGGATCATCGCTCTTCAGCATCGGGTTATAGGCGCCGACTTTCTCGATGAAGCGGCCATCGCGCGGATCGCGGCTGTTGGCGATCACGATCGAATAATACGGCTTCTTCTTCGCGCCGCCGCGCGAGAGGCGGATTTTCAGGGACATTCGCTACTTCTCCTTGGAGTTCGTTGTTCGGTTCAGTTTTTCTTTTGGCCGGGAAGCCCCGGCAAACCGGGCAGGCCGCCCGGAAGTCCTGGAAGCGTTGCGCCGCTTGGCGGCAGCGCGCCTTTGCCTGCGCCCAATTGCTTGAGCTGCTCCATGTTCGGCATTTGGCGGCCCATGCCGGGCATGCCCGGCATCATGCCGCCGCCCATGCCAGGCATTTTGCCTTTGCCCATTTGCTTGGCCATGTCCGCCATCGTGCGGTGCATTTTGATGAGCTTGTTGACCTCGGCGACATCGACGCCCGCGCCCTTGGCGATGCGACGGCGGCGCGAGCCGTTCAGCAGATCGGGTTTGGCGCGCTCGGCTTTCGTCATCGAACGGATCACCGCGATCTGGCGATGCACTTGTTTGTCTTCGAGGTTCGCTTCGTTGATCTGGCCTTTGAGCTTCTGCACGCCCGGCAGCATGCCCATCACGCCTTTGAGGCCGCCGATCGCGAGCACTTGGGTGAGTTGCTTTTCCAAATCGTCGAGATCGAAATTACCCTTGGCGAGTTTCTTCGCCATCTTCTCGGCATCGGCGCGATCGACGTTTTCGACCGCTTTTTCAACGAGCGAGACGATATCGCCTTGGCCAAGGATGCGGCCCGCAACGCGGCGCGCATCGAAAAGCTCAAGCGCTTCGGGCTTTTCACCGGTGCCCAGAAACTTGATCGGCAGGCCCGTAACGGAGCGCATCGAGAGCGCAGCGCCCCCGCGCCCATCGCCATCCGCGCGCGTCAGCACCAAACCCGTGAGCGCAAGCCGCGCATGAAAGCGCTTGGCGGTCTCGACGGCGTCTTGGCCCGTCAAACTATCGGCGACGAGCAGAATTTCACCCGGCTTGGCGATTGCGGCGACTTCGGCCGCCTCCGTCATCATCTGCTCGTCGAGCGTCGTGCGGCCCGCCGTGTCGAGGATCAGAACGTCGTGCCCGCCGAGCCGCGCGGCCTGCATCGCGCGCCGCGTGATCTCCGCCGGGCCTTGCCCGGCGACGATCGGCAGCGTGTCGACGTTGATCGATTTGCCGAGCGTCGCGAGCTGCTCCATCGCCGCGGGGCGGCGCACGTCGAGCGAGGCCATCAGCACTTTGCGCTTGTCGGTGCGCGTGAGGCGGTTGGCGATTTTCGCGGAGGCGGTGGTTTTGCCCGAGCCTTGAAGCCCCGCCATCATGATGATGTTCGGCGGCTCGCCCTCGATGCGCAGCGGCACAGGTGCGCCATCGCCGCCCAGCATGTCCACCAGCGCGTCGTGAACGATCTTCACGACCATCTGCCCCGGCTTCACGGAGCGGACGACATCTTCGCCGACCGCATCGACTCGGACCTTGGCGATGAAATCCTTTACGACGGGGAGGGCGACGTCGGCTTCCAGCAGCGCCACACGCACTTCGCGGAGCGCGGCGTCGACATCGGCCTCGGTCAACGCGCCGCGGCCGGTGAGGCGGTCGAACACCCCGCCTAGTCGTTCTGTCAGCGCTTCAAACATTCCAACTCCTCGTCCGCCGCCCGCAACGCAAAGCGGCCCGCCGGGCGATCACGCCGGGCAGGCGCCCCTGCCGGCCTCCAGGCTCAACATAGGGAGCCATCGGGAAGGTGGAGCTTTGAGCCGCGGGCTTGCGGCGCGGCGGAGGCTTACGCGGGGCGGGGCGCTGGGTCAATTCGGCCCGCGCCCGCCAGCGGTAACGGGCGCCTGTTAGGGGAATGACAAGGCTCGAATCATTACCTTTCGCGCAAACGGAAAGGGGCCGGCGTGGTCAGCGCGTCAGGTCGAAAGGACAGATCGGACGGGTGGGGCGCGGAGTGGGCGCGCTTCAAGGCGCTCTTGCGGTCCGAGCCGGGGCGTACGCCGCCGGGGCCTCCCATCATCCTTGGGGCGTTCCTGGCGGTCTGGCTGTTTGGCCGCGCCGATCTCGTCCAGGCGCTGCTGGCGCTTCTGGTCTGCGCGCTTGTAGCGCTGGTGCTCTCCCGGGCGCGGCGCGAAGCGGACGCGGCCCGCGCCGAAGCTGAGGCGTCGGCGGCCAAGCTGCGGGATATGGAGTTTGCGCTCCGCACCACGAGCCGGGTGACCTGGACGCTCGATGTGCTCGCGCGCCGGATCGATCATCCTGAAGCGCTTGAAGCGCTGCTGGGCGCAGTCCCCGCCTACGAGGACGCGTCCTCGCCCGCGCCGAGCTTCATTCATCCCGAGGACGCCGCCGAGATGCGCCGCGCGCATGCGCGCTGCCTTGCGAGCGGCGAATGCGGGCCGCTGCACCTGCGGTTCGTGCGCGCCGACGGAGACGTGCGCTGGGTGCGCTATGGGCTGAAGCTCACGCGCGACGAGGCGGGCGTCATCACGCGCGTGCATGCGGTGGCGTCCGATTTCACGAACTTCCAGGCGCGCGGGCAGGCGGTGGGCGACATGATCGCGCAGGCCGAACGCGATCTTGCGCAGACGCGGCCCGAACTTGAACGCATGTTGCGCGGCATCGACGTGACAATGGCGCCGAGCAGCGTGACTTCGGAAGATATACCAACGGTGTTCGGCGAAAATCGCGGCTTCCAGCTGACCGCCGATCGCTTCGCGCGTATCCTCGCCGAGTACAACGCGCGGCGCGATGCGTTCTTCGCGGCGCTGAGCCACCTTAAGACGGCGCGCCGCCAATCGGACATGCTGAGCCAGGTCGCGCATCATAGCGCCGATGCGATGCTGATCCTCGATGAGCACGGCCACGTCGAGTGGATCAACGCCGCGTTCACGCGCATGTCGGGGTACACGCTGGAGGAATTGCAGGGCCGCCGCGCGGGCCAGCTTCTCACCGGCCCGCTTACCGATACGGATGTGCTAGCAGCGTTCCGCGAGCGTGTGGAAGCGGGCGAGACCGCTTCGTGCGAGGTGATCAACTACGGCAAGGACGGCGCGCCCTATTGGGTGGATTTCCGGGGCGCGGGGATCCGTTCTTCCGATGGCGTGGTGCGCCGGACGATCGGCGTGCAGCGCGATGTAACCGCGCGCAAGATGATGGAAGGCGCGCTGGAGACCGCGCTGGAAGACGCGCGCCGCGCTAGCGCCGCCAAATCGGAATTCGTGGCCAATATGAGCCATGAGTTGCGCACGCCGCTCAACGCCGTGATCGGTTACGCCGAAATGCTCGAAGAAGAGCTGGGCGATAGCGAACTTGGCGAAGACGCAACGGCCATTCGCGATGCTGCGCGCAAACTGCTCGCGCTCATCAACGAGCTTCTTTCGCTCGCAAAGTCCGTCGATGGCGATGCAGAGCACGAGGTCGAGGCGCGTAGCGCAGGCGCGCCGCGCATTCTGCTGATCGATACGGACGCCGCTAATCGCGATGCGGTTGTGCACACGGCGGCGCGCTTGGGCTTTGCCGCGATTGTCGCCGCGCCCACCGAAGCGGAGGCGCGCGCAAGCGAAATCGATCCGGCGCTGATTGTGCTGAATCTGGACACGCCCGGCGCGCTCGATCTGATGGCCGACCTCACCGGCGATGCGCCGATCCTCACGGTGCAAGCGCGTGCGAACCGTTTGGCCGCGATCCAGGCGGGCGCGGCCGCGTGCCTCGATGCGCCGCTGGCGCGCGATGCGCTCGCAGCCGCGATGGCGCGCTACGCCAGAAAACGCGAGCGCCGCGACGAGGCGCCGCAGGCCGCGCCAATGATCGAAAACGCCAGCAAACAAGCGGCGAAAGCGCCGGCGAAGAAAGCTGTCAAAAAAGAAACACAGCCCCGGCGCAAGACACGAACAAAGAGTTAACCGCGCCGACCTAGAGAGGGCGCGGAGTTTCCTTGATGGCCCTGCCTTTTCACACTGGCGCTCTTGGCGCGCGCTTGGCCATGCCGGCGCTGTGGCTCACGGCGTGCGTGCAAGCATGCGCCGCTATTGGGCTCGCGTTCGCGCAGCAGCCTGCACTCGCGGCTCTGTGTGCATTGAGCGCGTTCGGCGTCGGCTACGCAGCGCGCATGTCCGCGCGTGCGCGGCGCGAGATCGCGCTTGAGCGGGCGACGTTGCAGGAAGGCGCGCGCGCGCTCGCGGCCGAGCATGAGAGGATGACGGCGCGCGTCGTCGCGCTGCGTGCGGGGCAGACGCAGTTCCTTGCGCAGATGAGCCACGAGCTGCGCACGCCGCTTAACGGCATGATTGGTTACGCGGAAATTCTGGAAGAAGATTTGAGCGGCGCGGCGGCCAATGACGCGCGCCGCATCGGCGCGGCGGGCCGGCGGCTTATGGCGCTGTTCGATCATGTGCTCGACATTTCCGCGCTCGATCTTGGCGGCGTGACGCTGAAGCCAGAGCGCGCGCCGCTGCGGGAGATGATCGAAGAGGTCGCGGCGCTCCACCAGAGCGCGGCGGCGGCGAACGACAATCGCATCGATCTGCATCTCGCGAACGCGCCCGAGACAATCGAGGCCGATCCGCGGCGCTTGCGCCAATGCCTTATCCACCTCGTCGACAACGCCTGCAAATTCACGCGGTGCGGCATCATCAGCATCGAAGCAAAGCGCGTGGGCGATGATGTCGCCATCCGCATCCGAGACAGCGGTCCGGGAATCGACCCTGAACTCGTCACGCGCCTGTTCGAGCCATTTGTTCGCGGCGACGCGCGTCGCGCGCCCGATGGCGCAGGACTGGGCCTTGCGATCTCGCGCCGCCTCGCCCGCCTCATGGGGGGGGACGTCACGGTCGTGACCGCGCCCGGGCAGGGGGCGATCTTCACGCTCACCGCGCCGTTGGCCCCTGCAAAAACCGCCCGCGCAGCCTGAGCCTGCCTTGCGCCGCTAGTGCCGGGGTCAATATAAAGACGGATCTTAGATAGAGGTCGTCTATGGATGCGGACCGGCTCCCGGCGTCGTCCCTGCCCACGTTGCGGCAGCTGCAGTTTCTGACGGCGATCCGCGCCCAGGGCAGCTTCGTGGCCGCGGCCGAGGCCGTGGGCGTGACGCAGCCAACGCTCTCGGCCGGCATCAAGGAGCTGGAGGCGGCCCTCGGCGCCCAGCTTGTGGATCGTGGGCGGACCGGGGCTGTGCTGACTGGCGCCGGCGAGGAGGCGGCCGAGCGCGCCGCCCGTGCGCTCGCCGAGGTCGAAGAGCTGGTGCGCACCGTCCAGGCGGCTGGCAGGCCATTCGCGAGCACGTTCCGGTTGGGGGCGATCCCGACGATCGCGCCGTTCCTGCTGCCGCGCGCGCTGCCGATGCTCCAGGACCGCTTCCCGCGCCTGCGGCTTCAGATGCGTGAAGATCAAACCAGCCGCCTGATCGATGGCCTGCGCGCCCGCACGCTCGATGCGGCCGTGATCGCGCTGCCTTACGAGACGCCGGGCATCGAGACCGAGACGGTGGCCGAGGACGAGTTCCTGTTCGTTGGCCAGCCGGGGCACCCGCTCTCGCTTCGCAACGATCTCGTGCCCGAGCATTTGAAGGGCGAAAACCTGCTGCTGCTCGAGGACGGCCATTGTCTGCGCGATCACGCGCTCAGCGTCTGTGGCGCAGCGCCGGGGCGCGCTAGCGGCGATGTGAGCGCAACGAGCTTGGCGACCTTGGTGCAGATGGTGGCGGGCGGGATGGGCGTGACGCTGCTGCCCCGGCTTGCGGCCGAAGGCGGCGCGGCGGCGGGCGCGAATGTGGCGGTGCGCCCGTTCAAGGATCCCGTCGTCGGGCGCGCGATTGGCATTGCGTGGCGCCAAGGCAGCCCGCGTGCGGATGAGGCCCGGATGCTCGCCGGGCTGCTGCGCGAGACAGTGTTTAAGCGCGGCTAGCTACGAAGAGGGCCAGTCCGGCTTCGAGAGCTGCTTGGCCAGGTGCGGCAGGCGGATCACGAACCAGAGCGCCGCCCAAACATTGCCGAGCACGAGCACCGGCAACGACCAGAGCGCCGCGATCCACCAGGAGCGCTCGGTCAAAAACACGAGCACGGCGAACAGCAGGAACCCGATAAAAAGATCGGCGAGACTGACGACGCCCCACGGCAAGCTCGCGACCACGCCGAACTGGTCGAAGAACGACCCGTGCAGATCGGTCATGGCGAGCGCGGCCCAGGCGATCAGCCCGAGCAGGGCAAGGCCGGCAATCCCAACAATTGCGCGCAACGGCGTCATAAGCGGCGCTCCCTCACCCCGGCGCCTTCATGCCGGATCATCGGGCAAGGTCAAGCGCCGCCCGCCGCGCGCTGCATTGTGAAGCGCTCCGCCCCCGCGTATCGAAACGGACGCGCCGCACGTCATGCGGGAACCGCCTAAGAGGAACTTTGCATGGAAACGAGCGCGCGACGCGGCCTGCCGCTGCACTGGTTGATGCTGGCGGGCTTCGCGATCGGGCTTGGCGCCGGTCTCTTCGTGAACATGAACGTTGGCGGCGATACGCCGTGGGTCGAGTGGGTGACCACCAACGTCACCGGCCCGATCGGGCAAATCTTCCTCCGGCTTCTGTTCATGCTGGTGCTGCCGCTGCTGTTCTCGGCCATCGTCGTGGGCGTTGCGGAGATGGGCGATCTCAACGTGCTGGGGCGCGTGGGGTGGCGCACGCTCGGCTATACGATCGTGATCTCAACGATCGCGGTGTTGATCGGCCTGGGGATGGTGAACCTGTTCCGGCCGGGCGATGGCGTCGATCCTGTGCTTGCGCGCCAATTGTTGGCGGAAGGCGCTGAAGGCGCGCGCAACATCACCGAAAATGCGCCCGAACAGATTCAACTGGGGCAGTTCTTCCTCGATCTCATTCCGCAAAACCCGATCGCGGCCGCGGCGAACAACCAGATTTTGCCGCTCATGGTGTTCGCGCTTCTGTTCGGCATCGGGCTCGTGATGGTGCGCAGCCCGGCGACAGATCAGCTGCAGGTCGTGATCTCGGGCCTGTTCGAGATCATGATGAAGCTCATCGGCATCGTCATTCAACTCGCGCCCGTCGCGGTGGCGTGCCTGATGTTCAATCTAGCGGCGCTGTTTGGCTGGGACCTGCTGGTGCGACTTGCAGCATTCGTCGGCGTCGCGGTCGCGGCGATGGCGATCCACATGTTCATTGTGTACCCGATCGTCGTGATGATCGCGGCGCGCCGTTCGCCGTTCAGTTTCTTCGCGCAAGTGCGCGAGCCGATGCTGGTGGCGTTCTCGACCGCCTCATCGAACGCGACGCTGCCGGTGTCGCTGCGCATCGCGGAAACGGAGCTGAAGCTGCCGCGCCGCATCGCGCGCTTCGTGCTGACGGTGGGCGCCACCGCGAACCAGAACGGCACGGCGCTGTTTGAAGGCGTGACCGTGCTGTTTCTCGCGCAGTTCTTCGGCGTCGAGCTTTCGTTCATGCAGCAGGTCGTCGTGATGTTGGTGTGCATCCTTGGTGGCATCGGCACGGCGGGCGTGCCGGCGGGCTCGCTGCCGGTGGTGGCGATGATCCTTGGCATGGTGGGCGTGCCGATCGAAGGCATCGGCCTCATCCTCGGCGTCGATCGCTTCCTCGACATGTGCCGCACCACGCTCAACGTGACGGGCGACCTCGTGATAGCAACGGCGGTCGCTAAGGGCGAGCCGGATACGGCGGCGACGCCCGAGCCGGAGCCGCTGGCGCCGCAGGTGACGTGAAGACGCCCGCCTCCCCCTCGATGGGGGAGGCTGCCGCGAAGCGGCTGGAGGGGGTGAGTGGCGCGACAAGAACCGTGCGCCTCATGAGGCAACTTGCTCACCTTCAATGCGCACACCCCACCCGGTTTCGCTGACGCGAAACCGACCTCCCCATCGAGGGGATGTCATGGCGTATCGCTAATCCATCAGCCGCTGCATCAGATACGTCGTCTCCAACGCACGCCGGCGCGCGACTTCGTTTTGGTTGGCGCTG
This sequence comes from uncultured Caulobacteraceae bacterium, assembly GCA_964564595.1. Taxonomy (GTDB): domain Bacteria; phylum Pseudomonadota; class Alphaproteobacteria; order Caulobacterales; family Aquidulcibacteraceae; genus JBEVOS01. Next base: position 10,519 of record CAZMCA010000047.1, read on the forward strand.
GCAGCGTGCCCGCCGTCGATGTTCTCGAAGTAGAGGAACGGCATGCCGAGTTCTTGCATGCGCGCGGCGTATTTGCGCGCGTGGCCGGGATGGACGCGGTCGTCCTTCGTTGAGGTGACGAAGAACGGCACGGGGAAATCCTCGCGCCGCTGCAAGTTTTGGTAGGGCGACATCTGCTCAAGCCAGCGCCGCTCTGCCGGCACATCCGGCGAGCCATATTCATCCACCCATGACGCGCCCGCGAGCAGGCGATCGTAACGCAGCATATCCAAGAGCGGCACTTGCACGACTACGGCGCGGAAGAGCTCCGGGCGCTGCGTGAGCATCACGCCCATCAGTAGGCCGCCATTCGATCCGCCCTGAATGCCAAGGCGGCGCGGGCTGGTGATCCGCCGCGCGATCAGATCTTCCGAGACCGCGATGAAATCGTCGAACACGACTTGGCGGTTGGTGCGCAGCCCGGCCTGGTGCCACGCGGGGCCGAACTCGCCGCCGCCGCGGATGTTCGCGAGCACGTAGACGCCGCCGCGCTCAAGCCAGAGCTTGCCGACATAAGGATTGTACGTGGGCGGATAGGAAATCTGGAAACCGCCATAAGCCCACAGCAGCGTTGGGTTCTCGCCGTTCAGCTGCATGTCGCGCGGGCGCACCACGAAGTACGGAACGCGCGTGCCATCACGGCTGGTCGCTTCGAATTGTTCCGCGACGAAGCGGGACGCATCGAACTGCGCGGGCAGAGAGCGCACCACTGTCGCGCGCGCGGCTTGGACATCGAGCGCGTAGAGCGAGGTCGGCGTGGTGTAGTTCTGATAAACGGCGAACGCGGTGGCTTCCTGAGAGTCGGCGCCGGCGAAGCTCACCGAGCCGTTCGGCGGAAGCGCGATGCCGCTTTCGAGCCAGGCGCGGCCATCGAACGAAAAGCGCAGAATGCGGCCGCGCACGTTTTCATAGCCGGCGACAAGCACCGCATCGCGCGTCGCGACAACGTCTTCCAACGATTCCCGGGCGCCTGGCGTGTAGAGCAGCGTCGTCGCGGGCGCGGGACTCGTCGCGCTGTCGAGCGCGACCGCGATCAGCGCGCCCGTTGGGTAGGCCGCGCTCGCGCCTTGCGGCGTCCACGGCTCTTCGAGCGTGACGATCAAATGGCCTTTGTGGACGGCGCGGATCGTGGATTTGCGCGGCAGCGTGAAGCGGCTCGCGCGCCCGTCATCGATGCGCCATTGGCTTGCTTCGAAGAACGAGTGCGCTTGATGCGCTGTGACGATGCGCGCGCCCTCCACATCGTCGAACCCGCCGATGAAGAGCCCCATGTCGCCATCGTTCGCACGCATCACTTCGGGTGCAGCCGTAAGCGGTTGACCGCGTCGCCACATGCGCGCGACCATCGGATAGCCCGAGGTCGAAAGCGTATCGGGCCCCCAATTGGTGGCGACGATCAGCGTGTTTTCATCCGCCCACTCAAGGCTCGATTTCGCCTCCGGCAGCGCAAAGCCGTTTGGCGTGAACTGGCGCGTGGTGAGATCGAACTCGCGCCAGATGGAAGCATCTTTGCCGCCATCGGAGAGCTGCACCATGCAGCGCGTGTTCGACGGCGCGCAGGCGACGCCCTTGTAAACCCAGTTCGCATTCTCGGCGCGCGCCAGCGCGTCGATATCGAGCAGCGTTTCCCAACGCGGCGCATTGCGCGCGAAATCCGCGAGCGGCGAGCGGCGCCAGATGCCGCGCACATGCGTCGCGTCCTGCCAGAAATTGTAATAATAGCCGCCGCGCACCGCGCCGGTGGGCAGGCGGTCCTGGCTGTTGGCGATTGCCGTCGCGTCCGCCAGCAGTCCCGCATAACGGCTGTCGCTCTCCAACTGCGCGAGGGAGCGGGCGTTTTCCTGACGGACCCAGGCGAGGGCGCGCTCGCCCTCAACCTCTTCCATCCATAGATAAGGATCGGGCCGCATCAGCGCGGACAACGACGCGCAGCCCGTGACCAGGGCGGCGAACACAAGCACGAGGAAGGGGCGCATCGGGGCTCCATGACGTGGGACCCTAAGCGGATTGGTCTTGAGAGGCCAAGGCCCGCGCGATCAACCGCAGGCATAACGTTCGCATTATAGCCGGGCGCGCCGAACGCCCCTACATCCGGTCGCGATGCGGTATTTCAAGATGAACGGTTGCGGGAACGATTTCGTGATCCTCGATGCGCGCGCGCACGGGGCGCTGCCGCTCACGCCCGCGCAGGCCAAGGCGATCGCGGACCGGAAGACGGGCGTGGGGTGCGATCAGGTGATTGCGCTGGAGCGCTCGATTCGCGGCGATGCGTTCATGCGCATCTGGAACCAGGACGGCGGCGCCGTGAGCGCGTGCGGGAACGCCACGCGCTGCGTCGGTTGGATCCTGATGGAAGAGAGCGGCAGGGACACCGGCCGCATCGAGACCGACGCTGGCTTGCTGCACGCAACGCGGCGCGGGCCCGAGCTGATCGAAGTCGATATGGGCTCGCCGCTGCTGCGGTGGGAGGAAATCCCGATCGCGCGGCCGATGGATACGGTGAAGCTCGATTACACGATGGACATCGGGCTTGCTGAACTGAGCGGCCCGGGCGCGGTGAATATGGGCAATCCCCATGCCGTGTTCTTCGTCGATGGAGTCGAGACGCTGCCGGTGCGCATGATCGGGCCCCGCATTGAGACGGATCAATTGTTCCCGCAGGGCGTGAACGTAGGCTTCGCTGAAGTTCGATCCGCAAGTGAGATTCGCTTGCGCGTTTGGGAGCGCGGCGCGGGGCTGACGAAAGCGTGCGGCACCGGTGCGTGCGCGGCGGTCGTTGCTGGACATCGGCAAGGGCGCAACGGGCGTTCCGTTGAGGTTCTGGTGGATGGCGGCGCGCTGCACATCGATTGGCGCGCTGGCGACGATCGTGTTCTGATGACTGGGCCTATCGTGCTGGAGGGCGAGGGCGAACTTGGTTTGCGTGAGGGCTCATGAGCGGCAACGATGACATTCCGCCGGAGGTTCGTCCGCTGACCTTTGCGGCGAACGAATTGCTGCTCGATCTGATTTATTCAGCGCAGTCCTACATCAAGAACATCGATCTTGAGAGCTTGTTGATCGTACTTTGCGTGAACGACGCCACGATGCGCCCGTTCGTGCTCGATCCAACGCTCGACCCGGCCATCATGCGCGCGGCGCATCCCCCCGAAGAAATCCGGGGCGCCATTTCACGGCGCATGATTGCCGACAAGACGGGCTTGCCGCGCGAAACGGTGCGTCGCAAGACGCAGGTCCTTGCCGAACTGGGCTATCTGACAATCGACGCGGACGACCGTGTCCGCGTTCCGATGCGCTTGGGCGAGGCTGACGCGCAGAACCCCGCTTTCGAAGCGCGCAAGGCGGTGCAACGCTATCTGGAGCGCCTGCGGGCCTTTGGGGTGAGCGAGCGCTAGATATCCTGGAAGTAAGGCTCGACGGTTCCGTTGAGCTTGATCGTCATTGGGTTGCCGCGCCGGTCGCGCGCGGCGCCGGCGGCGACGCGGATCCAGCCTTCGCTGACGCAATATTCCTCAACGTTGGTCTTCTCGGCGCCGTTGAAGCGGATGCCCACGCCGCGCGCGAGCAGGGCCGCGTCATGGTGCGGGCTCTTGGGATCGTTGGAGAGGCGGTCGGGAGGCGTATCGGACATGGGGCCGCCTCTTACCCGCGCCGCGCGCGATTTCCAACCTCGCGCGCAAACGTTTACCCTGGGCGCAACGGGAGAGAGAGATTTGCCGGTCACGCTCAACATAAATGGCGGCGCGCGCGTCATCGATGCGCCGCCGGAGGAAAACCTGCTCGACGTGCTGCGTGGGCGCTTGGGCTTGATGGGCGCGCGCTTCGGCTGTGGCGCGGGCCAGTGCGGCGCCTGCGCGGTGCTGATCGACGGTGAAGACAGAGCCGCCTGCCAATTCGAGATCGGCAATCTTGCGGGCAAGCAGATCACCACGATCGAAGGCGTCGGCACGCCGGAGCGCCCGCATCCGCTGCAGACCGCGTTCCTCGAATTGCAGGCGGGCCAGTGCGGCTATTGCCTCTCGGGGCTCATTGTCGGCGCCAAAGCGCTGCTCGACCGCAACCCCGACCCAACGCGCAAAGAAATCGGCGAAGCGCTCGCGTGGCATCTCTGCCGCTGCGGCGTGCATACGCGCGTGATGGACGCCGTCGCGCTCGCGGCCAAGCGCATGCGGGAGGCGCAGGCATGAGCGCGCTCCCAACAACGCTCGCCGCCAACCCGCGCCTCGACCGCTGGGTCTCGTTCCTCCCAAACGGCCGCGTGCGTATCGCCACGGGCAAAGTCGAATACGGCCAAGGCGCAATGACCGCGATCGCGCAGATCGGCGCCGAAGAGCTCGACGTGACGATGGCGCAAGTGAGCGCCGAAGAACCGTCGACGCTCGGCCCGAACGAGGGCCTCACCGTCGGCTCCATGTCGGTTGAAATGTCGGGCGCATCGGTGCGGCAAGCGTGCGCCGAAGTGCGCGCGCTGATCCTCGGAGCCGCCGCGGCGAAACTGAGCTGCGGTGTGAGCGCGCTCACCGTGCGTGACGGCGAGATCCTGCGCGATGGGAAGCCGACCGGCGAAACCTATTGGACGCTCGCCGCCGCCGTCGATCTTGCGCGCGACGCGGATGGCGAGCGCGCCGCGCCCAAACCGGCGAGCACTTACACGCTCGTCGGCCAAGAAGCCGCGCGCGTCGATCTGCCGGCCAAAGTGTTCGGCGCTGCTTTCATCCACGACATCACGCTTCCTGGCATGCTGCACGCGCGCGTGCTCCGCCAGCCATCGCCAGGCGCGAAACTGAAAGCGCTCGATGAAGCCGCAATCAAACGCGCAGCGAAGGGCGATGTCGCGATCTGGCGCAACCAGGATTTCGTCGCGTTCCTCAGCGCCGACGAAGCAACCGCCCGCCGCGCACACGAAGCAGCGCTCCAGCGCGCGGAGTGGGAAAGCGGGCGCACAATTCCTGCTGGCGTCTCGGAAGCAGCGTCTTTGCGTGACGCGGAGAGCGAGCAGTTCGACACGGGCGCGCCGAAAGCCGAGCCCTCAAACCGCCGCCGCATCACCGCGCGCTACTCCAAGCCCTACATCGCGCACGGCTCGATGGGCCCAAGCTGCGGCATCGCGCAGTTCAAAGACGGCCGCCTCACGATGTGGGTGCACAGCCAAGGCGTCTTCCCAATCCGCGGCACGATCGCGCGCGGCCTCGGGATCGATGAAACGCTCATCGACGTTCGCCACGAACAAGGTCCGGGCAATTACGGCCACAACGGCTCGGACGATGCGGCGTTCGACGCTGCCGTGCTCGCGATGGCGCATCCGGGCGCGCCGATCCGTGTGCTCTGGTCGCGCGAAGATGAATTCGCGCACGCGCCCGTTGGCACGGCGATGGATATCGAACTCACCGCCGAACTCGATGAGCAGGGCCGCATCGCCGACTACACCGCCGAGATTTGGAGCGGCCGGCACACCAATCGCGGCCGCGCGCTCGCCGAACGCGCGCTCCCGCCCGCGCCGCCGTCGCCGCCGCCGCCCGCGCCGATTGGTGTTGCTGGCGGTGGGATGATGCGGTTTTCCGGCGCGCTCCTCAATGCGCGCCCGAGCTACGACATTGGCCCGAGCCGCGTGATCGAACACGAAGTGACGCGCACCCCGGTGCGCACATCCTCGCTGCGCGGCCTCGGCGGCCCGCCCAACGAATACGCCGGCGAATGCTTCATGGATGAACTCGCCGACGCTGCCGGCGAAGATCCGCTCGCGTTCCGCCTCAACATGCTGAGCGATCCGCGCAGCCGCCGCGTGCTGATGCGCGCTGCGGAACTTGCGGAGTGGCCCAAGCGCGGCGAGCGCGGCACAGGGCAGGGCCTCGGGCTTTCGTTCTGCATCCACCGCAATCGCGGCGCTTACGTCGCGTGCGTCGCGGCCGTGACGGTCGAGACCGAGATCAAGCTCGACAAGATTTGGTGCGTCGCCGATGCGGGCCTGATCGTGAATCCGGACGGCGCGAAGAACCAGATCGAGGGCGGCATCATCATGGCTGCGAGCTGGCTGCTCAAAGAGCAAGTCAAACTCGGCGGCCACGGCATCGAAAGCACGACGTGGGACGATTACCCGATCCTGCGCTTCGATGAGATTCCCGAACTCGTCGTTGAGCTTATCCCCGCGCAGGACAAGCCGCCGATGGGGGTTGGTGAGATCTCGTCTGGCCCCGCAATGGCCGCGATCGGCAACGCCGTCGCCCACGCCCTTGGCGCGCGGATACGGGATTTGCCGATGACGCGCGAGCGGGTCGCGGCGGCGTTGTTAGCTTAAGCGTTCTCAGCCTTGCGCATGTAGATACTCTGCTTCGGCACAGCCATCACGCGCTCGACCATCGGAATGAACGCGTCGAGCGGCATCGTATCGTAGCCGGGCAGGAACGCGTTTTGGTCGTGCCGGTGGCAGAAGCGCGCGGTGTATTCGAAATGCGGATGGCCGCGGAATTGCTCGCGCATGTCGCGGTCAAGGCCGAGGTGATGGAAGAAGTAATAGCCCTGGAAGATGCCGTGGTTCTGCAGCATCCACCAATTGGCTTCGCTCACGTAGGGCTTGAGGATCGTCGCCGCGAGCTCGGCGTGGTTGGCGGACGCGAGCGTATCGCCAATGTCGTGCAGCAGCGCGCAGACGACATATTCCTCATCCATCCCGTCGCGATGCGCGAGCGTCGCCGATTGTAGCGAGTGCTCAAGCCGATCGACGGCGAAGCCGCCAAAGTCACCGTCGAGCAGCTTCAGGTGCTCGATCACGCGCTTGGCGCGGCCCTTGTTGAATTCGGCTGACTGGCCGCCGATGATCATCCAATCTTCTTTGGTGCCATCCTGCATCGCGGTGAATTTCGCGCGGGGGCCTTGAGCGCCGTCAGCAGCCATCGGGAGTCTCCTCGTTGTTGAGTCAGTTTCGCTCCCTCCTGACGGCCGCGTCAATCGCGCTCACCGCCTGCGCAACGACGTCCGCTGGCCCGGATACGGAAGCGTTGCGGGGCTGCTGGATCGAGCGGCGGGGCGCCGACACGCTCACGATGCGGTGGTTTCCGACCTCCGGGGAGCCCTCGGCCTGGACCGGAAACATGCTGCTCTACACCCCTGGCCAGGAGCCGGACGCGAGCGTCTACGAGATCGTTCCGGCCGCGGGCGAACGCGAGCAATGGGGCTGGGCCATGTGCCCGCAGGAAGAGCCGACCAACCCGCCGTGCGTGGCCGCCTATTTCGGCCGGGGCGATCCCGCGGCGGGGGCTTGGTTCGAAATCGCCGCTGCGCCCGAGACGCTCGCCATCCGGTACGTCACCGAGGGCGGGGAGGGCTTCACGCTCTTCAATGGCCAGCGGGACGGTTGCGACTAGAGCCTTGCAGGCCCTACATCCCCCGCGATGCCCGGCAAGACACTCTACGACAAGATTTGGGACCAGCACGTCGTCGCCCAGGAGGCGGACGGCTCGGCGCTCCTCTATATCGACCTCCACCTCATCCACGAGGTGACGACCCCGCAGGCGTTCGCCGGCCTCAAGGCCAACAAGCGCAAGGTCCGCAGGCCGGACCTGACGCTCGCCGTCGCCGATCACAACACGCCGACGGAGAACCAGGCCGCGGGCCTCGCAGGCGTCAAAGATCCGGAAGCGCGCCTCCAATTGGAGACGCTGACGAAGAACGTCGCCGAGCACGAGATCGAGTTCTTCCCGATGGGCGATATCCGCAACGGGATCGTCCACGTGATCGGGCCAGAGCAGGGCCGCACGCAGCCGGGTCTCACGATCGTTTGCGGCGATAGCCACACCTCGACGCACGGCGCCTTCGGCGCGCTGGCGCACGGCATCGGCACCAGCGAAGTCGAGCACGTGCTCGCCACGCAAACTTTGCGTACGCGCAAGTCGAAAAACATGCTCGTTCGTTTCGAAGGCAAATTGCCTGCGGGCGTCGGCGCCAAGGACATGGTGCTAGCGCTTATCGGCAAGATCGGCGCAAGCGGCGGGCAGGGCTACGTCATCGAGTATGCGGGCGAAGCGATCCGCAACCTCTCGATGGAGGGGCGGATGACGATCTGCAACATGTCGATCGAAGGCGGCGCGCGCGCCGGCCTCGTCGCGCCGGACGAAAAGACGTTTGCGTATCTCATGGGCAAACCCTCCGCGCCGAAAGGCGGCGCCTGGCAGGAAGCGCTGCTGACGTGGAAGACGCTGCATTCGGACGCTGACGCGCACTGGGATGCGGTGGTCGACATCAACTGCGCCGATATCGCACCGACGCTGACCTGGGGCACCAGCCCCGATCAAGTCGCGCCGATCACGGGCGCAGCCCCCGATCCGGCCGATCTCGATGACGCGATCCGCGCCGACACGATGCGCCGCGCACTCGCTTACATGGGCCTAGAGCCCGGCCAGTCGCTCGAAGGCGTGCCGGTGCAGCGCGTGTTCATCGGCTCGTGCACCAATTCGCGGATCGAAGATCTCCGCGCCGTCGCGGAGATCGTGAAGGGCAAGCACGTCGCTGAGGGCGTGCGCGCGATGATCGTGCCGGGCTCCGGTTTGGTGCGTTACCAGGCCGAAGAGGAAGGCCTCGACGTCATCTTCACCGACGCCGGCTTCGAATGGCGCGAGCCGGGTTGCTCCATGTGCCTCGGCATGAACCCGGACATCGCAGCGCCGGGCGAACGCGTTGCGAGCACGAGCAACCGCAATTTCGAAGGCCGCCAAGGCCGCGGCGCCCGCACGCATCTCATGAGCCCGGCAATGGCGGCGGCGGCGGCGCTCACCGGTACGCTGGCCGATGTGCGAAAGCTCGCGTCATGATCACCGGCCTCGATCACGTCGTCCTGCTCGTGAAGGACATCGTCACCGCGACGGCGCAGTACGAAGCGCTGTTCGGACGCGCGCCGTCCTGGCGCGCGTCGCATGATGGCGCGGAGAACGTGTTCTTCACGCTGGATAACACCAGCCTCGAACTGATCGCGCCCGGTAAAGGCGAACGCGCGGAGGCGCTCGCAAAGCAGATCAAGGACGAAGGCGAGGGGCTGAAGAGCATCGTCTTTGCCGTCTCCAGCATCGCAGAGATGCATCGCCGCGCGCGGCGGCTGGGGCTTGAGCCGGAGGATGTCGCGCTGCGCGAAAGCAAAGATGAAGCGCGCGGCGAGACGCGCGTATGGAAGAGCTTCCGCATCGCGCGCGAGAAAACGCACGGGCCACGATTGTTCTTCATCGAGCACGATCGCCCGTTCGCGCCGTCGGCCGAGACCGTGCCCGGATCGGTGTTCGCGATCGACCACGCCGTCGTTTCCACGCCAGCGCCCGATCGCGCCGCCGCACTTTATGGCGCGCGCCTTGGCCTGGACATGGCGCTCGACCGCACCAACCCCGACTGGGGCTCGCGGCTCATGTTCTTCCGCTGCGGCGACATGATCATGGAGATCGCGCACTCGCTGAAGAATGGCGCCGGCGACGGGCCGGATAGCATTTACGGCCTCACCTGGCGCGTCGCCGATGCGGACGCTGCGCAAGCGCGCATGAAAGCCGCGGGCTTCAACGTCTCGGACGTGCGCGTGGGCCGCAAACCCGGCACCAAGGTCTTCACCGTGCGCGACAAAACGTGCGGCGTGCCCACGCTGATGCTGCAACCATCGCAGGCATTGAATGAAGAGGGGCGCGACTGATGGATCCGTTCAAGGAAATCACCGCGGTCGCAGCGCCCCTGCCGATCGCGAACATCGACACCGACCAGATCATTCCGAAGCAGTTTTTGGCGACGGTCGAACGCACCGGCCTCGCCAAAGGTCTCTTCTACGACATGCGCTTCGATAAGGACGGCGGCTTCATCGAAGACTTCGTGCTGCACCGCCCCGAATACCAAGGCGCGCAAATTCTGATCGCGGGCCCGAACTTCGGCTGCGGCTCCTCGCGCGAGCACGCGCCCTGGGCGCTCGCCGACTTCGGCATCCGCTGCGTGATCGCCTCGAGCTTTGCGGACATTTTTTACAACAATTGCTTCAACAACGGCATTCTGCCGCTCGTGCTGGAGCAGGGTGATGTCGAGCGGCTGACGGATGAAGCGCGCGGGGCGAACCACCGCTTCCACGTCGATCTCGCCAAGCAAGTTGTTGTCTCGCCCTCGGGCGCGGAATATCGCTTCGACATTGAGCCGGGCCGCAAGCAAAAGCTCTACGAAGGCCTCGACGATATCGGCCTCACGCTGAAGCGCGACGCCGACATTTCCGCCTTCGAAG
>CAZMCA010000048.1:0-20591 GCA_964564595.1 uncultured Caulobacteraceae bacterium
ACGAGGGCAAGCGCGTCGCGGAAACGCTCTTCTTCGACGACCACCGCGAGAACAAGGTCGATATCCGCATCGTCCGCATCTTCAACACCTACGGCCCGCGCATGCACCCGAACGACGGGCGCGTCGTTTCCAACTTCATCGTGCAGGCGCTGAAGGGCGACGACATCACGCTGTTCGGCGATGGCCAGCAGACGCGCTCGTTCTGCTATGTCGACGATCTGATCGACGCGCTGCTCCGGCTGATGGAGACGCCGGCCGAGATCACCGGGCCGATCAATGTCGGCAACCCTGTTGAGTTCACGATGCGCGAACTGGCGGAGCTGACGGTCAAGCTCACCAACTCGCGCTCGCAGATCGTGCACCGGCCGCTGCCGGCGGACGATCCGCGCCAGCGCCAGCCCGACATCACCAAGGCCAAGACGCACCTCAACTGGCAGCCGAGCGTGCAGCTTGAGGACGGGCTTACCCGCACCATCGCCTATTTCGATGCGCTGCTGCGGGAAAACGACCCGAGCGTGGACCCGCAGCGCCGGGTTTGACGGGAGCGGCCGGGCGCGGCTAGTGGGCCGCGCGCCCCAAGCCGGGGCCGAGAGGGTGACGAAGCACGCATGCGCGTTCTGCACGTTATGGCCGGCGCCAAGGATGGCGGGGCTGAGAGCATCATGCGCGACGCCGTGGTCGCGCTCGCGGAAGCGGGCGTGGCCCAGCATGTGGTGACGCGGCCAGACAATGACGGGCGCGTGCGGGAGCTTGAAGCGTGCGGCGCCGGCGTGACGCTGGCGGATTTTAACCCGCTGCTGCGCGGGCCGACATCGAACGCGATCCGCAGCGCGATCGAGACCTTCAAGCCGGACGTTTCGCATTATTGGATGGGCCGCGCCGGGACGTTTGCGCCGCGCAAGACGCGGGCGCGGAACGTCGGGTGGTACGGCGGCTATTACAAACTGGCCCGCTTCAAGAATTGCGAATGGCATGTCGGCATGACGCGCGATCTAGAAAAGCACATCATCAGCCAGGGCGTGCCAGCGGATCGCGCGAGCATTCTGAACTCCTACGGCAATGTCGAGATCGCGCCGCCGGCGCCGCGTGCGAGCTTGAACACGCCAGAAGATGCGCCTGCCCTGCTCACGCTGGCGCGGCTCCATCAAAAGAAGGGCATCGATACGCTGCTCGATGCGCTGGCGGGCCTGCCGGGCGTGCATGCGTGGATCGCGGGGACCGGGCCGATCGAGGCGGAGCTCAAAGCGCATGCGGAGCGCGTTGGCGTCGCAGATCGCGCGCACTTCCTCGGCTGGCGCACGGATCGCGCCGAGTTGCTGGCGGCGTGCGATATCGTCGCGTTTCCTTCGCGCTATGAGCCGTTCGGCAACGTCACGATCGAAGCGTGGGCGGCGAAGAAGCCGCTCGTGGTTGCGGATGCCGCAGGGCCGGCGGCGACGGTGACCAACGAGGTCGACGCGCTGCTGGTGCCGAAGGACAATCCAGATGCGCTGCGCGAAGCGCTGCGGCGCGTGATAGAGGATGCGGAGTTGGCCCAGCGCCTCGTTGAAAACGGCACGCGCACCTACGAGGCCAAGTTCACCAAGGAAGCGTTCGTGCGCGCATCGATGGCGCTCTATGAGCGGATGATCGCGGCCGACGCGCAACGGGGCGCGGCGTGAACGCGTACGCCGGCGTGGCGGACACGTTGGCCCAAGCGCGCGCTTTGCCGCGCGCGGCGTTTACCGACGACGCAGTGTTCGAAGCGGAAGTCGCGCGCGTGTTTCGCGGCGGCTGGGCGCCCGTCGCGCGCGAGAGCGCGATCGCGCCGGGAAGCTATCTCAGCGCCGATCTCTTCGGCGCGCCGTTGGTGGTGACGCGCGAAGAGAGCGGCGCGCTCCATGTGCTCTCGCGCATCTGCCGCCACCGCGGCATGCCGGTGACCGAAGGCGCAGGCGCGGCGCAGACGCTGATGTGCCCCTATCACCTCTGGCGCTATGGGCTCGATGGAAAGCTCCTCTCTGCGCCGGCGATGGAGCAATCCGCGGCGTTCGCGCGCGAAGACTGCGCGTTGCCGCGCATCCGGCATGAAAGCTGGGGCGGTTGGGTGTTCGCCAATCTTTCGGGCGATGCGCCCGCACTCGGAGCGCAGCTGGCGCCGCTCGCGGCGCGGCTCGCGGCGGACGATCCCGCAACGCTCGTCACCTGCGGCGTGATCGAATTCGACTCGCCGTGGAATTGGAAGGTGATGATCGAGAACTTCCTCGAGTCTTATCACCATATCGGACCGCACGCGCAGAGCTTACAGCAAACACACCCCGGCTTTGGCACGCATGAGGGCGCGCACGGCGATCTGTTCACCGTGCTGGAAAATCCGGGCGTCGACGCCGATCATGCGCCGTTCACGGTCGCGGCGATTTTTCCGTTGACGCTGATGGCGTTCAGCGCGGGGCGCTTGGGCGTCTGGTACGAACTGACGGACATCACGCGCACGCGTTTCAAACTGCGGGTGCATCTGCTGGCGCCGCCCGAGCTGGCGGAAGTTCCGGACATCGCCGCGCAATATCGCGAGGCGATCAACGCCATCCACTTGGAAGACATTCCCGTCTGCGCCGGCATGCAGCGCGGCGTGGAAAGCCCGTTCTACCAACCTGGCCCGCTTTCGCACCTCGAGGCGTGCCTCTGGCGCTTCCATAGCTATCTGAAGCGCGCGCTCGCTTAGGCGCCGATCTCGTGCAGCTTGCGCTGGAGCGCATCGGCGCTGATCACGTCGAGCGGCAGCGCGCAAAACACCATGATGCGGCTCTCTAGTAGGCGATAAACAGCCTGCCAGGCTTGCGGATCGGCCGACAGAGACGGATCGGGCGCGCTCCAATGCGCGCTCACCGGTTGGCCGGGCCAGACCGGGCATGGTTCGGCGGCGGCATTGTCGCAAACGGTGAAAACGAAATCGAGCTTCGGCGCACCGGGGGCAGCGAACTCTTCCCAGCTCTTGGAGCGGAGCCCGCCCGTCGGCAAGCCGAAGTCACGCAGCAGTGCGAGCGCGTCTGGATGCACGGCGCCTTTGGGGCGCGAGCCCGCGCTGAAGGCGGCAAAGCGCGGCGCGCCAAGCCTGGTGAGGATCGCTTCGGCGAGAATGGAGCGCGCGCTGTTGCCGGTGCACAGAAAGAGCACGTTCGTCGGCGTGCTCATGCGTGCGCGCCGAGGCCACGCGCGGTTACGGCCGCCTGCCCCGCGAGGCCGACGAGCGCAACGCCAAGCGGCACGTGCAGCCACAAGAGGTTGGCGCCTTTGGCCGAAAGCACGCCGACAGCGGCTTGCGCAACGAGCATGCCCGCGAGCGCCAACAGAATGAGCGCGAGCTTGCGGCCATTGATCACACGCCGCAGCGCGAGAAGCGCGACGAGGCCCGACGCGAGCGCGAACGCGATCAGCGCGCCTGCGCTCGCCACATGCGCGCGTCGCGCCCATTCGACTCCCGAAAGCATCGCGCCGGCGAAGACGGCTTCCACGAACACGGCGAGCACCAGAAGGCCCGTCGCCATGCGCCAGCCAGCCCGCGGCGCAGGCGCTGCGTCGATCACATCGGCCATGGTCGCGGCTCAGCGCGCTTGTGTGAAAGCAGCGGCGGGCTGGAAGAGCTCGACGACGTTGCCGGACGGATCTTGCAGCAGCACTTGCTTGCCGCCCGGCCCTTCCAGAATTTCGTTGCGGAACGGCGCGCCGGCAGCCTTGAGTCGCGCAACTTCGGCGGCGAGATCATCGACGATCAGATGGATGCGGTTCCAGCCGCCCGGCGTAGGCTTTTCACCATCCGGCATTGGGCGGGCGGCTGAACTCATCGGGCCGCTCAGCAGCAAACGCAGATTGCCGCGCGCGACATCCGCGAAGGCCGGGAAGTTCGTCAGCACCTCGAAGCCGAGAAATTTGGTGTAGAACGCGACACATTCGGCCACATCGCTCACGATGTAGCGGACGCTCACCATCTCCTTCAGATCGGGCATCGCGCATTCCTCCCTATTGTTCAGCGGCGGGTGTTTTTTCGGCGAGTTTTGCGAGCAGGAAATCGATGCGCGCGGAGAGCGCGGCGGCGGTTTCCTTGAAGAGCGCGTAGGTTTCGTCATCGCGCGCGCCGGTCGCGGGATTGGGGATGCTCCAATGCGCGCGCGGGGCGGCGTTGGCGAAATTGTCGGGGCAGGCTTCGCGCACACGATCACACAGGCTGATCACCCATTCGAAGGGCTGCTCGGCGAACACATCGAGATGGCGCGGCGTGTGCTGCGAAAGATCGAGGCCGTAGTCTTCGCGCATCACGCGCACGGCGTTGGGGTGAACGGGCTTGGGCTCGCTGCCGGCGCTGAACGCGGCGATCGCGCCGCCCGAGCGCGCTTGCGTCAGCGCCTGCGCCATCGGTGAGCGCGCGCTGTTGCCGGTGCAGAGGAAAAGCACGCGGGCGGGCGCGATCTCTTCCAATGGCGCGGGTGCGACGAGGCGCAGGCCGGGATGGAGCGCCCCGCCCGTTTCAGAGAGCAGCGCACCGACGCGCGCGAGGTTGAGGCCGTAATAGGTGTCGCGCCGGTCGGCGGAGCTGCGGCGCGCGGAGACGAGCGCGCCGTCCCGCAACTTGCCGAGGTGGTAGGAGACGAGGTTTTGCGGCTCCCCCGCCCGGGCCGTCAGCTCCTGGACGCTGAGATCGCTGCGGGCGAGCTCGTGGAGGAGCTTCCAGCGCAGCGGATGGCCGGCCAGCCGCAGAAATTCAGGCGGAGACACGTCAAGCGGGAGCGGCGGCGGCTTCATGCCGCCTAGCTACATCAATCTACTTTGATGTGTCAAATGAGATTGATGGATTATTTAGCGGCCGCGTTCTCGTCGATCTTCGGCAGGTCGAGCTTTTGGTTGGTGGCGTTGCCGCGGAAGAAGGAGCGGGCCTCTTCGAAGCCGCCCGTGAGTTCGGCTTCGAAGCGCTGTTCGTCGCGGCGGCGGATTTCCTCGATCGTGTCGGCGATTTCCTGTTCGCTCTGCCCCAGCGTTTCGAGCGTTTTGGCGCCGAGCATCAGCGCGCTCTCGAACGTTTCGCGCATCTGGAAATCGACGTTCTTTTTCACGAGCTCGAGCGCGTGTTCGCGATCGAACGCGCGCGCGAGCACGGGCGTCAGCGGGAATTCTGACTTCATCAGTTCGACGGCGCGGTTGGTGGCGGCCTTATTGTCGGTGCAGACGAGCACGGCTTTGGCGCGGCCTGCGCCAGCGGCGTGCAGAATGTCGAGCCGGCAGCCATCGCCGTAATAGACTTTGAAATCGTAATCGGCGGCGGCCTGGATCATCTCAACGTCCGTATCGATGATCGAGATGGTGTGGCCACGCGCGAGCAGCAGCTGGCTTGCGACTTGCCCGACGCGTCCAAAGCCGATCACGAGCACCTCGCCGCTCAATTCCTCGGGCGTATCGATCCCGTCCGCGAGCGGTTGCGGTTTTGCTTTGAAGAGGCGCAGCACGATGAGCGCGAGCGGCGTCAGCGCCATCGAGACGACGATGATCGCGGTGAGGATCGAGGATTGCTCCGCTGTGATGATGCCGGCGCCGAGCGCTGCGCCATAGAGTACGAACGCGAACTCGCCGCCCTGCGCCATCAGCACGGCGCGTTCGAGCGCTTCGCCGTGGCTGGTCTTGAGCATGCGCGCGACGCCGTAGATCGCGAGCGCTTTCACGATCATGTACGCAGCGACGTACCCCGCCACGAGCTGCCAGCTGCGCGCGACGACGCCGAGATCGAGCGACATGCCGACGGCGAGGAAGAAGAGCCCGAGCAAGATGCCTCGGAAGGGTTCGATGTCGGCTTCCAATTGGTGCCGGAAGCTCGATTCCGAGAGCATCACGCCCGCGAGGAATGCGCCCATCGCCATCGAAAGCCCGCCCATTTGCAAGCCAACGGCCGCGCCGAGCACGACGAGCAACGCCGCAGCCGTCATTACCTCGCGCGCGCCGGAGCGTGAGAGCACGCGAAACATGGGGTTGAGGAGATAGCGCCCCGCGAGGATGAGGCCGACGACGGCGGCGACGCCAATCGCGATCGCGCCCCAATCAAGGCCGCGCGCGGCGTCTTGCTGCGCGATCGGCGCGAGAAATGCGACCGCCGCGAGCAGCGGCACGATGGCGAGATCTTCCAGCAGCAGGATCGAGACGACGCGCTGACCGCTTTCGCTGTTGAGTTGCTGGCGCTCTTCCAGCACCTGCATGACGACCGCGGTGGACGTGAGCACAAAGCCCGCGCCCGCGACGAACGACGCGGCAACAGGAAAGCCCGTCAGCACGCCAACGGCCGTTAGCAACGCAGAGCACAACGCGACTTGCAAAACGCCGAGCCCGAAGATCGAGCGGCGCAGCGCCCACAGGCGCGTGGGGCGCATCTCAAGACCGATGACGAACAGGAACATCACCACGCCAAGTTCGGCGACGTGCAGAATGGCCTCGGATTCGTGGAAAATCCCGATCCCGAACGGCCCGATGACGAGCCCCGCAGCGAGATAGCCAAGCACGGAGCCAAGCCCGAGCCGGCGAAACAGCGGCACCGCGATCACCGCCGCCGCGAGCAGCGCGAGCACCTGAATGAGATCGAGCCCGCCTGGGCTATGGCCTTCCATGAATCACTCCGGCGCGCCGCGCGCGTGCGTGTTGTGTTGCACTTGCTTCGCAGACGAATGCGCAGATCGCAAATCGTGCAGCGGACTCTCGTGCTCCCCGCGAGGGGGAGCTGTCAGCGCGCGCACGCGCGATGACGGATGGGGCGGCGGCGCAACGTGGCCAAGCCGCCCCATCCGTCACGGCGCTCCGCGCCGCGCCACCTTCCCCTCATGGGGAAGGACGTGAATTGTCCCAAGCCGCGAAGAAATCGGCGTTGAGCGCGCGGGCTTCCTTTGCGAGCACGCCGACCGTCACTGCGATGCCGGCGTTCTCCAGCGTCTCCAGCCCCGCGCCGTTTGGGTGCGGATCAAGGCACGCGAACACGACGCGCGCCACGCCCGCTTCGGCGAGCATCACTGCGCAAGCCTTCCCGCCTTTGGAGCGCTGCGCACACGGTTCGAGCGTGACGTAGGCAGTGGCGCCGCGCGCATCGACGCCTTGCAGTGCGGATTCTTCGGCGTGCGGCGCGCCGCCGTCTGCGGTCGCGCCCTCGCCGATCACAGTGTCATCGCGCACGAGCACACAGCCGACGGCCGGGTTTGGCGTGGTGCGGCCAGCCTGCGCGCGCGCCAGTTCCAGCGCACGGCGCATGAAGTCTTCGTCGTTCACGCCGGCAACGGTTGGGCGCGGGCTTCATCGAGGTAGCGCGCGCTCTTGGGTTTCAGCGCATCGTCGAGCTCGATCAGCAATGGATTGCCGGTGGGGATTTCGACGCCGATGATCGCTTCGTCCGAGAGGCCCCAGATCAGCTTCACGATGGCGCGCAGCGAGTTGCCGTGCGCGGCGATGATCAGATTTTCACCGCGCTTCAGCGCCGGGGCGAGCGTTTCGTTCCAGTACGGCAGCACGCGATCGAGCGTGAGTTTCAGCGATTCCGTCTGGGGCAGGTTCTCAATGCCCGCGTAACGGCGATCGGTCTTGAAGTCGTAGTCTCCGCCATGCGCGAGCGGCGGGGGCGGCACGTCATAGGAGCGGCGCCACACCTTCACTTGCTCATCACCGTGCTTCTTGGCGGTCTCGGTTTTGTTGAGCCCGGTCAGCGCGCCGTAGTGGCGCTCATTGAGCCGCCAGTTCTTGAATTGCGGCAGCCAGATCAGGTCGGCGTTTTCGAGCGCGAGATTGCCGGTGCGGATCGCGCGCTTCTGCACGGATGAGTGCAGCGCATCGAACCGGACGCCGCTTTCCTTGAGCAAAAGCCCCGAGCGGCGCGCCTGCGCCTCGCCTTCGGCGGTGAGATCGACGTCCACCCAGCCGGTGAAACGGTCTTCGAGATTCCACTGGCTCTGGCCGTGGCGGACAAGCGCGAGATAAGGCATGCTGGTTGCTCTCCCGCGCCGCCGCGCACGTCAAGCTGCAAGGCCGCTTGGCTGCTACCCGGAACGGCGGCATAGGAGCCGCGATGCGCAACCCGCTGTTCCACCCGCTCCTGCTTTACCCGGCGCTCGCGCTGGCGGCGGTGGCGCTGATCTTCCTTTCTCTGCGCCCCGACCTTGGGATCATGACGACCTCGGCGCAGGCCGGGCGGTACGAGGAAGGCGTTGTCGTGCTGGAGGGCGAGGCGTTGGCGCACCCGGAGGTCAGCCCTGGCATGTTCGCGCATGTGGCACGCGACGGGTTGGGCCGGCCGATTGGCCTTCGGGTCGCGGCCGCGCCCGATCAGGGCGAGCCGGACGGTGAGGACCGGGGCGTGCGCATTCTGCTAACGCCAGAGGCCGCCGCGCGCCTGCCGGCGGGGCCGGCGATCGTGGAAGTGCTGGTGCGCCCTGTGCCGGTGACGACCGCGCCGGCGCTAGCGGTGAGCCTCCAGGGCGAAGGGCCGGTGGCGTGGGCCCGCCAGGACCTGCCGCCCGAACCCCGCGTGGTGCGGTTTGCCGCCCCCTTGGGCGCGGGCATGAACGCGGTGGGGCTGCGGCCCATCTCGGCATACGCCGATTACAACTACGGCTTCGAGATCGGCCGCATCCGCATTCTGCCGGCGACCGCTTCGCCGCGTTGAAATTTGGGGGCCGATCCCGCAAAGACGGGGCCCCTTTCCGCTGGAAGACCTGATGTTCCCGAAGCCGCGCGCCGACCTCGCTTCAAACACGCGCGAGTTCGAAACACTGCCGCTGGTGAAGCCCACCGGCTTTCGCGAGTACGACGCGCGCTGGTGGTTCGGCGTGCCCGGCAATCCGAAAGCGCCGGAGCTGAACGCGCTCGGCGTTCAGGCGCTGGGGCTCGGGCTTGGCACGCTGGTGCGCGAGATGGGCGTGGCGCCGCGTATCGTGGTTGGGCACGACTTCCGGTTCTACTCGCTCTCCATCAAGCAAGCGCTGACGGTTGGCCTGCTGCAGGCCGGCATGGAGGTGCATGATATCGGTCTTGCGCTTTCGCCGACCGCGTATTTCGCGCAATTCGCGCTCGATATTCCGTGCGTCGCGATGGTGACGGCGTCGCATAACGAAAACGGCTGGACCGGCGTGAAGATGGGCGCCGATCGCCCGCTGACGTTTGGGCCGGACGAAATGGGCAAGCTGCGGGACATCGTGCTCGAAGGCCAGTTCAAGCCGGCGCCCGGCGGCGCTTACGTGCGCGTTGAAAACATGCGCGAGCGCTACATTGATGATGTCGCTTCGCGCGTGAAGCTCTCCCGCCCGATCCGCGTGGTCGCGGCGTGCGGCAACGGCACGGCAGGCGCATTTGCGCCCGATGCGCTGCGAAAAATGGGCGCGGACGTCATCGAGGTCGATTGCGAACTCGATTGGACGTTCCCGAATTACAACGCCAATCCCGAAGACACCGAGATGCTGCATGCGATGGCGGCGGCTGTGAAGAAGCACGGCGCGGAAGCCGCGCTCGGCTTCGATGGCGATGGCGATCGTTGCGGCGTCGTCGATGACGAAGGCGAGGAGATTTTCGCCGACAAGATCGGCCTGATGCTCGCGCGCGACCTTGCGCCTCAGCACAAGGGCGCGACGTTCGTCGTCGATGTGAAATCGACCGGGCTTTATGCGATCGATCCGGTACTGAAGGCCAACGACGTGAAGGTCGACTATTACAAGACCGGCCATTCCTACATTAAGCGCCGCACGACCGCGCTCGATGCGCTCGCGGGCTTCGAAAAGAGCGGGCACTTCTTTTTCCGCAAGCCGTACGGGCTCGGATACGACGATGGGCTCGTGGCGGCGGCGGCGGTGCTGCAGATGCTGGACCGCAATTCCGGCAAGAAGCTTTCGGACATGCGCAAGGCGCTGCCGGTCTCGTTCACGTCGATCACGATGAGCCCGCATTGCGACGACGAGAAGAAGTACGGCATCGTCGATCAGGTCGTGGCGGACTACGAAAAGCTCGCCAAGGACGGCGGCAAAATCTTGGGCCGCGCGATCCGGGACGTGAACACCGTCAATGGCGCACGCGTGACGCTTGAGGACGGCGCCTGGGTGCTGGTGCGCGCATCGTCCAACAAGCCAGAGCTCGTCGTCGTGGTTGAAAGCATGACGAGCGAGGCCGACATGAAGGCCCTCTTCCGCGAGGAAGTGAAGCCGCGCCTCGCGCGCTTCGCGGACGTCGGAAAATATAATCAGGAGATTTAGGGTGACGGGGCGGCTCGAAGCCCCTCTCCCTAAGCGCGGAGTTGAGCCATGCGCGTAACGATGATCGGCACTGGGTATGTTGGCCTCGTGTCCGGGGCCTGTTTTGCCGATTTCGGGCACGTGGTGACGTGCGTCGATAAGGACGAGGGTAAAATCGCCAGCCTGAAGCGCGGTGTGATGCCGATCTATGAGCCGGGCCTGGAAGACCTCGTCGAAAAGAACGTGAAGGAAGAGCGCCTCTTCTTCACGACCGACCCGGCCGACGCGATCCGCAACGCGGACGCCGTGTTCATCGCGGTGGGCACGCCGTCGCGGCGCGGCGATGGGCATGCGGACCTTTCTTACGTGTTCGCCGCCGCCGGCGCGATGGCCGATCTCATGCAGGGCTACACGGTGGTGGTGACCAAATCGACGGTGCCGGTCGGCACCGGCGATGAGGTGGAGGCGCGGATCAAAAAGCGCCGGCCGGACGCGGAGTTCGCCGTCGTCTCCAACCCGGAGTTTCTGCGCGAAGGCGCGGCGATCAACGATTTCAAGCGGCCGGACCGCGTCGTCGTCGGCACGCACGATGAGCGCGCACGCAGCGTGATGAACGAGCTCTATCGCCCGCTCTTCCTCAACGAGACGCCGATCCTCTTCACCGAGCGCCGCACCTCGGAGCTCATCAAGTACGCCGCCAACGCGTTCCTGGCGCTCAAGATCACCTACATCAACGAGATGGCGGATCTGTGCGAAGCGGTGGGCGCGAACGTGCAGGAAGTCGCGCGCGGCATCGGCCTCGATAATCGCATCGGCGGCAAATTCCTGAACGCGGGGCCCGGCTATGGCGGCTCCTGCTTCCCGAAGGACACGCTGGCGCTGGTGCGCACCGCGCAGGAAGCGGGCGCGCCGGTTTCCATCGTCGAGACGGTCGTCAAGGTGAACGACGCGCGCAAGAAATCGATGGCCAAGAAGATCATCGATGCGCTGGGCGGCGACGTGAACGGCAAGACCGTCGCGGTGCTCGGGCTGACGTTCAAACCAAATACCGACGACATGCGCGATGCGCCTGCGCTCGACATCATCCCGGCGCTGCAGGCGGCGGGCGCCAAGGTGCGCGCGTTCGACCCCGAGGGCATGGCCGAAGCGCGCCAGATGCTGCGTGACGTGACGTTCGCCAAGAACCCGTACGAATGCCTCGATGGCGCCGACGCGATGGCGATCATCACCGAATGGGACCAATTCCGCGCCCTCGATTGGGACCGCGTGAAGGGCGCGCTCAAAGCGCCAGTGATCATCGACCTGCGCAACATTTACAATGCTGGCGAGATCGCCGCGCGTGGCTTCCAATATGTGAGCATCGGGCGGCCTCCAAAGCAGGCGTAAACGGCGCGGCGAGGGAATTTCCTGGCGCGCAGCGGCAAAGGCGCTTACCTGCGAAGGTGATGTCTGCGCCGGACACATCGCCGGATACGCTCGCGCCGGATTTGCTTGAGCCGGATGCGCCGGAGCGCGCGCCAGCAGCCTATATGAGCTTTGATCGCGCCCAGTGGGCCGCGCTCCGCTCTTCCACGCCAATGACGCTCTCTGAAGATGCGCTGGCGGCGCTGCGCGGGCTCAACGATCCGGTCGACCTCGAAGAAGTGGGCGATATTCACTTGCCGCTGACGCGGCTGTTGAATCTGCACGTCGCGGCGGCGCGCAATCTTTCGCAGGTGAAGGATCAGTTCTTGGGCCGGCCGGCAGGCGCCGCGCCCTACGTGATCGCGCTCGCGGGCTCGGTGGCGGTTGGAAAATCGACGCTGGCGCGGTTGTTGCGGCACCTGCTCTCACGCTGGCCCGATCACCCGCGCGTCGAGCTCGTCACGACGGACGGCTTCCTGCATCCGACGCGCGTGCTGCTTGAGCGCAACATCATGCGCCGGAAGGGCTTCCCGGAGAGCTACGACCTGCCGCGCATGGTGCAGTTTCTGGCGGCGGTGAAGGCGGGCGCGGCGGAGGTCGAAGCGCCGGTCTATTCGCACGTCGCCTACGACATCGTGCCGGGCGAGACGCAGATCGTGCAGCGGCCGGACATACTGATCTTCGAAGGCCTCAACGTGCTGCAGGCCAACCCGGATGCGGCGACGATCGTCTCGGACTTTTTCGATTTTTCGATCTACCTCGATGCGGATGAAGCCGATCTCCAGGATTGGTACGTCGCGCGTTTCCTGAAGTTGCAGCGCACCGCGTTTCAGAACCCGGCCTCGTACTTCCACCACTACAAGGACCTTGGCGTGGGGGGGGCGACGCACGTCGCGCTCGGCATCTGGCGCGACATCAACCTCGTGAACCTGCGGGAAAACATCCTGCCTTCCCGCACCCGCGCCGATCTGGTGCTGCGCAAAGGGCGCGACCACGGGATCAACGAGGTCTGGCTGAAGCGGACCTAGCGGCTTCATCGGAAAATCATCGGAACTTTGAGGGCCGCCGCCGGGCGCCCGCCGTTCGACATCGCGAGGAAAACCGCTAGCTTGCGCGCGTCGAGCGGGGTCGCGCGTGCCGGACGTCTTTCTTTCCTACAACCGCGAGGATCAGGCGCGCGCAAAGCTGTTTGCGGATGCGTTTGCGGCGCAAGGGCTCTCGGTCTGGTGGGACGTTGGGCTGCGCACGGGCGAAGCGTATGACGAGGTGACCGAGACCGCGCTGCGGTCGGCCAAAGCCGTCGTTGTGCTGTGGTCGAAAAAGTCCGTGCAATCACGTTGGGTCCGGGCCGAAGCCACGCTCGCCGACGTGCCATACGACTTCCAAACAGAGTGCGAGAAATATCGCGACTACCCGAAAGACAAATTCTTCGAGCCGGCAAACTAGGGAGCGAATGATGGCTACACCCCCAGACGGAGCCCGTCTTTGGGCGCTCATCGTCCAGTATGGTCTGGAGGAAGAATACGAACGCGATTGGTTGGGCCGCGTTAAGTCACGAAAGACCAAACGCTACTTGAAAGCCGAGGTGACGCCGGAACTGGCGACACTGCTCGCAAACACCAGCGCTCAATTGGGAAGCGCCGCGGGGGCAGCGCGAGCTGCTTTGTCCGCCACGCCGGAGAACGTGCGGCGGCTCTTGTCTAGCCGAGAAACAGACAAGGCGCCCGACGCCTAAGCGCTGCGCTTGGCCTCGAACAGCTTTGGCTCCACTTCCGTGTGCCACTTCCATGCATCGGCGATGCACACGTCGATGCCGCGCGAGGGCGACCAGCCGAGTTCGCGGCGCGCCAGCGAATTATCCGCCACCAGCGAGGGCGAATCCCCGCTGCGGCGCCCGTCGCGTGCGCTGGGCACGCGCTTGCCGGTGACACGCTCGATCGAGGCAAGCAGCTCCAGCACCGTCACGCCCGTGCCGGTGCCGAGGTTGCAGGAGAGATTGCCGCCGCCCGCGATGAGGCGGTTCACGGCGCTCACATGCGCGTCCGCCAGATCGAGGACGTGAACGTAGTCGCGGACGCACGAGCCGTCGCGCGTGGGGTAATCGTCGCCGAACACGTTGAAGCCGGCGCGCTTGCCGATCGCGGCGAAGAGCGCGAGCGGAATGGCGTGCGTTTCGGGATCGTGGCGTTCGCCGATGCCTTCATCGGGCGCGGCGCCCGAGGCGTTGAAGTAGCGCAGCACGGTGTAGCGGAGGCCATAAGCGGCGGCCTGATCCTTCACCGCCTGCTCGACCATCAGCTTGGTCCACGCATAGGGGTTGAGCGGCGCCTGGCGGTGATCTTCTGCCAGCGCAGGCGTTTGCGGCTCGCCGAAGATCGAGCACGTGGAGGAGAACACGAATTTATCGACGCCGGCGGCGCGCATCGCTTCGAGCAGCACCAGCGAACCGGACACGTTGTTATCGTAAAACTCAGCCGGATCGCGCACCGAGACGCCGACTTCGATCAGCCCGGCGCAATGGAGCACGACATCTGGCCTGTGGGCCGCCATCACGGCCTTGAGGCGCACGCGATCGCGAATGTCGCCGTGCTCGAACGGGCCCCACTTCACGAAGGCGGCGTGACCGTTGACCAGATTGTCGTAAACGACGACCTCGTGGCCCGCGCGCGCGAGAGCGTAGCAGCAATGGGCGCCGACATAGCCAGCACCGCCCGTCACCAAAACCTTGGCCATTCTGGACCCTCTGATGTGCGGAACCGACGGCCCCCTCGCATGGACGGGCCCCGCCCGGTCCTGATAGAGCGCTCACCCTATGAGCGCCAGCGTCCACGCCCCTCGCGAGCAGGTTTTCGCGCGATTGACTGCGGAGGCGGCGCGGCTGCGCCGAGACCGCCTGACCGATCTCTTCGCAGCCGACCCGGATCGCGCGGCGGCGTTCACCATGAAGGCCGCTGGGCTGACGGTGGATCTCTCCAAGCAGCGGCTCGATGCGGGCCTCGTGAGCGCGTTCAGCGAGCTTGCAGTGGCTGCGGATTTCGATGGCTGGCGCGCCAAACTGTTCGCCGGCGAACGTGTCAACGTCACGGAAAAGCGTGCGGCGGAACATCCTGCACTGCGCGCAGGCAGCCCCCGCGCGGACATCGCCGAGGCGCAGGCGCGCACGGCGGCGTTCGCGAAAAATATCACTGGCGTGAACGCGGTGGTGCACCTCGGCATCGGCGGCTCGGACCTTGGGCCGCGGCTCGTTTACGACGCGCTGCGCCCGTACCGGCGCCTCGATATCGACGTGCGCTTCGCGGCGAACATCGACGGCGACGACATCGCCGATGCGCTCTACGGGCTCGATCCGGCCAAGACGCTTGTGATCGTCGTCTCGAAAACGTTCACCACGCTCGAGACGATCTGGAACGGAAATTATGCGCGCGCCTGGCTCGGCGAACACGCGAAGGGCCGGCTCGCGGCTGTCACCGCGGCGCCTGACAAGGCCGCGGCCTGGGGCGTTGCGCCCGATGCGATCTTTCCGTTCTGGGACTCGATCGGCGGGCGCTATTCGGTGTGGTCGGCCGTCAGCCTCGTGCTGGAGATCGCACTCCGGGACGATTGCCTTGCGCGCATGCGCAAGGGCGCGGCGGAGATGGATCGATACTTCGCCCAGACGCCGTTCTCGCAGAACGCCGTGGCGCTTTCCGCATGCGCGCAGATGGCGAACCGCGAGCTATACGGGAGCGCGTCTTATGCGCTGATCCCCTACGTGCACCGGCTGCGGCTTTTGCCCGCCTACATGCAGCAGCTCGAGATGGAATCGAACGGCAAGCGCGTGGACCGCGACGGGCATGCGCTGAAGCGGCCGAGCGCGGGCGTCACCTGGGGCGAGCCGGGCACGGTGGCGCAGCACAGCTTCTTTCAGTTGCTGCATCAGGGAGTCGATGAAATTCCGGTCGAGATCCTGTTCACCGCCGGCGGCTCGACGGGGCCGACGGCGCATCATACGCCGCTGCTCGCCAACGCGCTGGCGCAGGCGCGCGCGCTGATGGTCGGCAAGACGGAAGATCAAGCGAAGGCCGAGATGACTGCGGCGGGGATGGCGCCCGATGAAGCCGCGCGCCTTGCGCCGCACCGCACGTTTCCAGGCGACCGGCCCTCCACGATTGTCTGCCTCGACGATCTGTCGCCGCCCATCCTCGGCGCGCTGCTGGCGTTCTATGAGCACCGCACGTTCACTCAGGCCGTGCTGAGCGGGATCAATCCGTTCGATCAGTATGGCGTCGAGCTCGGCAAGGAGATGGCCACGCAACTCATGCCGGCGCTTGAGGGCAAGGAATGGCCCGAAGGCCTAGACGGATCGACGGCGCGCTGGCTCAATCGTTTTTCGCCGTGAGGGCTGCTCTGCATTTGCGCGCGCTAGCGCTTGTCGCGGCACTTCTTGTTGCGGCGCCCGCACTTGCGCAGCCGCGCGCCCAGCCCGTGCGCGTGTTCGCGGCCGCGAGTTTGACGGATGCGTTGAACGAGCTTGGCCGGGCTTACGCCGCGACGGGCCAGCCGGCGCCGGTGTTCAATTTTGCGGCAAGTTCGGCGCTGGCGCGCCAGATCGAGCAAGGCGCGGATGCGGACATCTTCATTTCCGCCGACGAGCCGTGGATGGACCACCTCGTCGAGCGCAACCTGATCGCGCCACAGACGCGCGTGAGTTTTCTGTCCAACCACCTCGTGCTGATCGCGCCGAACGACCGCCGATTTTCGCTGCGCATCGCGCGCGGCATGAACCTGCATCGCGCGCTGCGTGGCGGGCGGCTCGCGATGGCCGATCCCGATAGCGTGCCGGCGGGCCGCTACGGGCGCGCGGCGCTTGAATATTATGGCGCGTGGGCGGGCGTGCAGAGCGACGTGGTGCGCGCCGAGAACGTGCGCGCGGCTCTGCGCTTCGTGGAGTTGGGGGAAGCCGCGGCCGGGATCGTCTACCTCTCCGACGCGCGCGCGACGCAGCGTGTCTCGGTAGTGGCGACGTTCCCGGAGGCGAGCCATCCGAGCATTTCCTACCCGATGGCGGTGATCGCCGAGAATGACAGCCCGCGCGCACGCGCCTTCGCCGCCTTCCTGCAATCGGGGCGCGCGGACGCCGTCTTCCGCCGCGCGGGGTTCATCGTGCCGTAAGAAGCGGCGCCGCCGCGCCAATCGACGTCCGTCCACGCCCATTTCGTAGGCGCCGGCGGCCGGGCCCGGGAACCGCGCTTGTCGGCGGAACCGGCGCGCGCGCTTTTCGGCACTTGGCGTGTCGGGAGGCGTGGATCGTGGGGCGGGAAGGGCCAATTGCGAGCTATCTCGCGCAATTGCACGCACGCGTGGGCCCGATCACGTCCGGCAAGGTGGCCGACTACATCCCAAAGCTCGCAGAAGCGAACGCAAACCATTTCGCCATCGCGATCGCCACGCTCGACGGCGAGGTCTACGCCGTCGGCGACGCGGACGTGCCCTTCACCATCCAGTCGGTCTCGAAGCCATTCATGTTCGGGCTCGCTCTTGAAGAGCTGGGACGCCAGCAGGTGTTAAAGCACGTGGGCGTCGAGCCAACGGGCGAAGCGTTCAACGCGACCGTGCTCGATGAAGACAACAACCGGCCGTACAACCCGATGGTCAATGCGGGCGCGATTGCGGTTTCGGCGCTGGTGCGTGGTGAGAACTACGCCGCGCGCCGCACAGCGATGACCGACCTCTTTGCACGCTTCGCGGGCCGGCCGGTCGAGATCGACGAAGCGGTGTTTCACTCCGAGCGCGACACGGGCGACCGCAACCGCGCCATCGCCGCGCTGATGGCGCAGGCCGCGATGCTGGAGGGCGACACCAACGAAATCCTCGATCTCTATTTCAGCCAGTGCTCCGTGCTCGTGACCTGCCGCGATCTTGCGCTGATGGCGGCGACGCTCGCGAATGGCGGCGTGCAGCCGGTGACGGGCGAACGCGCGCTTTCGCCCGAGAGCGTGACGGACGTGCTCACGGTTATGAACTCGTGCGGCATGTACAATTACGCGGGCCAATGGTCCTACGAGATCGGGATACCCGCCAAGAGCGGCGTTTCCGGCTCGATCATGGCGGTGATCCCCGGCCAGATCGGCATCGCCGCGTTCTCTCCTCCGCTCGATCAATTCGGCAACAGTGTGCGCGCGATCGCCGCGTGCAAGCAGCTTGCGGAAGATTTTGGCCTGCACGTGTTCCGCACCGCGGCGCAAGGCGAAGGCGCGATCCGCGGCGAGCTGCGGGGCGATAGCGTCCGTTCCAAGCGCAGACGCACCGCACATGAACGCAGCGTGCTCGATTCGCATGGCGGCGACATCGCGATTCTGGAGGCGCAGGGCGCGCTGGTGTTCAGCTCGGCCGAGCGGCTGCTACGGCGCGCCGACGCGCTGGTGGACGTTGCGCGCTACGTGATCGTCGATCTGCGGCGCGTGTTTTCGGCGGATGTAGCGGCGCGCAATCTGCTGGTGTCGTTGTTCGAAGCGAGCGCGGCGCGGGGCGCGGCGCTCGTGTTTGTGCACCCAGAGCCAGCGCGCATCGGGCCGAATTTCGAGCGCGACCTCATCGCGCTGGCGCGCGATCTGCCGCAGCCTTTGTTTGCGGACCGCGATGCGGCGCTCGAATGGTGCGAGAACCGCCTGATTTCGGCCGAGCCGCCAGCGCACGCGCCCGCGACGTTCGCACTCGACCGGCTCGACATTTTCCGCGGCCTCTCCGCGCCCGACCTCAAATTCCTCGAGGGCTGCGCGCGCTCTTTCATGTTTGAACCAGGCCAGCACATTTTGCGCGAGGGCGAGCCGGGGCAGCTCTTCTTCGTCATCGCGCAAGGCAATGCGAGCGTACGCCTCAAGCTCGCCGATTCACGCTCGGTGCGGCTCGCTTCGATCGGGCCGGGCGCCGCTGTGGGCGATATGGCGCTGCTCGACGGGGGCCCACGCTCGGCCGACGTGATCGCGGACGAGCGCGTGGTTTGCTACGGCTTCTCGGTCGAGGAACTGACGGCGCATGCGTCCGACCGGCCGGCGCTGCTGCCGACGCTCTACGCCAACCTCGCGCGCGACCTGGTGGAGCGCCTCCGGGGCTCCAACACGCACATACGGGCGCTGGAGGGATAGCGCCTAAGCCGCCGCTTTCGCCGCCTTCGACACTGCGTCGCTGATTGCGGCCACGACATCGCGCACGAGCGCGTCTTCGTCGCCCTCGGCCATGACGCGCACCAGCGGCTCGGTGCCTGAGGCGCGCACGAGCACGCGGCCGCTTGAGCCGAGGCGCTTTTCGCCGGCCTTGATCGCGTCCTTCACGGCCTCGGTCTCGATCAGCTTGCCGCCGCCTTCGACCTTGACGTTGTTCATCACTTGCGGCGCGGGCGTGAATACGCGGCAGATCTCACTGACGGACTTGCCGCTCGCGACGCTCACTGCCAGCACTTGCAGCGCTGCGAGCAGCCCATCGCCCGTCGTCGAATAATCGGAGAGCACGATGTGGCCCGATTGCTCGCCGCCGAGATTATAGCCGCCCGCGCGCATGGCTTCGCCGACATAACGATCGCCGACCTTGGTGCGGATCAGCTTCAGCCCCTCGTCTTTTAGCTTCCGCTCAAGGCCGAGGTTGCTCATCACCGTCGCGACCACGCCGGGCTTGGCGAGCGCGCCGGCGTTCTTCCACGCCATTGCGATAAGGCCCATAACCTGATCGCCATCGACGACCTGGCCTTTTTCATCGACGATGATCACCCGGTCCGCATCGCCATCGAGCGCGATGCCGATGTCGGCGCGATATTTCAACACCGCTTCCCGCACGGCGCCCGGGTGGTTCGAGCCGACTTCGTCGTTGATGTTGAAGCCATTCGGGTCGACGCCGATCGGAAAAACTTCCGCGCCGAGTTCATAGAGCGCTGTCGGCGCCACTTTGTAGGCGGCGCCATTGGCGGCATCGATCACGACGCGCAGACCTTTCAGCGTGCGCCCGCGTGGGAAGGTCGCCTTCACGATCTCGATGTAGCGCGCTTGCGCATCGTCGATCCGGCGCGCGCGGCCGAGCTTGGTGCGCTCGGCAAGGCCCTGATCGAGCGGCTGATCCATCAGCGCTTCAATCTCGTGCTCGGCCTCGTCGCTCATCTTGTAGCCGTCCGGCCCGAAGAGCTTGACGCCATTGTCGTGAAACGCGTTGTGCGAGGCCGAGATCATCACGCCAAGATCGGCGCGCAGCGAGCGTGTGAGCATCGCGACGGCCGGCGTCGGCAGCGGGCCGAACAGCACGACGTCCATCCCCACGGCGGTGAACCCCGCCGTCAGCGCCGGCTCGATCATGTACCCGGACAGGCGCGTGTCCTTGCCGATCACCACGAGGTGGCGCCGGTCGTCCTTCGACATGAAGCGCTTGCCGGCGGCGAGCCCCACGCGCATCGCGATCTCGGGCGTCATGGGGAAGCGGTTGGCGGTGCCGCGAATGCCGTCTGTGCCGAAATAGGCTCTGGTCATGAAACGGGAGGGTCCCTGGGGCTGCCGTACGGGGTTATCGTTACAAGTTGAAAGACTAATTCATATGCAAATTAACTGCTGCCCCCGCATAGAGGGCGCGGCTCTAACGCAGCCCGCCCGAGTGTTAAAGGCCGGCCGCAGAAGGTTAAGACAGTATGTGCGGGATCATCGGCGTGCTGGGCGGGCAAGCGGCTGCGCCCCGGCTCGTGGAGGCGCTGAAGCGGCTCGAATATCGCGGCTATGACAGCGCGGGCGTGGCTTGCCTCGAAGGGGGCGCCATCGAGCGGCGGCGCGCGGCGGGCAAGATCAAGAACCTCGAAGCCGTTCTGGGCGCCGAGCCGCTCTCGGGAACGACCGGCATCGGGCACACGCGCTGGGCGACGCACGGCGCGCCGACGACCGGCAACGCCCACCCGCATGCGGCCGGGCGCGTCGCCATCGTCCACAACGGCATCATCGACAACTTCCGCGCGCTGCGCGATGAGCT
>CAZMCA010000049.1:0-19908 GCA_964564595.1 uncultured Caulobacteraceae bacterium
AACGAAGCCGTGCGCGTGATTGAAGCGAACCGCAACCGGCCGTTCTTCCTCTACCTTGCCTACAACGCGCCGCACACGCCGCTGCAAGCGACGCGTGAGGACTACGAAGCCGTCGCGCACATTCCAGATCACACACGCCGTGTGTATGCCGCGATGCTGCTCGCGCTCGACCGGGGCGTCGGGCGCGTCATGGAGGCGCTGCGCGCCAACGGGCTCGATGAGAACACGCTCGTGATCTTCACGAGCGACAATGGCGGCGCCTGGTACACGGGCCTCGACGGGCTCAACGCGCCGTTCCGCGGTTGGAAGGCGACGTTCTTCGAAGGCGGCGTGCGCGTGCCGTTCTTCGCGCGCTGGCCGGGCGGACTGCCTTCGGGCGCGCGCGTCAGCGGGCCGGCGGGGCATCTCGACGTATTCGCGACAGCGGTTGCGGCCGCAGGGGGCGCAACGCCGACCGATCGCACGATCGACAGCGTGAACCTCCTCCCATTCATGCGCGGGGAAACGCTTGGGCGCCCGCACGAGACGATGTTCTGGCGTTCGGGGCATTATCGGGTGGTGCGCAATGGCGATTGGAAGTTGCAAGTCTCTGCGCGACCCGAGCGCACGTGGCTCTTCAACCTCGCTGAGGATCCGCAGGAACATCGCGATCTCTCCGCGCAAGAGCCGCAGCGTGTGGCGGAAATGCGCGCGATGATCGAAGCGCACGAGCGGAACATGCCCGCGCCGCTCTGGCCCGCGCTGCTCGAAGGCCCGGTGCGCATCGATCCGCACCTCAACACGCCGTGGACCGAAGACCAGGAATACGTCTACTGGGCGAACTAGCGGCCTAATTCCTGGTAGCGGGGCGGCTACTTGCGCCGCGGCGAAAGCTCATTGTAAGGCGATCAAACGGCGCGCGCTTCGGCGCGTGCCGCGATTCGCGCCGGCGCCCGAGAGGGCTTCACGGGAACGGCAGTGCGGAAGCGCATGCTTCTAAATCTGCGGCTGTCCCTGCAACTGTGAGCGGTGAGCGCGATGCGCATCGTGGTCCTTCGAAGAAGGATCGCAGTCACTGGGAGCAATCCCGGGAAGACCGTGCATCGCGTGATGACCCGCAAGCCAGGAGACCGGCCAGCGCGTGTCGCTCTTGCTTGGGTCCAGGGGATGGTCCGAGCGCGGAAACCCGTCTGAGCGACGTGAAGCGGCGGAGGGCCGCTTCGACCGGCCGGTTGGGCGCTTTAGGCGCTCGCCCGAACGGGCGCGTCGGCCGCGGAATTCCGTGGAGGCTCTCCGCAAGGTCGCGATGCGCCGCGGGAAGTACGCAAATGACAAAGCATTTTTCGGTGAGCTTCGCTTCGGCGTTGGCTGTGTTGATGTTGCCGGCGATGGCGCATGCACAAAGCGCAGAGGACGAGATCATCGTCACCGCAACGCGCGCCGAAGGCGGGCAAGCGCGCGCCACCTATGGCGGCTCGGTCACCACGATCAGCGCAGAAGACATGGAAACGCGCCGCACGCGCCGCGTCGTCGATGTGCTGCGCGACGTGCCGGGCATTTCGGTCAGCCGCTCCGGCGGGCCGGCGGGCTTGTCGCAAATCCGCACACGCGGTTCGGAAAGCAACCACACGCTGGTGCTGATCGATGGCGTGGAAGCCGGCGATCCCTATCTCGGCGAGTTCGATTTCGCGACGCTGATCGCCGATGACGTCTCGCGCGTCGAAGTGCTGCGCGGTGCACAGAGCGCACTTTACGGCTCGGACGCGATATCGGGCGTGGTGCACTACATCACGCTAAGCGGCGCCGAACGCAGCGGGCTCTCTGGCCGCGCCGAGTACGGCACGAACAATTCGTGGGATGGCGCGGTGCGTTTGGGACAAGTCGCCGGCCCGCTCGATTTCGCGGTGAGCGCTGGCTACCAGACGACGGACGGCGAACCGAATGCGCGCGGCGGACGGCGCGATGTGGGCGTCTCCAACGGCGTGCTCTCCGGGCGCTTCGTGTGGACGCTGGCGGACAACGCGCGCATCCGCGCAATCGGCCGCTACAGCGAGACCGAGGGTGACGAGAACCCGCAGGACTTCGCGGTGTTCGGTTCGCCCACATATGGGTTCATCGTGGATGGCGACGGCACGTACGAGAACCGCGCGGCGCTAGGTATGCTGCGGGGCGAGCTCGAGTTGCTGGACGGTCGCTGGTCGCATGCGCTGACGGTGCAGGGCGTCGATGCGGCGCGTGAAAGCTTCAGCGGCGGCGCGCCCTCGTCCGCCGATGAAGCGAGCCGGGTGAAAGGCTCGTATGAAACGTCGCTTCGTTTCGGCGGCGGCGGTGTGGAGCACACGGTGACTGGCGCGCTCGATGTAGAGCGCGAGCGCTTCCAGAACACCGGCCCGTTCATCAACGCGCAGCAAGCGCTGCGCCGCGAGATCGAGAACATCGGCGCCGTAGTGCAATACGACATCGCGGCTTGGGATCGCCTCGGCCTCGGCGTTGCCGTGCGGCATGACGACAACGATCGGTTCGATGATGCGACCACGTGGCGCGCAACGGCGAGCTACCTGATCGCCAGCGGCACGCGTTTGCATGCCGCCGGCGGCACGGGCATCCGCAACCCAACTGTGACGGAGCTGTTCGGCTTCGATCCGGCGAACTTCAACGGCAACCCGAACCTGCAGCCCGAACAATCGCGCGATTGGGAAATCGGGATCGAACAGACGTTGCTGGATGGCCGGGTGCGGCTCGACGCGACCTATTTCGACGCCAAGCTCGAGGACGAGATCTACACGGTGTTCTCACTCCCGTTCTTCATCGCCTCGCCCGCGAACCGCACCACGGAATCGACACGCACTGGCGTCGAGCTTTCGGCGGACGCCGATCTCGGCGCCGGTTGGCGCGTTGCGGCGGCTTATACGCATCTCGATGCGGAGGAGAACAACGTCCAAGAAGTGCGCCGGCCCGAAAGCATCGCCAGCCTCAACGTGGCGTGGCGAGGGGCGGATGATCGCTTCGGCGCGGCGCTCTCGGTCCGCTACAATGGCGAGATGTTGGACAACAACTTCACGAGCGCGGGCGGGCCGCGTGTTCTGCTGCCAGCGTTCACGCTCGTGAACCTCTCCGCCGACATGCGCATCCGCGATGACGTGGAACTCTACGTGCGCGGTGAGAACATCACCGATGAAGCGTACGAAGAGGTCTATACCTATCGGTCGCCGGGCAGCGCGTTCTACGTTGGGCTGCGCGCCGGCTTTTAACGCAAAGCGCGCGGCGTGGCTCTCTAGGCCGCGTCGCGCGCGGGCGCTTTCTTGGGCGGCGACGGCATGACATCGCCGGTGATGAGGCGGGCGCCGCGTTCGAACGTGAGATAGCTCCAGGCCCAATCGAGCGTGACGGCGAGCCGGTTTCGAAAGCCGATCAGGTAGTAGATGTGCGCAGCTGACCAAACGAGCCAGCCGAGAAAGCCGGATAGCCGCAGGCCGCGAAAATCGGCGACGGCGGATTTGCGCCCGACCGTCGCCAGGATGCCGAAATCTTTATAGTCGAACGCTTCCGGCGCGGGCTTGCCGGTGACGGCGCGTTTGATCCATTCGGCCACATACGCGCCCTGTTGCTTGGCCACGGGAGCGATGCCGGGCAGCGGCGCGCCATCCGAACCTAGCGCGAGCGCGCAATCGCCAATCACAAACACCCCGCTGTGGCCGGGCGCGGTTAGATCGGGGCCGACCTTCACGCGCCCGGCGCGATCTGCGTCAGCCCCAAGCCAGCGCGCGGCGGGCGATGCTTGCACGCCCGCTGCCCAGATCGCGCAGCGTGTTTCGATGCGTTCGGCGCCGAGCGTGACGGCGCCCGCGTCAAGCGCGGTGACAGCCGTGTTGGTGCGGACTTCGACGCCGAGTTTTCGAAGCGCTTCCTCGGCATGGCGTGACAGGGTTTCTGGAAACGCCGTGAGAAGTCGCGGGCCGGCTTCAACCAGCAAGATGCGCGCGCTACGCGGATTGATGCGGCGATAGTCCTTTGCGAGCGCCTTGAGCGCGAGTTCGGCGATGGCGCCTGCCATCTCGACGCCCGTCGGGCCTCCGCCGATCACGACGAACGTCATCAGCCGTGCGCGCTCGGCGGGATCGTCTTCCAGTTCGGCGCGCTCGAACGCGAGCAGGATGCGCTTGCGGTGGTCGGTCGCGTCTTCGAGCGTCTTGAGACCGGGTGCGGCGGCCTCCCATGCGTCGTGGCCGAAATAGGCGTGTCGCGCGCCGGTCGCCAAGATGAGATAATCGTATGGAACGCGGCGATCGCCGAGGCGCACCTCGCGCGCACGCGCATCGACGCCATCGACTTCGCCGAGCACGACGCTGGTGTGCGGCTGATCGCGCACGATGGCGCGGATCGGCGTGGCGACCTGCGTGGGCGCGAGGCCGGCAGTGGCGACCTGGTAGAGCAGCGGCTGGAAGAGGTGGTGGTTGCGCCGGTCGATCAACGTGACGCGAACAGGCGCGTGTGCGAGCTTTTTGGCGGCGTTGAGCCCGCCAAATCCGGCCCCGACGATGACGACAAGTGGCTCAGCCATGCGCGCAGTCTAGCACAGGTCACGGCGCGTCGCTTAGTTCGCAGTCGAAGCGATCGACTTGTCCCCCATGCAGGCGAAACACCGCGCCGTGCGGGACTTCGAGGCTGAGCATCGCTTCTTTGCTCAGCCCGCCTGCGAGGCCTCGCAGCACGCGCCCGGCCGCGCCGTGGCTTACGGCGATGACGTGGCCCGTGCTCGTTGCGTCAGCGAGGAACGCGCCGAGCCGTTCTGCGAGAGCTTCGAAGGTTTCACCGTCGGGCGTGTGAAACGCGCGTTCGTAGGCAGGCACGTCTGTGCGGAAGCGCGGCATGAACTCACTCGCGAGCAGGCCATCCCACGAGCCCATGCTGTGTTCGCGGATGCGCGCGTCTTGCGTGAAGGGTAGACCAAGGCGCGCGCTGAAAATCTCAGCCGTTGCGATGGCGCGGCCGAGCGGCGAAGAGACCATGCGCCACGGCCCAGGTTCGCGTTCGATAAGGTCCGCGACGAGGCCCGCCATCGCATGCGCTTGACGCACGCCCAGCGGGGTCAGCGGCGAATCCGTGTGCCCTTGCGCGCGGCGCGCGACGTTGAATTCGGTTTCGCCGTGGCGCGCGAGCAGGATCATGCCGCACGTGTGCGGGCTTGGACGCGTAGGCGCAAGCGCTCGCTCAGTGATGCGTCGTGGAATCCGGCAGGCCGAGGATGCGTTTGGAAATGATGTTCCACTGCACCTCTTGGGAGCCGCCGGCGATCGTGCCTGCCTTTGAGCGGCCCATCACTTTCGGCGCGGCGAGTTCTTCCGGCGTGAAGCCTTCGCCGCCCCAGCCGAGCCCACGATTGCCCATGATCTCGACTGTGAGCTCCGCGCCATCACGGCGGATGAAGGAGCCCACGTTCTTCATGATCGAGGATGTGGCGGAGGGGCCGCTGTTGGTCTTGTTCTCGGCCATTGCGCGTTTCCCGGTGAGGGAGAACGCGCGAACCATCAGTTCATAGTCGATCAGTTTGCAGCGCAGCTCCCGGTCGGCGATGCGGCCTTGCTCATCGACGCCGACATATTTCTTCGCCAACTCATAAAGCGGCAGGCGCGCTTCAGCACCCGCGCCCGCGGCGCCGGAAAGGCCGCTGCGTTCGTGCTGGAGGAGGCGCTTGCCGATGGTCCAGCCGCCATTGAGCGGCCCCATCAGGTTTTCCTTCGGCACCTTCACGTCGGTGAAGAACGTCTCGCAGAACGGCGAGCTATCGTTGATCAACCGGATCGGGCGCGCTTCGACGCCTGGCGTACGCATATCGATCAGCAGGAACGAGATGCCTTCGTGCTTCTTGGTCGTATCGGTGCGGACCAAGCAGAAGCACCAATCGGCGTATTGCGCGCCGGAGGTCCAGATCTTCTGGCCGTTGACGAGCCAGTGATCGCCCTTGTCCTCCGCCCGCGTCTGCAGGCCCGCCAGATCGCTGCCGGCGCCGGGTTCGCTGTAACCTTGGCACCAGCGCAGTTCCCCGCGCGAAATCGGCGGCAGGTGACGCATCTTCTGTTCTTCGCTGCCGTATTCGAGGCATGTGGGGCCGAACATCATCACGCCCATGCCGCCGATCGGGTTGGTCGCGCCGAGCGCGGCCATCTCTTCGCGCAGCACTTGCGCTTCCTGCATCGAGAGCCCGCCGCCGCCGTATTTCTTCGGCCAGGTCGGCACGCCCCAGCCTTTTTCGCCCATGCGCTGCTTCCAGAGCTTGGCGTCGGCTGAGGCTTCCTCTTCCTCGCCGCCTTCATCGACGGTTCTGGCGCGCTTCTTGGCGAGCGAGGGCGGAAGATTCTCTTCGAGCCACGCGCGGACTTCTTCGCGGAACGCTTCGAGATTGGCGGCCATCGTGCGTGCTCCTTCAGATTTGGCGGGCGCGCCCTTCCCAATAGGGCGCGCGGACTTTGTTGCGGAGAATTTTGCCGGCCGCGCTGCGCGGCAGCCCGGCGACAAAATCGATCGCGCGCGGGTGCTTGTAGCGCGCGAGGTTGGCGTGTGCGTGCGCCAGGATTTCGGCCTTCAGCGCGTCGCTGGCGGCATACCCAGGCTTCAATTGGATGACGGCGCGGACTTCCTCGCCCCATTCATCGTTCGGCGCGCCGATGGTGCAGCTGTCTTCGACCGCGGCGTGTTTGATCAGCTCGTTATCGACTTCCTGCGGGTAGATGTTCACGCCGCCGGAGATGATGGTCTCGGCGCTGCGGCCCGTGAGGAAGAGGTAGTCGTCCTCATCGAGATAGCCGACGTCGCCGAGCGTGAAATAGCCTTCGCGCCGGCCGGAGGCGGTCTTCTTGTCGTCATTGTAATAGACGAACGCGCCAGGGCCGAGGCGCATGTAGATCGTGCCCGCTTGGCCTTGAGGCAGTTCGTTTCCGTCGTCGTCGAGAATTCGTGCAGCCTCCGGCGAAGGGCGGCGGCCGACGCTGCCGGGTTTCGCGAGCCATTCTTGCGATGAGATCACGAAGCCCGCGCCGCCTTCGGAGCCGGCGTAGTATTCGTTCAGCACGGGGCCGAGCCATTCGATGATCGCGCGCTTGGTTTCCGGCGGGCAGGGCGCGGCGCCGTGCGTGATGCGCTTGATCGAGGAAAGATCGTAGCGCGCACGCACATCCTCCGGCAGCGCGAGCAAGCGCTGAAACATGATCGGCACGAAATGCGCGTGGCTCACGCGATGCTGCGCGATCAGGCGCAGGACTTTTTCGCTGTCCCACTTGTCGAGGAAAAGCAGCGGCACGCCATTCGTCAGCGGGCGCCGCACATCGCCCATCAAGGGCGCTGCGTGATAGGCGGGGCCGGTGCAGAAATGGAGGTCGTGCGCGCGGTCGTAGCCGCCATCGTAAGCGGGCCACGGC
The DNA here is from genome assembly GCA_964564595.1 of uncultured Caulobacteraceae bacterium. GTDB lineage: Bacteria > Pseudomonadota > Alphaproteobacteria > Caulobacterales > Aquidulcibacteraceae > JBEVOS01. Next base: position 7,395 of record CAZMCA010000049.1, read on the forward strand.
GCATCTGGCTTGAAGACGCCCTTGGGGCGCCCGGTCGTGCCGGACGTGTAGAGCATCGTATATCCGCGCACGGGATCGGCGATGTCGCGCGCGTCCAAGGGCGCGAGCGCGTCATCGTAGAATACAAAGCCTTCGATCGGCGCGCCGATGGCGATCTTCACGCGCAGGTCCGGGCATTGCGCCGCCGCTTCACGCGCGGCGGCCACGCCGGCGTCCGCGAACAGCGCCTTCGCTTCGCAGTCCTTGACGATGTAGGCGATCTCTTCGGCGGTGAGGTGCCAGTTGACGGGCGTGACGCGGAAGCCCGCGCGCATCGCGCCAGAGAGCACGTCGCAGAACTCGGCGCGGTTGGTGCAGAGGAGCGCCACAGCGTCGCCGGGCTTGAGCCCCGCATCGCGTAGAAGGCGTGCGATGCGGTTGGCGTTGGCGTTGAGCGCGCCGTAGCTGTGCGTGGTCCCATCCGGGTTGATGACGGCGGTCGCGTCGGGCTGAAGCTCGGCCCAGACAGCGTGCATCATGCCAAGCTGCGCGGCGTCGGTGACCCGCGCGCCCAGCTGCGCGTCGGCTGCGGCCCCCAAATCGGCCATGCTCGCCTCCCATACCGCCGCTTCGAAAGGGCGTTGCGTTCTTTTGCCGTGAGGATAGCCTCAGAGTTACGCAGCGACACAAGCGAAAAGTGCGGCGCCACGGCCGCCATCAGGGAGAGATCGTCATGGCCCAAGCCCAACTCATCGAAGGCCCGTTCCGCACGCCCCGGAACATGGCGCAGACCGCCAAGGGCTCGATCCACGACGATGCGACGGCTTCTAAGCTTGGCTTCAAGGGCGGCACTGTCGCGGGCTCGATCCACATGGATCAATTCGCGCCCATGCTGGTCGAGATGTTCGGCGAGGACTGGTTCAAGACCGGCAATCTCTCGATGCACTTCACGCAAGCGACGGTCGATGAAGAGCGCGTGCGCGCCGTGGCCGAGCGGGATGGCGAGCGCGCCAAGCTGACAATGTACAACGAAGCGGGCGATCTCATCGCCGTCGGCACCGCGAGCCTCGGCGAAGATACGCAATCGGAATTGGCCGTGCGCTTGAAAAAGCAGCAAGCCGAACGCCAACCGACCGATCTTCGCATCCTCGAAGCGATCAAGATTGGCGATGAAGCGAAGGACATTCCGCTTACGGTCGCGCGCGCCGATATGGATCGACGCCTCGAAACGATCACCGAAAATCTGCCGATCTACGCCGCCAAAGGCGTGCTTGCGCCTTCGCTCGCCGTGCATCTGGCGCACCATGCGCGCTCGGCCGTGGTTGCAAGCGCGGGGAAGGTGGTCGGGCTTTTCGGCGCGCTCCAGGTGCAGCACGTCAACGGGCCGCTGACGGCCGACACGCCCTACCTCGCACGCAGCAAGGTCTATGCGTTGAGCGAAAGCCCGCGCACCGAGAACGTCTGGTACGAAATCACGATCGCCGAGAAGAAGGCCGATGGCGCGGCGGGCAAGGACGTGGCCCGCGTGATGTTCTTCCTCCGGTTCCTCAAGGGCTCCTCGGAGAAGTGGGCCAAGGGGTAAACCGTACTGGACGGCGCCCCGGGAATCCCCTAGACGCGGTGACCTTCTGGAACGGGTGTATAGCTCAGTTGGTAGAGCAGCTGACTCTTAATCAGCGGGTCCAAGGTTCGAATCCTTGTACACCCACCAGAGATTCAATGCCTTAGCCCTCATGCCCTGTCAGAATTCGTCGAATGAGACGGGCGGGGCTTCCTGGATCTTGTACTCGCCGACCGTTCGGGCTTCGCCTTGCGACTTGAATAGTTCGTCGAGGCGTTCCCAGGACAGGTATTGGTATTGCTGAGCGTTGCGGGGACGCCAGAACGCGCCGCCTTTCGAGACGCGCAAATCGCCCAAAACTTTCCCGTCGTCCGTCACGCGAAATTCCGGTGCGGTGGTCACAGTCGCGACCGCAAGCTTCACCGTCGACATGCTGACGTCCTTCGCCATCGAGCGCTCCTATTCCGCTACCGCAGGTTACAGTCTGTGCAAGGTTGGATAGAACAGGTGGCAAATGTCGCGTCAAAGGGCGGGGGGCGCTTATGACCGAAAAAGCACAAGGTAGACTTGGCGTGACAACGACATTGGCGATCGCCTTTGTTGTGTTGCTTTGGATTGGCGTTCGTTCTGGTCGGCGTCGCGTTCGGAATTCGTGACGGCTCGCTCCTTAGTTTGTGGACGACAATTGGCGACGGCCAAGCTCAACTGTTGTCATCGGCAATTGCTGCGCTGGGCCTGCTGACCTCGGCGGTGCTCGTGCCGTTCCTTTTCAAGGACCGAATTCGCGACTTGGACGGCGCTGTCGCGGACATGCAAGGCACGCTTAACAAATTCGAGGGCGACGCGAGCGGGCGATTGGAGCGCCTCGCATCGTTGTTCGAGGAGAAACTCGCCGTCGCCGAGCAAAGAAGCGCTGCGGATGCAGATCGGATCGGGGAGGTCTCGATGAGATCCGGGCAGCCGTCATTCTCTCGGTAAGCGACGGCCAGATTTCAGACCCCAAGCACGCAAAGGTATTCGTCCGACACCTCTATAACGATGCCGTCACAGCGCTTCAGCGAAGGGTGCGCGATAAGCCTTACCTTCAAAGGACGACACGGGCGCAAATCGCAGCCATCCGGACGATGTCCACGCAGTACTTAGAAAAGCTTCGCGAGGCCCAAATTGTAACGCAGGCCGAGCGCGAGGTGATCGATAGGGTGAAGGTCTTTGCCTATCGGCAAAGGGACTTCGTGCTCGCCGACATTCCCGAAGTGAATCGTGCGCGTAGCGATTTTGACCGAAGCTTCGGAGAGGTCACCGTTCGGGACGCCGACGTATAGCCCGCGGGCTTGCGCGCCTTGGCGCGCGCGGTCATCGTTGGCGCGGAGGCGGCGATGTCGATGTTTCCTACGGCTTTGGCGGCGTTCGTGGCGCTGCATATCGGCGTATCGGCCACGGGCCTGCGCGGGGCGCTGGTGCGGCGGATCGGGGAGGGGCCGTTTCGTGGGCTCTTTGCGCTCGCTTCGGCAGTGGTGCTCGTCTGGATGATCTGGGCGTTCGGCCAGATGCGCGCCAATCCGTTCGATGGGCTGAACGCGTCGCTCTGGACGCCGCCCGCCTGGGGGCGCCACGCCGCGCAGGGGCTGATGATCGTCTCGTTCCTGTTCGTGTTCGTGGGGATTACGACTCCGGGGCCGACGCTCGCCGGCGCCGAGAAGATGCTCCAGAAAGATGAGCCCGCTACTGGCGTTCTGCGCATCACGCGCCACCCGTTCCTCTGGGGCGTGGCGATCTGGGCTGTGGCGCATTTGCTGGCCAATGGCGAGCGGTTTGCGGTGATGCTGTTTGGCGCGCTGGGGCTGATGGTGCTGCTCGGCACGCGCTCGATCGACCGGAAGGGAGCGGCGCGCGATCCCGAAGGCTGGTCCCGGTTCGCGGCGGTGACCTCGAACATCCCGTTTGCGGCGATCGTGCAGGGACGCAACCGGCTCGCGCTTGGCGAGATGTGGTGGCGCATCCTGCTGGCGCTCGCGGCCTATGCCGGTTTCGCCTACGCGCACCAATGGATCATCGGCGTGCCAGCCGTTCCGTGACGGTTTGAAGACTCGCGGCGTAAACGAGACCTTAAGCGCAGGCGCCCTAAGATCGCCGCGCAGGTAGGAGACGCTTCCCTCATGTCGGCCCGGCCGGTTCTCGATTTCGACCACTTCCGCCACATGACGGGCGATGACCGCGCCTTGCAGGCCGAAATCATCGCGCTTTTCCGCGGCCAGGCGCAGATTTGGCGCCGCATCATCATTCAGGACGCGCCAGTGCATACGTGGCGCGACGCCGTGCACACCTTGAAGGGCTCGGCGCGCGGGCTGGGGCTTTGGCAGCTGGCGGACGCTTGCGAGGCGGCCGAGGCCGCGACGCGCGCGTGCAATCCCGATAGCCGTGTGATCGGGCGCGAGCTTGGGCAGGTGCAGGCCGCGCTCTGCGAAGCGCTCGATGCGCTGCCGGCGATGGAAGCGGCGAACGACTAGAAGCAAACCTAGAAGAGAGGCGGCTCCGCACTCGCCGCTGTGCTTTCGCGCGGCGGCAGCCGGTCGCGAATTTCGCCGAGCCGCTCATAGGTCTCGAACGCGAGAATGAAAATCTCGCAGAGGAAGCGCCAGTAAACGAGCGCGACCGCGCCGAGAATTGGCGAGAGCAGCACCACGAAAAGTCCGCGTACCGCGTTCGACGGCAACGCAAACAAGCCGCCCATCACGCCGAAAAACACCGCAAGCCCAATGCCGGCCAGGCCGAGATAATAGATGATCTTCACAAGGATCGGGCCGAGCAGTTTGTCGAAGCCCCAGAACCTTTGCAGGATCGATTGCATGCGCGCGCGCCTCGTTGTGATCGCGTGTGAGAATTAGAGCGTGTAGCCGCCGTCGGCCATGATCGTCGCGCCCGTGATCGGCGCGGTTTCGATCAGCAGCAGCTCAACGAGGCGTGCGATGTCATCGGCCGTGGCGTAGCGGCCAAGCGGCGTTGCTTCTTGCGCGATGCGATCGAAGGCGGCGCGCTCGCTGCCGGTTTCGCGGACGAGATCCTGGAACATGGGAACATCGCGCCACATCGGCGTCTCTACGCCGCCGGGCGCGATCGCGTTGACGCGGATCCTGTCGGGCGCGCCTTCCTTCGCCGCAACGCGCATGAGCTGCAAAAGCCCCGCCTTCGATGCGCCATAGGCGCCCACGCCAGGTTCGGCTTTCACGCCGGAGGCCGACGCCATCATCACGATCGAGCCGCCCATTTCATTGCCGCGCATGAACGGCATGACGGCGCGCAGCGTGAGGAACGCGCCATCGAGATTGACGCTCATGACGCGCCGCCAATCGGCAAAGCTCATGTCAGCAATCGGCGCCGCGTGCGCGATCCCCGCGTTGACGAGCGCCCAATCGAGCCGGCCGTAATGCGAGGCGATGAACGCGCGCACGTCTTCCCAGCGCGCTTCGTCCGCGACATCGAGCGCCAGCGTTGAGACGCGTTCGGGCGGGCTGGGCAGCGTGTCCGCAGCCCGGTCGAGCGCGGCGGCGTCATGATCGACGAGCAGGAGCCCGCCCGTCGCGACGGAGGAGAGCCGGCGCGCGACGGCAAGCCCGATGCCCGAGCCTGCGCCGGTGATCAGCGCCACTGGATTGAGCGGTCCCCCGAATGGCCCAGCGCTGGTGTCCATGCCGCATCTTTGCGACGGGGCCGGAGCCGCAGCAAGCAAATTGCGAAACCGGCGCGCGATGCTGCGGCGCGATTTCGCGTGCGCGCAATCCGCACTATAAGCCGCCCTCAGCCATGACCCGTTTCGCGCTGCAATTCGGCAAGACCCAGCCCGGCCTCACCTATGTGGAGCGCCCAACGGCCTACGGCCTTTGCCCGCGCGGCGACGCAATCGCGCTTGTGCGCATCGGCAAGACGGCGCCCTTCGAATTCGATCTGCCGGGCGGGGGCGTCGAGGCCGATGAAGACGAAGCCGCCGCGCTGATGCGCGAGTTCATCGAAGAGACCGGGCTTACGATTTGGCCCACGCGCGTTATCGGGCGCGCGGGGCAGTACTGGGTCAATCGCGGCGAGCCGCGCAATTCGCTGGCGACATTCTATGAGGTGGAGTTGTCAGCGTCCGACGGCGCGCCGACCGAGCCTGACCATGTGCTGATTTGGGCGCCGGCTGCGGATGCGATCATGAAGGTGCGCCACGAAGCGCATTCGTGGGCGATCCTGCACTGGCTGCGCGCGAAGAAGGGCGAGTAGCGCTCAGTCGCCGCGCAAGCGCGATGTCAGCGCGTCGAGCAGGTTGCGATCCCGGAAAGTCATTGGCTCAACGACAGTCGCTTCGATGAAGTGCTCATCGCCGCCAGGGCTTGCAGCGAGCGCGCGCGCACGGATCGCACGAGAGCGAACGATCGGCTCAAGATCGGCGCTCTCCGGTTCGAGGAGGCGCGCACGGGGCGAGAGGCCGCCCTGCGCGGTGACATCGATCTCGCCAGCTTCGAACGAGATGGGCGCCGGCGTATTTTCAGCGATGTCGCCCGGGCGATCGAGAAGGCGCACGCCGACCGCCGCAACAAGCATCACTGCGCCGACGGCGCCGAACGCCATCGCAGCGCGCGTCGATTCAATACGCGGCGGGGCATCCTTATGCGCGACGCGGCGAATGCGGCGCTCGAGTTCTTTCCAGCAATCGCTGACGCGATCTTCGCGCCAGTTTGAAAAGTCGATCGGTGGTTCGCGCCGGCCTGGAAAGAGCGGCTGCTTGCCGGTGAGCGTGAGTTCCACAGCGAACGACGGATCGGTCGCTTTCATCCACGGCATCACATAGGGCGATGCTTCGGCGTGCTGCGACCACACGAACACAACGCATTCAGGATCACGCTCAGCGTCGATCTCTTCGAGCGTTGCGCGGCCGCACGCAATGCTCACGACGTGGCCTTCCGCGCCAAGCAAACGCGCGATCGCTTTTGCTTTCGCTTCGCCTTCGTATGCACACACGATGCGGATTTGCGCGTTCATGTCCTGCCCAGATGCTCGGCCTTCGCATGGCCGCTAGGGAAGGCCGGAAACCGGCCGGGGTCGGACATTAGCGCTCTGCAACAGTGCGCGCTACGAGTCCGAAGATTAAAACTCAGTGTGCGCGCGCACTGATCAGCGACAAACTGCCCGTCAGCGTATCGAAAGTGCGCGCTTCATCCACAGCCCGGAACCCAGCGTCGCGGATGGTGCGCGCAAGCGGTTCCGGTGTTTCGAGGTCCACGCCTTGGAACGTGCGGTAAAGCGAGCGCATCAGCGGCGTGCGTTGCGCGCCATACTCCGCGCAGTGCAACCGGCCATCCGCACGGATTGCTTCGTGTGCGGCGCGCAGGATGGAGAGCTTTTCATGCAGCGCGAAATTGTGGAGTGCGAGGCACGACACGATCTTCGTCGGCGCCCAATGGGCGGTGAGCTGCGCCAAGTCTCGCGCGCGGCCATGAACGAACGTGATCGTTTGCGCATTCGCTTCCGTTGCGCGCGCGTGGGCTCGCTCGAGCACGGCCTCGTCGCTCTCCACAACAATCAGCGTGGCGCGTGGCTGGGCCTGCGCAAGTGTGAGCGCCATTGCGCCAGCGCTCGCGCCGATTTCGATGATCACGTCGTGCGGCTTGGGCGTGATCTGCGCGAGGAACGCGCGCCGCCACGGGGCCTCACGCGCGGCTACCGTCATGACAGCGTCCACCAGCGGCGAGAGCCGTTCGTCTTCGGTAAGGCGGGTGAGCGGTGACGTCGCCATGCATCGGCAGCTTGTCGCAGCGGCGCCGGCTAAGCATCTAAAGATGCGCAAATAATCGCGAACGGCGCGAACGCGTGGTTTTCTTGCCACACGCCGTGTGGCGAACAAAGCGCGTTCACATACCGTAGGCTAAATTACAGAATGGCAATCATTGCGTGCGCTGCGGCTGCCCGCGCGGTAGTGTCTACCCGCCACGGCGTCAGATCGTGGGTGTTTGAGGGAAGGGGAAGCACATGGATATCTCGGCTTATCTGCCGCTGATCGTGCAGGCGCTAGGCGGGCTCGCCGCGGGCAATATCGCGGGCGCGCTGACGCGCGGCGGCGGCGGCGTGCTCGGGCGTTCGATCATCGGGATCATCGGCGGGCTCGCTGCTGGGCAGGGGCTCTCGCAGGTGGACCAAGCGCAAGGCGCGCTCGATGCCGTCTACAGTTTGGCGCAGGGCGATGTTGGCCAGCATTTGGGCAATCTGATCGTCGGCGCTGGCGGCGGCGGGGTGCTTGGGCTGGTCGCGGGCCTGGTTTTGCGCCCACGGCGCTGACGCATCGGGTGCGGCGGCGCTAAACCGTGAAGGCGATGCGCCGCCCGCCCCACCTGCCGTTCCTTCTCGGTCCGCCGGAGTTCACAGTCGGCCTGCGGCCAATCGCGCCGCAAGCATGGCTCCAGCCGGATACTGAAGCGGCTCACATCCCTGACAAGCGCCGCCAGATCGCCGCGATGGGCGAACTGGTTCACCGTGAGCTGCCGGAAGCCGCGCCTTTGCTGGCGGCAATCGCGGCGCGGATCGATCCCTCTGCCGTGAGCTTTCGCGCCGCCGCCGAGACGGTGTCGGATGATGTGTGCGTGATGCTGCGCCGCGAGGAGGGTTGGATCCTCGGGGCGGCGGTGCTCTGCGCGCCCTCGCAATGGTCACTCGCAGAAAATTTCGCACGGCCATTGCCGCACATTCACGGCGCCGTGCCCGACAAGCTCGGCCCGGAAGGGACACAGGCGCTGGCCGCGCGGATCACACGCGTGTTCGATGGGCTGCAGCCGGGCCAGGTGCTGGAGCGCTTCAATTGGACAATCCAGTTCGGACCAGATCGCTATCTGCCGGATGCGTCGCTGATGCGTGCGCGGTCCACGGCTTGGAGCGCGGCCGAACAACGTGAGGGGCTGTGGCTGCGCGTTGAGCGGCAAACCATCTCCAAGATTGAAGGCGCGGTGGTGTTCACGATCCGCATCTGCCTCGATCCGCTGGCCGCTGTGTTCGCGGTCGACGGTGCTAAGGCGGCGTTGGCGCTGGCCTGGCGCGGTGCGCCAGACCACGTGCGCACATACAAACGCTGGTCATTTTTCGAGCGCGCCATGGACGACGTGCTCAGCTCGTGAAGATGCGCGTCAGAAACGCCGCGTCCGACCAGGTGGGATCGGGCGCGCCAGTTGAGAGGCGCGCAATCACGATGCGCAGCGAGGGCGAAACGTAGAGCCGTTGACCGCCGCCGCCCGCCGCCATCGCGAGATCGGCCGGAATGCGCGCGCCGAGCGTCCACAGATCGGAGCTGCGCGGGGCGGGCGCGCTCACCGACGCGGCGAGCCACAAGCCAATCCCGCGCCGTCCTTCAATGAAGCTTCCGGTGAGCGCCGCTTGCACAGCGGAGGGGCTCACGACATGTGCGCCCCGATAGACGCCGTCGCGCTGAATGAGTTCGCCGACGCGCGCCCAGCCATCGGCGGAAATCGCCGCGCCATCGTCGAAGCGCGGCGCGCCGTGCGTGTCGCGCGCGAACTGCACCGTGCCGGCCCCGATCGGCGTTAACACGCGCATCGCCAGATAGCGCGCTGGATCGATCTCGTGGATTTGCGGTCCGCGCCGGCGCCGGTCGAGCGCGGCGTCTTCCAGCTTACGGCGTGCGATCTCAACGAACAGGCGATAGCCGGCGCCATCGTCCACGAAGGCGGCGTGCGGCGGCGCTTGCGGCTCAAGCGCGATTAACGCCGCGATATCGGGCGCGTCGCCGGCGATGCCGCTGGTGCCGTTGAGCAACGTGCGCAGCGTGATCGTGCTTTTGATCGGATGTGCGCCCCAGTCGCCAAGCGTCATCGCTGCTGGTTCATCGAGCGAGAGCAGCCGGTCTTCGGCCAGCGCTGCGGCTAGGAGAGCCGCGAACACGCGCGTCGCTGTCCCAAGCGGGTGAAGCGCCGCTGCGGCGTTGGCGTTGACGTAGCGCGAGGCCAGCAGCACGCCGCTGCGCTGGATGATGAGCGCCGCGCCGTTGTGCCGGTCCGAGTATTCGGCGGCGGCGGCAAAGCGCTGGGCTTGCGCATGCGCGGCCGGAGCAAGCACGGCGGCGGCCAGGCCCGTGGCGAGAAGTGTGCGGCGATGCATCCCGGGCGCAATGCTAGCGCCCGCCCGCACAAGGGCAATGGCGGGGAACCGATTGGCGCGCGGCTGCGTAGAAGGGGCATGCGCGCATTCCTTTTCCTGATACCGCTCGCCCTCTTATCCGCCTGCATCCTGCCGCCCGTGAACCGGTCTTCGGACGTGCCGCTCGGGCCTGTCGCGCAGATCGAGATCGAGCGCTATGCGGGGCTTTGGTACGAGATCGCGCGGTTCGAGAATTCGTTCGAGCGTGATTGCGAGGGCGTGACAGCGGAATACGCGTCGCGGCCGGATGGGCGCATCACGGTGATCAACACATGCCGTCAAGGCGCGCCTTCGGGCCCGGTCGAGCGCGCGGAGGGAGTCGCGCGCATCGTCGATCCGGCGACAAACGCCAAGCTCAAGGTTCGGTTCGGCGGCCCGTTCGAGGGCGATTACTGGGTGCTCGATCGCGACGAAGACTATCGCTGGGCGCTGGTGGGCGAACCGAGCGGGCGCTTCCTCTGGATCTTGTCGCGCACGCCGGCCCTGAGCGAAGCGACGCGCGCCGACTTGCTGCAGCGCCTGCAAACGCGCGGCTACAACACCGCAGCCCTCAGGTGGACGGCGCAGCCGCCGGCGTAAGCGCCGCGCGGCGCGCGCGTCGACGCGTCTCAAGCCGCCGGCCAAGCGCGATCATCGGCTTTTCAAATGTCACATGCGAGATATGCGCGATGAGCAGCGTCGCGGGGTAAGCGATCGCAAACACCATCGCGCCTTGGATCAGCACGTTCGTCATAGAAGTTTGCGCCGGCGCGAACGGCGCAACGATGGCGTGCGCCAGCACAATGATCGCCGGATGATAGACATAGGCGCTGTACGAGATGCGCCCGGCCCATTGCAGCTGCGGGAGAGCGAGCAGGGGTTGCAGCAGTGGCGGGCGCTTCAGCGTCCACATCAAGAGCGCCGCCGCGAGCATCCAGATCGGGGTGTAGATGAAGATCTCGCGTCCTTGCCCGAACATGATCCCGGACACGAGGTCGCGGAAAAGATCGAAGCCGTGCCGATCCGCCGCGACGTTGAATCCCAGATAGACCGAAACATGCAGCACGAACGCGGCGATCGCCGCGAGCGTGAACCACCACACGAGCTTGCCCGCTTCCAGAACGCGCAGCCGATAGAGCGCGATGAGGCCGCCCGCCGCGAACGCATCGAAGTGTCCGGGCGACATTGTATAGACGGCGAACGCCGCTTGCAGCGGTTCAACCTGATTTTGCGAAAGCCAGAGGCTCAAAGCTGCTCGAATTAGCGGCGCGCCGATGATCATCGCGATCAGCGCGCGCGCGAACACCGCGCGCGGCGCAAAGCAGAAGAGAAGGCCAAAGGCGATGTAGAAGTGCTCTTCAACCGCGAGCGTCCAGGTATGGCTGAGCGAGATCGGCCAGAGGTCTGGTCCGCCAACCATCGTGTAGAAGTTCGAGGTGAAAGTGATCGCCGCGAGCGCGGCCTGCCAGTTGAACGCCGTGCCCGCGATCAGCGCCGCTGCGATCGCTGCGCCCGTATAGAGCCACAGCACCGGCCAGATGCGGAACGCACGACGCAGGATGAAATCGAGAAACCCGCCGCCGCGCGCTTGGCCCGGTTCGCCGCGCTCTAGGAGCGTGTGCGTGACGACGAAGCCGGAGATCACGAAAAACAGCCACACGCCCGTCCACCCGAACGGCAGCAGCTGGCAATGTTGAAGGATCACCGCCGTCACCGCGAAGGCGCGCAGCGCGTCGACCTCGGGGTAGTAAGTGTGCTGCCCGCCGGCGGGGGCGGGCGTCTCCGGCGTACTCATAAGGGCCCCAGCAGCGCGGGCGGGACCGTAATGCGGCCCGCGCACAAGCGCGAGCCGCATGGTTATCTGGTTAAGCGCGCTTTTTGGCGCGGCGGGCGGCGGCTTCGGCGAGGTCGCGGCGGGCTTGTTCTTCGCTTTCGCGGATCGCCTTTTCCTCGGCGGCTTTGCGGCGCGCCTTTTCTTCGTCCTTCTTGCGCTTGGCTTCGGCAGCGGCCGCGGCTTCGGCGGCTTTGCGGGCGGCCTCGGCGCGCTCCATGCGCTCAAGCTCCACGCGCTCACGGCGCGCGAGTTCGGCGGCGCGCTTGCGCTCTTCTTTCTCTTCCTGGGCCTTGGCGGCCTCAGCCACAGCGGCTGGATCGGCGGCGTTGTTCGCGGCGGCCTTGGCTTTGAACTTCTCCAACATCGCCTTCTTGGCTTCGGCGGCCGCGTCGAGGCGGGTGTTGGCTTTCCAGTCGTTCTTGAAATCCGACATGCATCTTCCTTGCGGGACAAAAGGGGCGGGGCCGCGTTGGAGGCGCGGACGCATCGTTCCGGGATGACGGTTGGGACGCCGCAGATAGCGCAGCCGGGCGGCGGTTTAAAGGCCCGCGCGCCCGCTCTGCGACCAATCGCGCAGCAAAGCTGCTATGAGGCTAGCGGGAGAGCTCCCGCATCGCTTCCTCAAGGCCTTGAAGCGTAAGCGGGAACATGCGCTCCGGCCCGATCACGTCCTTGATGAGGTTCACGCTCGGCGTGTGATCCCAATGCGCGCGCGGCACGGGGTTGAGCCACACGACACGCTCGTAAATCTCCGTCACGCGGTGCAGCCACATCGCGCCCGGCTCTTCGTTCCAGTGCTCGACCGAGCCGCCCGGATAGGTGATCTCGTAGGGGCTCATCGTCGCGTCGCCGATGAACAACACTTTGTAGTCGTGCGGGTACTTGTGCAGCACGTCGATCGTGTTGAGCTTTTCGGTGTTCCGGCGGCGATTGTCCTTCCAGACCTGCTCGTAGAGGCAGTTGTGGAAGTAGAAGTACTCGAGGTG
>CAZMCA010000050.1:0-18880 GCA_964564595.1 uncultured Caulobacteraceae bacterium
CCGCCCGCCGCCGCGATAATCGCGCACGCCGTATTTCGCCTGATAGGTGAAGTCGGCATGGCCGGGGCGGTAGGCGTCGCGGATCTCGGCATAGTCCTTCGAGCGCTGGTCCTCGTTCTCGATGAGGAGGCTGATCGGCGTGCCGGTGGTGACCGGCCCGGCCATGCGCTCGTCGGCGAACGTGCCCGACAGGATCTTCACCGTGTCGGATTCGCGCCGCTGGGTGACGAATTTCGAGGTGCCGGGCTTGCGGGCGTCGAGGAAGGGCTGGATGTCGGCCTCGGTCAGCGCAATGCCCGGCGGGCAGCCGTCGACCACGCAGCCGAGCGCCGGCCCGTGGCTTTCGCCCCAGGTGGTGACGCGGAAGAGATGGCCAAATGTGTTGTGGGACATTTCGCGGTTTCTATACCGGGACGTTTACCGGGTATCTAACCGGTTTCCCCACCGGGCCATCGCCCGGCGCAGCGCGTGAAGAGCCTATGAGCGACCTGATCCCGCCGTCCCCCCGTTACGAAGGCCAAACGCCCCCGCCGGACGATCCGGCGTTCTTTGCGCATGCGGACTGGGTCCCGTTGTTCGAGGCGTGGTTCAAGGACGCGCGCGAGAAAGAGCCGAACGATCCGAACGCCATGACGCTGGCGACGGTGGATGCGTCCGGCCTGCCGGATGCGCGCATGGTGCTCCTGAAGGACGTCGATGCGCGCGGGTTCACGTTCTACTCGAACGAGCAGAGCGCCAAGGGCGTCGAGCTCGAAGCCAATTCCAAGGCCGCGCTGGTGTTTCACTGGAAGAGCATCCGCCGCCAGGTGCGCGTGCGCGGGCCGGTGAGCGCCGTGAGCGCGCAGGAAGCGGATGACTATTGGGCGACCCGTGCGCGGGACGCGCAGATCGGCGCGTGGGCGTCCGATCAGTCGCGCCCGATGGAAGGGCGCTTCGTGTTCGAGAAGCGCATCGCCGAGCACGCGCTTAAGTTTGGCGTTGGGAAAGTGCCGCGCCCGCCGCATTGGCGGGGCTGGCGCGTTGCGCCCACGCAGATCGAGTTCTGGCGCGATCGGCCGTTTCGTTTGCATGACCGGCTGGTATTCACGCGCGCCGATGAAGGCGCGCGCTGGGAGACGCATCGCCTCTTTCCGTAAGCGCGGGCGACTACGGTTAACGCTTTCTTCAATCCGGTTGCGGAAAGGTCACCACTCTTGAGGGCGGAGTGGTTTGCATGTGGACCGGCGTGCGCGGGCTTGTGGCGTCTCTGGCGGTGCTGACGTGTGAGCGCATGCTCTCGGCCGCGCCGCTGATGGCCGAACCCGCCGTGCCCGAACCGTGCCCAACCGCGATCCTCGACCGCTGGGCGCTTGCGCCTGAACGCGCCGCGCTGGTGCTCTCGCTTTGGGGGGAGGCGGGGCATTGCCGCGTGTCATCCGAAAGCGTCCTGGCGCCGGAGCCGATGGCGCAGCCGGTCTATCGCCCCGCGCTGCCGACGGGCGTCGCCGCGCTGCAGGCGAAACTCACCGCTGCGGGGTATGTGTTCGATCAAAAGCCCGCGATGGCGCCGCGTATTCGCCCCGCAGCGCGCTTCCGCGCCGCCGCGTGACGTTGCCGGGCTAGCGCCGGTCTCGTACAACCAAGAGCGAACGAAGCCGCCCGTAAGAGCGGCCGAACGCGATTGGGAGACGGGTAAATGCTGGGCTTGATGCAAGATTGGCCGATGACGTTGGACCGCGTGCTGGAGCACGCGCGCGCCAATCATGGCGCCCGGGAGATCGTGACGCGCACGGTCGAAGGCTCGATCTACCGCACCAATTACGCGCAGATCTACGATCGGGCTAAGCAAGTCTCGCACGCGCTGGCGACGAGCGGGATTGGGCTTGGCGACCGTGTCGCTACGCTCGCGTGGAACACGCACCGCCACATCGAGACCTGGTACGGCGCCATGGGCATTGGCGCGGTGCTGCACACGGTGAACCCGCGGCTCTTCCCCGAACAGATCGCCTGGATTTGCAACCACGCGGGCGACAAGATCCTCTTCCTCGATCTGACGTTCGTGCCGATCATCGAGAAGATCGCGAGCCAGCTCGAAACGGTGCGCACCTATGTGATCTTCACCGATCGCGCGCACATGCCCGATACATCGCTGCCGAACGCGATCGCGTATGAAGATTACATCGCCGGCCGGCCGCTCGATGCGCGCTGGGGCGGGTTCGATGAAAACACCGCCGCGGGCCTCTGCTACACGTCGGGCACGACGGGCAACCCGAAGGGCGTCTTGTATTCACATCGCTCCAACATGCTGCACGCGTTCGCCGCGAGCATGGGCGATGCGTTCGGTTTGCGCGCGCGTGACGCGGTGATGCCCGTGGTGCCGATGTTCCACGCCAACGCCTGGGCGCTCACGTTCATGGCGCCGATGGCGGGCTCGAAGCTCGTTCTGCCGGGCGCGAAGCTCGATGGCGCGAGCGTCTATGAATTGCTGGAAGCCGAGCAAGTGAATTTCACCGCAGCGGTGCCGACCGTGTGGCTGATGCTGCTCGCGTATCTCCGTGAGAACAATCTGAAGCTCAACCATTTGAAGCGCGTCGTGATCGGCGGCTCGGCGGTGCCTGAAGCGATCCTGCGCGCATTCGAGGACGAGTACGGCGTCGAGGTGATCCACGCCTGGGGCATGACCGAGATGAGCCCGATGGGCACGCTCGGCACGATGGGCCCGGATCAGGAAAAGCTGCCGCGCGACGAGCAGATCAAAGTGAAGCTGAAGCAGGGCCGCGTGCCGTTCACCGTCGAAATGAAGATCGTCGACGACGAAGGCAAGTTGCTGCCGCATGACGGCAAGACGTTCGGGCGCCTGATGGTGGCCGGGCCGGCGGTTGCGAAATCCTATTTCCGCAACGAAGGCGCGCGCAACGCCGATGGCACGGCGCTCGAGCCGTGCGGCTTCTTCGATACGGGCGACGTCGCGACGATCGATGAAGCGGGCTACATGCAGATCACCGATCGCGCCAAGGACGTCATCAAGTCCGGCGGCGAATGGATCAGCTCGATCGATATCGAAAACATCGCGGTGGGCGCCCAAGGCGTGGCGTGCGCGGCGGTGATCGGGATCGTGCACCCGAAATGGGATGAGCGGCCGTTGCTGGTGATCGAAGCCGCGCCGGGCGCGCAGCCGACGAAAGAGGAATTGCTGAAATTCCTCGAAGGCAAGATCGCCAAGTGGTGGACGCCGGACGACGTCGTGTTCGTCGAGAAGATTCCGATCGGCGCGACTGGCAAGATCAACAAGCTCGCGCTCCGGGACACGTTTAAGGACTACCGCTTCCCGAGCGCGCAAGCGGCGGAGTAAGTCCCGGTGCCGGATGCGCCAACGCGGCGGCTCGCCACCGTCGCGCTTGTCGTGCGCGATTACGATGAAGCGATTGCGTATTACACCGAGAAGTTCGGCTTCACGGTGACGGCGGACGTCGATCAGGGCGGGGGCAAACGCTGGGTGACGGTGTCGCCGGGCGAGGGCGCGCAGATCTTGCTCGCGAAGGCGGTGGGCGATGAGCAAACGTCGCGCATCGGCAATCAGACGGGCGGGCGCGTCGGATTCTTTCTGCAAACGTCGGATTTTGAGACGGATCACGCGCGGCTGACAGCGAATGGTGTGAAAACGGTGCGGGGCCCCGTCGATCAGCCTTATGGGCGCGTTGCGGTGCTGGAAGATATTTACGGCAATTGGTGGGACCTGATCGGGCCCGCGCCGAAATAGCGGCTCACGCGAACCGGTAGGCGCTGTCCATCGCGGGTTCGCCGTCGGTCTTGAGCACGCCTGCTTTTACGAGGCGGATCATGTGCGCGAACACGGAGTGCATCGCGGCCGGATGCAGGCGCTGATCGACGTCGGCGTACATGATTGGGATCATGTCTTTGATTGTTGTGCGCCCGGCGCGCAGCTGCGCGAGGATTTGTTCTTCGCGCGCGAGGCGGTGGGCTTTGTACGCGTCGATGAACTCGGTGACTTCGCGGATCGGCGGGCCGTGCGTGGGCCAGATCACGTTGAAATTGCGCGCGCGAACTTTTTCGAGGCTGGCGAAATAGTCGGCCATGTCTCCATCCGGCGGCGTGATCACGGTGGTCGACCAGCCCATGATGTGATCGCCGGAGAAGAACGCGTTCTCCTCTTTGAACGCGAAGCAGCAATGGTTCGATGTGTGGCCAGGCGTGAACATGGCTTCCAGCGTCCAGCCGGGGCCGCGCAGCACTTCGCCGTCGCTTAGGCCGACGTCCGGTTTGAACTCATCGTCGTGATCGTCATCGAGGCGCACCGCGATGCGGGCGGATTTGGTCGGCGCGGCGTTGGCGTAGATCGTCGCGCCTGTTGCTTCCGCGAGCGGGCGCGCGGCGGGGCAGTGATCCATGTGCTTATGGGTGACGAGGATGTGCGTGACGCGCTCACCCTTCACGGCGGCGAGCAGCGCATCGATATGCGCTTTGTCATCCGGGCCGGGATCGATGATCGCGACTTCGCCTTTGCCGACGATGTAAACGCCGGTGCCGAGATAGGTGAATGGGCCTGGATTGTTCGCGGTCACGCGCCGGATGCGCGGGCTGACTTGCACGGACTGGCCATAGGCCGGGTCCAGCTCACGGACGAACGGAATTTTCACCGCCATCTAGCGCCTCTCGATCAACTCCCGGAACGCGCGCGCGATCATGCGCACCGCCATGAGCTTCGGCGGGATGGGTAGCGCGATTGGCGGGCCCATGTCCGTCTTGTTCGCGTCCACGATGTAGAGGCGGCCATCCGCGCGATCGCGCAGAATGTCGAGGCCGCCGAAATCCAGATGCATGCGCGCGCAGAAATCGGAAATGCGCGCGAGCTCTTCGGGGGAGAAGCACTCTTCGGTGCGCTTCATCTCCACTTCGCTGTTGGCGTTCGCGAAGCGCTCGCCGATGGCCCGGCGTTTCATGAAGACGCAGACTGGGCGCCCGCCGACGGTGGGCGAGCGGTAGTCCTCCACGAGATCAGATTTGGCTGCGGTGTTGTCGATCACGCGCTGATAGACGCGGCCAGGCAGTGGCTCGGTGGGGCATTGCACGATGCGCCCGTCATGGGCGCCGTTGAGTTCGCACTTTTCGACGGCTGGGCCGGTGTGCGTGCGCGGGTCGAGCGCGAGCGGGTAGCCGAACGCGGCTTCGAACGCCGCCGCCACTTTGCTCTTGGAAACGTCCCGGCAGCCGAAATTCACATAGGCCGCGTGCTGGCCCGCGAGCGGCGGGGGCGTGTCGCCGAACGTCGCGTCTTCGAAGTGCATCAGCACGTCGGCTTGCTGTGGGTCTTGTACGATGCGCCCGCCGGCGAGCTTCACCACGGGCCAGATCATGTACCAAGGGCGCGCGCGGTCTGGCGCGAAATAGATGCGGAACGGCGCCCCCTCGATCGGCCGCGCCACCATCACCCGGAAGAAGAACGCGAACCACATGCGCACGGAAAGGATGTTCGAAAGCGAGTAGGGCGCGCGCCAGCCGGTCTTCTTGATGAGCACGCCCTGCGGGCCGAACTCGAAATCCGAAAACCAATTGCGCCCCTTGGGCGCGGGCAGGCCGCGGCGGTCGTCGAAGCCGACATGCGGAATAGCGGACTCTGTGCGGGCGGCGATCGCTGGGTCCTGCACGCTCAACTCCTGGCCCCCGCTTCAATACGGCGGAGGTCTCTCGCCGTTACGGCCCTAGCCCTACGTCCCGGCCCAACGTCCTGAAGGACGCCCGGGCGCCTTTACCGTGCGCCGCAGGCGCAGTCCACGCCGCGGCCCAGCATTTGCTAATCCCGGCGCATGATCGCGATCCGCTCGTTCGCCCTGTTCACGCTGGAGCGCATTCGCTGCGCGCTCCTGGCGCTGGCGACGATCGTGCTCCTGAAATTGGCCGCGATAACCTTCCTCGCGCCGCTGGCGAATCTCGGGCTGGTCGAGCCCGGCCCCTCCCAAGCCGCCACGCAACGATAAACCTTACCGCTTGAGTGCGCTCAGCGCCGGACGATGCGCGGCAAGATCGTAGCCAGCTTCACCCGCGAGCCGGATCACCTCATCCGGAGACAGCCTGCCCGAACGGACCGATGCGAACGCCCATGCCGTGATCGAGCGCGTGCCTGAGCGGCAGAACGCCAGAACAGGCCCGTTCGATTCGGCGAGCCACGCCTCTGTGCCGTCCACCACGCTCGGCGGGAGGGGCCCGACGAAGGGCAATGCCGTATATGTGAGGCCCGCTGCTTTGGCGGCCGCTTCCATCTCCGCACTCGCCGGTAAATCGGGCGCTTCACCGTCCGGCCGGTTGTTTACGATGCGCGTAAAGCCTTGTTTCGCTGCCTCTGCGATGTCCGCGAGGCTGAGATGGGCGGCGACGGCGAAGTCAGGCGTGACGCGCTTGAAGGTGCTCATGGGCCGCGAAGTTGACACGAACCGGACGAGACGCAAGGTGTCGCATTCGTAACGCGGGCGGTCCGCGAGGAAGGCTGAATGCTCGTCCAGGTCGTCCGCCGTCTGATCGTCGCGGTTCCGACGCTGCTGGCGATCATCACGGCGGCGTTCTTCCTGATGCACTCGGCCGAAGGCGGCCCGTTCGATCGGGAGCGGCAATTGCCGCCGGAGATCGAGCGGCGGCTGCTGGCCGAATACAAGCTCGACCTGCCGGTTGAGCAGCAGCTCGGATACTACCTCCTCGATCTGGCCCAGGGCGATCTCGGCCCGTCGATGACGTACAAGGACAAGGACGTCTTCCAGATCATCTCGGAGGGCTTCCCGACGAGCTTCGTGCTTGGCGTCTCGGCGATCACGCTCGCGGTGCTGCTGGGCGGATTGCTTGGGGTGCTGGCCGCGCTCCGGCAAAACAAGCCGCAGGATTACGCGGTCATGGCGCTCGCGATGGTGGGGGTCTGCCTGCCGCCGCTGGTGATGGGGCCGATCTTCAAGCTGGTGTTTGGGGAGACGCTCAATCTGCTGCCGAGCGTTGGCTTGGCGCGCGATCAGTTCTCCATTCCGCACCTCCTGTTGCCGGTGCTGACGCTGGCGCTGCCGCAGATCGCGATCGTCTCACGGCTGATGCGCGCCTCTACGATCGAGGCGATGCGCTCGAACGCGATCCGCACCGCGCGCGCCAAAGGCCTGCCGGAACATGAGATCATCTGGCGCCATGCGCTGCCGGTCGCAGCGCTGCCGGTGGTCAGTTATCTGGGGCCGGCGCTGGCGGGCGTGCTCGCGGGGTCGTTCGTGATCGAAACGGTGTTTGGGCTGCCTGGCATCGGGCGCCAGTTCATAATCGGCGCGCTCGCGCGCGACTACACGCTCGTAATGGGCGTGGTGATCCTCTATTCGGCACTGATCATCTTCATGAACATGCTGGTCGACGTGCTCTACGGCGTTCTCGATCCCCGGGCGCGCACGGCATGACGGACACCATTCTCCCTGACGCCGGGCCGAAGGACGCCGAGCCCGCGCCGACGCCCGCAAAGGGCCGCTCGCTGTGGGACGACGCGCGCCGGCGCCTGAAGCGCAATCCGGCCGCGATGATCAGCCTCTACATCGTGGGCGTGCTGGTGTTTCTAGCGGCGTTCGGCCCGATGCTGTGGGTGCATCCGGTCGATGAGATTTTCCGTGAGCAAGTGGGCATCGCGCCCACGACGACGGACATGCACTGGCTCGGCACCGATACTGAGGGCCGCGATCTGATGGCGCGCATTCTGTTCGGGCTGCGAATCTCGTTGCTCGTCGGCGTCGCGGCGACGGCGGTTGCGCTGACGATCGGTGTCGTTTGGGGTGCGGTGGCAGGCTTTTTCGGCGGCGTGGTCGATACGGTGATGATGCGCATCGTCGACGTGCTCTACGCGATTCCGTTCATCTTCTTCGTGATCGTGCTGATGACGGTCGTGCGCACCGAAGATCCGATCTCGAACCTGCTGCTGATCTTCATGGCGATCGGCGCTGTCGAGTGGCTGACGATGGCGCGCATCGTGCGCGGGCAAACCATCGCGCTTCGGCGGCGTGAGTTCGTGGAAGCTGCGCGCGCATCGGGCGCCGGGCCGTTCGCGATCGTGTTCCGGCATATCGTGCCCAATGTGCTTGGGCCGGTGCTGGTGTTCGCCTCGCTCAATATTCCGGTGATCATCCTGGCCGAGAGCTTCCTCTCGTTCCTCGGGCTCGGCGTGCAGGAGCCGCTCACCTCGCTCGGCTCGCTGATCTCCGATGGCGCCGCCAACATGGTCGACGCGCCGTGGCTCCTCATCGCGCCGGCGGTGACGATGCTGGTGACGCTGATGGCGCTCAACTTCCTGGGCGATGGCCTGCGGGACGCGCTCGACCCGAAGGACCGGTAGCGCGCTCTATTCTTGGCGGCGCACACGGAGCGCTTCGCCGCCGCGCTGCGGGACGAGCACGAAGCTGCCGAGCGCCGCGCGCCGGATCGTGACCGCATCACCGTTGCGCACGCGTGAGCGGCGCGCCTCGATCTGCGTCCAGACCTGGCCGTTGGTCATCACGAATGTGTTGCGACCGCTGCCGTTGTCGATGACGCGCTGAACGCTGAATTCTTGTTCGTCGGGGCGAATTTCTTGGGGCGCGGCGCCGGAAGATTGCTGCGCGCTGGTTTGGGGCGCGTCGCGCCCGCCGAAGGGCAGGAGGCGCGAAAGGCTTGGCAGCGAGAAACCGAAGGAATCGCGCTCGACTTCGGCGACGCTCGCGCGGTCGATCACGGTGACTTCGCCGGTTTGCTGGGCGGTGCGCAGGCGGCCGACAGCGGCGTCGTAACAGGCGAGGCGCTGCGCGTCGTCGGTGGTTTCGGCGCAGCGATAGACTTGGGCGACGGCGTCCGGCGTCGGCGTGGCAGGGGCTGGCGCCTGGGCGGCCGCCGCGGTGGCGAAGAGGGTGAAACTGGCGGCCAACAAAATTGTGCGCACGAAGGGGCTCCCAAGCAGGATGGACGCAACTTAAACTTGGGCCGACCTATGTCAGCTTGCGCGGGTTCCCCGCAAGCACGGAGCGCCGCAATGACCAGCCTCGACCGCCGCACGATCTTCCGGGGCGCCGCGGGCCTTGCCGCGCTTTCCGCAACGGGTGCGTGCGCGAACGCCAAAGTGGTGGGCTTTGACCCGTCCCGCCGCAGCCTCGACGTCGCCAATCAGGGTGAGCCGCTCTCGCTCGATCCCCACAAGGCCTCGGGCACGTGGGAGAACAACATCATCGGCAACATGTTCATGGGGCTGACGACGGAGGGCGCCGATGGCGTTGCGACGCCCGGCATGGCGACGCATTGGGAAACCAGCGCGGACGGGAAATCCTGGATCTTCCATCTGCGCGAGGCCTATTGGTCGGACGGGCAGGCGTGCGACGCGCATGATTTCGTGTTCGCGTACCAGCGCATCCTCGATCCGGCGAACCTCGCCGAATACGCGACGATCCTCTACCCGATCCTCAACGCCGAGGCGGTGAACAAGGGCGAACTGCCGGCGACGGCGGTTGGCGTCTACGCGCTGGACGACCGCACACTGGAAATCCGTCTCGAGCATCCCGCGCCTTATCTGCCGCAGATGCTAATGCACTACACGAACTACCCCGTGCCAAAGCATGTGGTGCAGGCGCATGGCGATGACTGGATCAAGCCGGAGAACATTGTCGTCAACGGCCCGTTCCGGCTGGTGAAGTGGTGGTCGAACTACATCGTTCACATCAAGAAGAACCCGTCCTTCTGGGACAGCCGCAATGTCTGGTTGGAAGACATCTACTTTTATCCGTCGAGCGATGTGACGGCCGCGGCGCGCAGCGTGCTCTCCGGTGAGCGCGGCTGGTCGACCGGGTTTCCGTCCAACCGCGCGCCAGAATTGCGGCGCGATGCGCCTTCGCTCGTGCGCGTCTCGCCGTATCTGCTGGTGCAGTACTTCTCCTTCAACATGACGCGCCCGCCGTTCGACAACGTGAACGTGCGCCGCGCGCTCGCGATGGCGCTCGATCGCGATTTCATCGGCTCGCAAATCTACAAGGCCGGCGAGTTTCCCGCGCTGTCGTTCGTGCCGCCAGGGATCGTCAACTACGAGCAGGGCGCACGCTACCCGTGGGCGAATCGGCCGGTCGCCGAGCGCCGGCAGGAAGCGCGGCGCCTGCTTGAGAGCGCGGGGTTTGGCCCGAACAACCCGCTGCGGTTCGAGTTCTCGCACCGCAACACGGGAGACAATCCGCGTGTCGCAGTGGTGGCGCAGGCCGATTGGCGCGCGATCGCACCGTGGGTGACGTGCGAGCTCGCGGGCGTCGAGACGCAGATCCACTACGCGAATCTGCGGGCGAAGAACTTCCAGGTGGGCGATGGCGGCTGGGTCGCGGACTACAACGACGCGCGCAACTACCTCTATCTCCTGGAGACGCGCACCGGCTACCAGAACTACCCTGGCTATTCGAACCCCGAATTCGACCGGCTGATGCATGCGGCGGACAACGAGCCCAACGTTTCCGTGCGCGCGAACCTGATGCGCCAGGCCGAACAACTGGCGCTCGACGAAGCGCCGGTCTGCACGACGGTTTTCGGGGTCTCCAAGAATCTCGTGGATGGGCGCCTTGCCGGCTGGGAGGGCAACCTGGCGGATATCCACAGAGCACGCTGGATGCGCCAAGCCGTCAGTACGTAACACGTCGCGACGCTGCGAATTGCCCCTCTGCCGTAGCGTTACAAGCGCTACGGTGAAATGTTGCGCCGCCCAGCGCCGGAAGCGCGCAAAAATCTTGTCGGCATCCCAGGCATCCGCCTTTGCGGCGGCAGTGCGATTGAATGCGTCATTTTCGCCACATTTCCGGCCGTTCGGCGGCGAAAGCGCGACCGCGAATTGACGATGTTTGTGACGGCCTGTTCAAGTTCGCTCACGTTCGGGGGTGAGGGCTCCCGGCCGCGCGTCTGGCGCATCCCGTCTCGGGGGCGAACCAAGAATCGGCTCGAAAAGAGCCTCCAAGACGCCGGTTTCTGGATATGAGTTTTGGAGGTTCGACGTGAAGGACAACGAAAAGCGCGAACGCGGGTTCGCGAATGGTTTGCTGTTGGGGGCCGCTGCGCTCACCACCGGCCTTCTGGGCGCCGCCGCTCCGGCCGCTGCTCAAGACAGCGATGCTGACATCGTCGTTACGGGTTCGCGCATCGTCCGCCAGGACTTCGTGGCGAACAGCCCGATCGCGACGGTTACGCAAGAGCAGATCGTCGGCAACGCCGACGTGACGATGGACACGTATCTGAACACGCTGCCGCAGGTGAACCCGGCGGGCACGACGTCGTCCAACAACCCGGGCAACAACGGCCAGTCGAACATCAACCTCCGCGGCCTTGGCGCGAACCGGAACCTCGTTCTGATCGACGGCCGCCGTCCGATGGTGTCGGCCAACAACCTGACCGTCGACATCAACACCATTCCCGCCGCGATGATCGAGACGATCGAAGTCATCACCGGCGGCGCGGGCGCGACCTACGGCGCCGACGCCATTGCCGGCGCGGTCAACATCCGTCTCCGCAACAACTTCGAGGGCGCCGACTTCCGCGCCAGCTACTCGAACCAAATGGAGCTGTGGGACGCTGAAGAGTACAACGTCTCGGCAGTCATCGGCGGCAACTTCGCCGACGGCCGCGGTAACGCGATCTTCGGTTTCGACCGCTCGTTCCGCCAGCCGCTCGTGAAGGCGCAGCGTCCGTTCTCCGCGAACGCGACGTCCACCACCGGCACGCCGCCTGAAGGCGCGATCTCGTGGAGCACGGCGACGGCGGCTTCCGGCGGTTTCCCTGCCAACCCCGGCAACCCGGTTCCGGAATCGGCGGTCGACGCTCTGTTCGGCACGTACGGCTTCAGCGCCGCGGACGTGACAAACCAGTCCGGCCGCTTCGGCTTCAACCGTGACGGTTCGATCATCTTCTACGGCATCGCCGGCCCGGGCTTCCCGGTGCTGAACTTCCGCGACCCGATCACGGTCGATGTGAACTCGCGCTTCTACCCGGACTTCTACTCGTACAACTTCGACGCTCCGAACGCGCTCGTGCTGCCGCTCGACCGGTACTCGTTCCTGTTCGACGTCGACTACGAAACCGAAAGCGGCGTGACGTTCTTCGCGCAGGCGGGCTGGACCGAGTACAACTCGTCCCAGAAGCTCGCTCCGACACCGCTGCCGTCGGTCTCGACGCGGGCGCCGGGCGAGAATACCAACGTTCAGGTCGCTTCGGCGCTCGTCGTTCCGGGCTCCACGCCCGCGACCGGAATCGCCTCGCTCATCGTTCCTGTGACGAACCCCTTCGTCGCCTCGAATCCGGGCCTGATGTCGCTCCTCAACGCACGTACTGGCGATGACCTCCGTCTCGTCGGCTCGGGCGCGAACGAGCCCTTCCTCTACGCGTTCCGTCCGCTCGGCTTCGGCGCCCGCGAGTCGATCTTCCAAAACACGGTCGTCCAGTTCCTGGTCGGCGCGCGTGGCGAGATCGGCGACAGCGGCTGGGATTGGGAAGCGTACGTTTCCGAAGGCCGCACCGAGATCGACATTACCCAAAACGGTAACATCGATACGCAGCGCCTGTCGGACATCCTCGCCAACCCGACGTCGGGCGGCAGCGTCTGCGCCACCTGGAACCCCTTCGGCAACAACCCGCTCCCGGCGGCCTGCCGTACGTACCTCGAAAGCCCGGTGTCGCGCCGTCAGGCCTTCACCCAGCAGATCGCGCAGGGCTTCATCCGCGGCGACGCGTTTGAACTCCCGGCCGGCCCGCTCTCGATGGTGTTTGGCGCTGAATATCGCGGCTTCGAATACACCGACCGGTTCCTGTCGTCCGTTGGTCCGTTCTCGGGCTTCAACGTTGGCTCGCCGGAAGGCGGCAAGAACGACTTCTTCGACGTGTTCGCGGAAGCGCTGATCCCGATCGCTTCGGATCTGCCTCTCATCCAGAACCTCGAAGTCGGCCTCGGCTATCGCCGTTCGACGTACCAGTTCACGCAAACGATCGCGACGCAGACCCTGCCGGTGACGGATGGTCCGCAAGAGTCGGCTGACGCCTACAAGATCGAACTGAACTGGGAGCCGGTTGATTTCGCGCGTTTCCGCGCGAGCTATCAGCGCTCGGTTCGTGCGCCGAACTTCCAAGAGCTGTTCCAAAGCTCGCAGTCGTTCCCGCAGATCTTCGATCCGTGCTCGAACTACTCGGCCGCCCGTAATGGGGCGAACGGCGCGGCTCTCGCCACGCTTTGCCAAAACACGGGCGTCGGCACCCCGGCCACCTTCGCGGCGACGCCGGGCGGCCAAGCGCAAACCACGACCAGCGGCAACCTCAACCTCGACGCCGAAGAAGCCGATACGATTTCGGTCGGCGTCGTGCTGAACTCGCCCTGGGAAAACCAGTGGCTGTCGCGTCTGCGTGGTTCGGTCGACTACTACGACATCGAGATCACGGGCCCGATCCTCGCGATCGACCCGAACATCGCGATCGCCGATTGCTACAACTACTTCGGCAACAACCCGACCTACACCGTCGCGGGCAACCAGTATTGCGCGGGTCTCGTCCGTTCGGGCGGCGCCATCTCGCGGATCAACAGCACGCTGTCGATCCCGGGCGTTCCGGCCGGCAACTTCCCGGGCACGAACGGCGGTCTTCTGGCCACCACCGGCGTCGACATCCAAGTCGATTACGGCATGGATCTGGAATGGCTCGGCCTTGGCCCCGACTCGGGTTCGCTCTCGTTCAACGCGCTCATCACGCACGTGATGACGTTCGAACGCCAAGAAGCGGCCTCGCTGCCGGTCATCGACTACGCCGGTACGATCTCGTACTTCGGCGCCGGTCTCGGCACGAGCTTCCCGGAATGGAAGGGCACCTTCACCACGGTGTACGATGTGGGTCCGTTCGCGTTCATGGCGCGCGGCCGCTACATCGGCGAGATGGAAAACCGGATCACCCGCCAATTCCCTGGCGAGCGTAACTTCGGCACGAACCCCACCCCGACGGGCGTTGACTCGATCTGGTATTGGGACGCGTCGGCCCGGTGGAACATCACCGAAATGGCCTCCTTCACCCTTGGCGTGAACAACGTCACGGACGAAGAGACCCCGGTGTACTCGCCGAACGTTCAGTCGGGTACGGACCCGTCAACGTACGACATCATCGGCCGCCGCGCGTTCGCGTCGGTGAACCTGCGCTTCTAAGTCGAAGCACAGACGTCGAATCTTCATGCAATCTGGCGGCGGGCTTCTGGCCCGCCGCCTTTTTGTTTGTGGCGGTACAAGGCGGGCGCTGCACAGCGCGCGCACGAAAACGCCGCGCACGTGAGGTGCGCGGCGTTCGTGTGTTGGCGTTGCTGTGCAGCCGCTAGAACGGCCCTCCGGCCTCGCGTGCGCCGATGGCTTTCAGCGCGAAGGCGTAATCGACCGCGATCTCACGCAGGAAATCGAACCGCCCAGACGCGCCGCCGTGGCCAGCCTCCATGTTCATCTTCAACAGGCAGGGACGGCCGCTGGTGGTCGCGGGCCGCAGCCGCGCGATCCACTTGGTCGGCTCCCAATAGGTCACGCGCGGATCGGATAGGCCGCCCGTCGCGAGCACGGCTGGGTACGCCTTCGGCTCGATGTTGTCGTACGGTGAGTAGGAGGCGATGTAATCGTAGGCCTCCGCGTCCTCGATCGGATTGCCCCATTCGGGCCATTCGGGCGGGGTGAGCGGCAGGCTCACATCGCTCATCGTGTTGAGCACATCGACGAACGGCACGGCGCCGATCACGCCGGCCCAAAGGTCTGGCCGCATATTCGCGATCGCGCCCACCAGCATGCCGCCGGCCGAGCCGCCATACGCCACGATGTTTCCTGCGCGCCCGTAGCCGCGGGCGATCAGCGTTTCCGCGCTGGCGACGAAGTCGGTGAACGTGTTCTTCTTCTTGAACTTGCGCCCATCGAGGAACCAGCCAAAGCCGCGCTCGGAGCCGCCGCGCACATGCGCCGTCGCCCACACCCAGCCGCGCTCGACGAGGCTGAGATTGCGGATCGAGAAGCTCGCATCCATCGAGATGCCGTAGGAGCCGTAGCCGTAGAGCAGCAGCGGCGCTGAGCCATCGAGCGGCGTGCCGCGCTTCATCAGCACGGTGATCGGCACGAGCGCGCCATCGCTGGCCGTCGCGTTGAAGCGGCGGCACTCGTACGCGCTCGCGTCGTGCCCACTCGGGATCTCCTGCGTCTTGCGGAGCGTGCGGGTGCGGGCGGCCATGTCGTAGTCGAACCATTGGCGCGGCGTCGTCGGCGAGTTGTAGACGAAGCGCATCGTCGTGGTCGCGTATTCGAGGCCGGTGTCGAGCTCGAGCGCGTAGGCTTCTTCGTCTTGTGTGATGGCGTGCTCTTGGCCGGCCTTGTCGCGGATCACGATGCGCGGCAGCGCGTCTTGGCGCACAAGCTGAACGAGATGGTCGCGGAACGCGCCGACGCCCACGATGAAGCGGCCGGCCTGATGGGGAATGAAGTCGCGCCAATTGGCCCGCGCCGTGCGCCCGATTGGCGCCGTCATCAGTTTGAAATCGACGGCGTCATCGGCGTTGGTGCGAATGATCCAGCGCCCATCCCAGTGCGTGACGTCATAAAGCACGCCGGTTTGGCGGGGTGAAAACACGGTTGGCGCGGCTGTCGGCGTTGCGGCCGGGATGATGCGCACTTCGCTGGTCTCGTGATCGGCGCAGCCGATGACGACGAATTCGCGGCTCTCGCTCACGCCGATCGAGAGGAAGAAGCCTTCGTTTTCTTCTTCGTAAACGAGCGTGTCGTCCGCCGTCGTGCCGCGCACGGGGCGGCGGAAGATGCGGCGCGGGCGGCCATTCTCGTCGCGGAAAATCCAGAAGAGGAACGCGCCGTCGGGCGAGAAACAGAAATCGCCGGTCGAGGCGGTGGGCGGATCGGGCAGGTCTTGGCCAGTGGCGAGATCGCGCACGCGCACGGCGTAGAACTCGCTGCCTTGCTCATCGACGGCGTAGGCATAGAGCGAATGGTCCGATGAGTGGGAGGTTGCGCCGACGTCGTAGAAGTCCTTTCCAGCTGCTTGCGCGTTCACATCGAGCAAGAGCTGCTCAGGCCCGCCCGCGCGCGGCGTGCGCACGTAGCGCGGATGCTGCGCGCCAGTTTCGTAGCGTGAGGAATAGGCCCACGGCCCGTCCGGCTGCGGCACGGTTGCGTCGTCTTCCTTGATGCGCCCGCGCATCTCCTGGAAGATCGTTTCCTGCAGCGCCTCTGTCGGCGCCATCATGGCGCGCATGTAGGCGTTCTCGGCGTCGAGGTGGGCGCGGATGTCGGCGTTCAGCACGCTTGGATCGCGCATCACCTGCTGCCAGTTCTCGTCCTTGATCCACTGATAGGGATCGACGCGCACGCGGCCCAGTTGCTCGATGCGGACGGGGCGCACGGGCGCGACAGGGGGCGTTGGGATTTCAGTCATGTTGGCGGTGGCGCATCCAGGAAGGGCGGAGAGGACCGGAAGGCTTGCGGCGGCCCGCAACAGGTCGCGACGGTTCATCAGCGCCTCATATGGTGAAGGAAGGCGGCGAGCCTAGCCGCCCGTCCACGCGCGCGCCAAGCGCCACGCGACAGATCGCGGCTATGTGAGCCGCAGCAGCAGCGCCGTTGCGTCATCCGACGGCTTGAAGCGCGGATGGCGTGCGCCGCCGGCATCCGCCGCCTCGATGGCGCGCAGTTCGCGTGCGAGTTCCTGCAAGCCTTTATCGCGCGCGGCGCGCACGAGCCCAGCGGCGTCGTACGCCGCGTAGCGATCGACGAGGGCCGAGAATCCGTCCGTTGCGAGCAGCACGTGCGCGGGGCGCTGCAGCGTCATCGCCCAGCCGCGCGCCGCCGCCGCGCAATCGGGCTGCAACCCGAACACGGCGTAGCGGCCGGGCAGGTTGTGCCCGGCGCGCGCGTCCCGAAGACGCGCGAGCGTGGCAGCGTCATCGAGGAGCGGGCCAGCGGTGGTCTTGGCGGCGTCCGCGGCGGCTTTGGCTTCAATGTCGGCCGCGTTGGGCTTGCCGCCGGCGGCGAACGCGGCGCCATCGGCGCCCAGCGCGAAGCAGCGGCTGTCGCCGAGATCGAGGCCTTCGATCCCGGCGGCGCTCTCGACGACCATGAGCACGGACGCTGTGGGCAACTTCCAGCGCTCGAGCCCGTCCGGCGCATCGAACCAATCGCGCGCGTCCGCGCTGGCTGCGCCAAACAGCACGCGCGGATCGCCTTCCTGGGCATGGAAGAACGCGTTGGCGCGCTGGGCGAGCCAGGCCGCATCCGATGGCGCGCTCGCAAGCGGCGCGTCATGCAGATCGGTGGCGCCGTCGATCACCCAGGCGCGCGGGGACGCCCAGCCGCAGGCGTCATCGTTCTGCTTGGCGCGGTCGCCCGCGATAGAAATCGCTTCGACGAAAACCAGCACGTTCGGCGCTTACGCGCCGAACACCACGGAGATTGTCTCCGCAATGCACGCGGGCTTGCTCTCGCCTTCGATCTCGATCGTGCATTCGTTGGTGAGTTGCATGCCGCCGCTCTTGGGCTCGGCCGACACGAGTTTCTGCCGGAGCCGCACGCGCTTGCCGATGCGCACCATGTTGGTGAAGCGCACTTTGTTGGAGCCGTAATTGATGCCGCGCGTCACGCCGGTGATCGGCATCAGCCCTTGCGAGAGAAACGGGATGAGCGAGAGCGTAAGATAGCCGTGCGCGATCGGGCCGCCCATTTCGCGGTTGGCGCGCTCGACATCGACGTGGATCCATTGATGGTCGCCCGTCGCGTCCGCGAATTTGTTGACGCGGTCCTGCGTGATCTCGACCCAATCGGAAACGCCGGTTTCCTTACCCACCATCGACGGCAGCTCGGCGAAACTGACCATGTGATCCTCCCTCATGCTTTGAATGCCTTGCGAGGTACTGGCCTGCCGCGCGCTTGTCGAGCCAGCGCTTTGGCGCTTTCCCTCACGGCGTGTTTGCGTCTAACTCGCGCGGGGGCGTGAACTCGGAGGCGGCGATGCGGGCGCTCCTTACCACGGCTTTATCTCTGGCTTTCTGCGTTGCGGCGCTCGGCTGCACGCCCGCGACGCCACCGGCCGCGCCGGCGCCGGAGCCGATCGATGTCGGCGCGCTGCGGACGACAGCGCAGGCGCAAGGCTCGGTGCGGATCATTGCGCGCGTGCGCACCGATGTCGCGCTGCCTGCCGGCGCGGATGCGCGCGCAACAGCGCTCGCTGATTTGACCGAAGGCGGCGTTGTGAACGCGGCCTCGCTCAGCGAGAGCCTGCCGTTGATTGTGGCCGAGGTGACGCCCGCGCAGCTCGATGAGATCGCGGCGAGCGGCCAGTACGCTGAGATCATGGCGGACGAACTGGCATTTCCTTCGCTTGCGCAATCGGGGCCGTTGATCGGCGCGCCGGAGCTTTGGACGCTGGGCGGGCGGGGCGCAGGCCAAGCGGTCGCGATCCTCGATACCGGCGTTGAGGCAGCGCATCCGTTTTTGGCTGGCCGCGTGACGGCTGAGGCGTGCTTCTCCTCGCGCTCGCCTTCGAGCGGCGCTGAGCCCACGTGCCCGAATGGGCAGACGAGCCAACTCGGCGCCGGCGCGGCGCGGCCGTGCCAGGGCGCGGCGGGATGCGAACACGGCACGCATGTCGCCGGCATCGCAGCGGGCCGCAGCGCGCGCTTTTCCGGCGTGGCGCCCGATGCGGAGATCATCGCGGTGCAGGTGTTCAGCCAGTTTCGTGATCGCCCGGGCAATGCGCCCTGCGCCGGCAGCGGGCAGGCTTCGCCATGCATCGCCTCGTTCACGTCGGATCAGATCCGCGCGCTCGATCACGTGCGCCAGATTGCGGCGCAGCGGCCGGTTGCGGCTGTGAATATGAGCCTTGGCGGCGG
>CAZMCA010000051.1:0-18822 GCA_964564595.1 uncultured Caulobacteraceae bacterium
CTTGAGCGCGATCGTCACCGCCAATCCCGCGTCGACAGAGCGCTTGTCGGTTGGCTCATCCAGAAACAAGATGCGCGGTTCGTGCGACAGCGCCTTGGCGATCATCACGCGCCGCTTCATCCCGCCCGAGAGCGCCATGATCTTTTCGTTGCGCTTGTCCCACAGCGAAAGATCGCGCAGCACTTTTTCGAGATGCGCTTTGTTTGGCGGCTTGCCGAAGAGACCCCGCGAGAACGTGATGGTGTCGAGCACCGTTTCGAACGCGTCCGTCGTGAGTTCTTGCGGTACGAGGCCGATCTTGGCGCGCGCGGCGCGATAATCGGCGACGATGTCATGCCCGTCCGCGACGATCGCGCCCGTGCTCGCTTTCACGATCCCGCACACGATGCCGATGAGCGTCGTCTTGCCGGCGCCGTTGGGGCCAAGCAGCGCGAAGATTTCGCCTTCGCGTATTTCAAGATTGGTCGGCTTCAGCGCCTCGACGCCATTGGCGTAGCGCTTGGCGACGTTGGAGATCGTGATGATGGGGCGCACGCATCCCTCGGCGCTGGTCGGAGAACGAATCTGGAGTGGAGAGTGCGTAGCTAAGGTCGCGGCGCGCCGGTTGTAACCCCTGCCGCGCGGGCTGCTGACAGATTCTAGCCACACGCCGGCGAGGGAAGGGTCATTCCAACGTGCGCAACGGGTGCATCCCATCGACCATGCCCATGAAGGGCGCGTGCACCGAATAGCCCATCAGCCGCAACAGATCGGGGTGGAGCGTGCGCGCCGTCTCGCGCGGCACTTCGAGGAAGAAGTTCTCCTGCGGACGCAGCCACGGTTCGCAATATTGGCCGGTGAAGGCGAGGCGGTCTTCGGAGGAACGGTTGGCGCCGCCGCTGTGCCAGAGCGTGCCCAGGAAGAACACGGCCGAACCCGCCGGCATCACGCAGGGAAACGTCTCGTCGTCGCCCGGGCGCTCGCCCGTCGGCAGATGCTGCGTGCGCGGGGCGATCCGCGTCGCGCCGTTGGTTTCGGTGAAGGCGTCGATTGCAAAGATCGTGGCCGCGCCGAGCGCCGGGCGCGGGCGGGGGATGCGGTAGAAGCCATCGTCCGTGTGCAGCGACTGCGCGGCCTCGCCGGGGCGGATGTTGATGAGCTGCGCTTGCGACAACAGGTAGTTCGGCTCGAACAGCCGATCGAGCAGCGCCAGAACGCGTGGATGGATGATGAGATCGTCGAGCAGGCGCGTCTTGGCGAGCACGTTGTAGACGCGCTGCGTGTTCAGCCCCTCGAACGGATTGCGCCCCGTCTGCCCGATCAGCCGCTGCGCTTCGGCTTTGATCGCGGCGCACTGCTCGGCGCTGACGAGCCCGTGCAGCACGACGCACCCGTCGCGCATCAGCGTCTCGTAATCGGCCTCGGTCTCGGGCGTCTGGTGCGGGCCGGCGTGATCGACCCCGTAGCGCGCTGTCTGCATCGGCGCCTCCCGCGCCCATGATCGGCCCCGGCAGGCCGGGCGCAAGCGCTTCGTGACCGCCGCGCCCGCCCACGACGCTTCCACGACAGAGCCGTCACGTTTCCCGCGACGGGCGCGCTGAATGTAACGATTCGTTAATGACGATACCCTTCGCCCAGCTCTTCCCATCTGATCCCAATTCAGGGCATAGTCGCCCAAACTGATCCCAAGTGGCTGTCGGGGCCTGCGGAGGGACGGATGTATTTCACCGGTCGTCACCGGAACGGCGTGGATGCGAAGGGGCGCGTAAGCGTGCCCGCGCCCCTGCGCGCGTGCCTGGAGGGGGCCGAGGGCGTCTATCTCTTTCCATCGCAGCACCGGCCTTGCCTTGAGGGGGCCGGGGCGGCTTTCATGGAGGGGCGGGCCGCGCTCCTCGAAAAGCTCGACCCGCTCGATCCCAAACGCGCCGCTCTGGAGCGGCTCTATTTCGGCCTTGCCGTGTTCTGCGCGTTCGATAGCGCCGGGCGCGTCACGCTCCCCGGGCATCTGCGGGAGCAGTTCGAAATCGTCGAAGACGCCGTCTTCGTCGGCATGCGGGACCGGTTCGAGGTGTGGGCGCCTCAGCGCGAGGAAGCCTGGGACAAGCAATCGCGCGAGATCGCGGCGGGCGTGACCTCGCTCCGCGATCTGGCGGGAGCGGACAGATGAGGAGAGCGCGGCAGGACGGAACGCCAAAGGACGGAACGCCAAAGGACGGAACGAACGGGGGCGCGCCAGGTGAGACAGCGGCGCGCGCGAACTCAGAGACCGCGTGCGACGTACCGCGCGCCCCCTCTCGCTCCGCCCAACCGAGCTGAAGCATGGGCCACGCGCCAGTCCTCCTGGCCGAAGCGGTTGGCGCGCTCGCCGTCAAACCGGGCGGGCTCTACGTCGATGGCACCTTCGGCGGCGGCGGCTACACGCGCGCCATTCTCGAAGCCGGCGGGCGTGTCATTGCGCTCGATCGTGATCCCGATGCGCTGGCGCGAGGCGCTGCGCTCGTTGCGGAATTTGGCGACCGGCTTTCGCTACGCGCGGGCCGTTTCGGCGACATGGAAACGCTGGTGGGCGAGCCGGTCGATGGCGTCGCGCTCGACCTTGGCGTCTCGTCCTTCCAGTTCGACGAAGCCGAGCGCGGCTTTTCGTTTCAGAGCGATGCGCCGCTCGACATGCGCATGGAAAAGTCCGGCCCAAGCGCGGCCGATGCGGTGAACAATCTTTCGGAAGCCGCGCTCTCGGAAATCCTCGAAGCGTTTGGGGAAGAGAACGAACACCGCCGCATGGCGCGCTTTCTCACGCAGGCGCGCGCCGCCGGCCCGATCGAACGCACCGGTCAACTTGCCGACCTTCTCGAAAAATCCGTCGGCGGTCGGCGCGGCGCCAAGATCCATCCCGCGACGCGCGCGTTCCAAGCGCTGCGCATTCTGGTGAATGATGAAATCGGCGAACTCGCGCGCGCGCTTTCGGGCGCGGAACGTTTGCTGAAGCCGAAAGGCCGTCTCGCGGTCGTTTCATTTCACTCGCTCGAAGATCGCTTGGTGAAGCAGTTCTTCGTTTCGCGTGCGGCGGCGGGCGGGCAGGGCTCGCGGCACGCGCCCGTACCTGAGCCCGGGCCGCATCCAAGTTTCATCCTGGAGACTCGGCGTACCATCGCGCCTTCGGACGCGGAGACGGCCGCCAATCCGCGCGCCAGGTCCGCAAGCCTTCGCTGGGCGGTGCGGACCGATGCGCCGGCCTGGGCGCGGCTCGATGCGCCCGATCTTGCGCCGCGCGCGCTGGCGGAATGGGAGAAGCTCGCATGATCCGCGCGTTCCAGATCGCCGCCGCCGTGCTGGTGCTCGTGCTCGTGGTCGGGCTCTACCGGTCCAAGACGGACGCGAGCGCGGCGCGCCAGCGCGTGCATGCGCTCGAAACGGAGATTGGCGAAAAGCAGGCCGATATCCGCGCGCTGCGCGCCGAAGTCGCGCACCTTGAAAGCCCGGCGCGCGTCGAAGAGCTCGCGCGCCGTGAACTCAAGATGGAGCCGGCCGGCGGCGCGCGCGCGCTGCCGGAGCGCGCCATCGATCGCACGCTTCCCGCGCCGGAAGCTGCGCGACAGAAACAAACGCCGCGCGAATGAAGCCGTTCGCCTTCGCGCACGATTCCGCGCTCGCTTCGCCATCGGTCACGATGGAAGCGGCGCCTGCGCGCACGCGCATCCGCGTGCTCGCGATCGTGCTGATCGCCGTGCTTGGCGTGCTCGCGGGGCGCTCCGTGCAGCTTGCGTTCGCGGGCGATCCCACGGCGGCGCGCACGCGCCCGGCCGCACAAACGCAGCTCGCGCGCGCCGATCTCACCGATCGCAACGGCGTGCTCCTCGCCACCACGGTGCGCGCCTTTACGCTCACCGCGACGCCCGCCCGCGTCTGGAATCCGCCGGAAACCGCCGCCGCGCTCGCGCGCGTTTTCCCCGATCTCGACCGCGCCACAACACAGCGGCGCCTCGCGGATCGCAGCCGCACGCTGGTTTATCTCCGGCGCGGACTCACGCCCTCACAGCGCGCGGAAGTGATGGAGCTTGGCCTCGCGGGCGTCGGCTTCGAGGCGGAAGATCGCCGCGTCTATCCAAACGGCACGCTCGCAGGCCACGCGCTTGGCTACACCAACCGCGATCTTGAACCGCTCGCGGGCGTCGAGCGCGGCTTGAACGCAGCGATCCAGCGCAGCGGCGACGAGCCTGTCGCGCTCTCGCTCGATGTGCGCATCCAATATGCGGCCGAAGTGGAGCTTGCGCGCGCGGCCGAAACCTCGCGCGCCACCGGCGGCGCCGTGATCGTGCTCGATGGCCGCACCGGCGAAACACTCGCGCTCGCGTCCTGGCCCGCGCTCGATCCCAACAATGCGGGCGCCGCGACGCGCGAAGCCAGCCGCAACCGCGCCTCCGGCGAGCGCTACGAAATGGGCTCGACGGTGAAGGCTTTCACCGTCGCGATGGCGCTCGATCTTGGCCTCTCCAACACAAGCGAGCGCTTCGATCTACAGCGCGCCTACACCGTCGATGGCCGCGCCATCGTCGATCACGAGCGCGCGCCGGCATCGTCGGGATTGCGGGAAATTCTGACGCACTCGTCCAACAAGGGCGCGGCGATGATCGCGCTGCGCGTCGGCGCGCAACGCCAGCGCAGCTATCTCGCGCGCCTCGGGCTCCTCGAAGCCTCGCCGCTGCAGCTGCAAGAGAACGCGGCTCCGATTGCGCCGCGCACGCAATCGCGCCTCGATGTGGCGACGCTTGGCTACGGCTACGGTCTTGCCGTTTCGCCCGCCGCGCTCGCGGGCGCCTACACCGTGTTCGCCAACAACGGCCAGCGCGTTTCGCCCACCTTCGCGCTCTACCGGCAGGGCGATCCGATCCGGCGCGATCCGGTGTTCTCCCCAGAAGCCACGCGCGCCACGCTCGAAATGCTGCGCGCCACCGTCCAATCCGGCACCGGCCGGGAAGCCGATGTCCCGGGCCTCGCCATCGCCGGGAAGACGGGAACCGCCGAAAAGCTGGGCGAGGGCGCCGGTTATGACCAGGATCGGATGTTCTCCTCCTTCGCCGCCATATTCCCGGCGTTCGACCCGCGCTATGTGATCGTGCTGGCGCTCGACGAGCCGGCGCGCACAGCCGCAACCGGTGGTCACGCGACCGGCGGGGCGGTGGCGGCGCGCCCGGTTGGCCGCATCGCCCAGCGCATTGCGCCGATGCTTGGCTTGCGGGTTCAGCCCGCAAGCGCCGGCCGTTGAGGAGAAGCCTCTTGGCGGGCCAACAGATGACGCTTGGCGAAGTGTTCGCAACCGCGCAGACGCGCGCCCCCGCCGGCGCCGAAGGCATCCTCGTTACGGGTCTCACCGCCGATAGCCGCGCCGTGAAGCCGGGCTACGTGTTCGCGGCGCTGAGGGGCGTCGCCGCGCACGGGCGTGACTTCATCGCGCAAGCGAAGGCGAACGGCGCCGTCGCCGTGCTCTCGGAAGATGATCTGCTCGCCGATCCCGGCGTGCCGCATCTCGTCGCGCAAAACGCGCGCTATGCGTTCGCGATGGCGGCGTCGCGTTTCTATCCGCGCAAGCCCGCCGTGCGCGTCGCCGTGACGGGCACGAACGGCAAATCGAGCACGGTCGATTTCCTCCGGCAGATTTGGGCGGCGAACGGGAAAAAGGCCGCGAGCCTCGGCACGCTGGGCGCGATCTGGGATGGCGGCGTGATCGATCTCGGCCACACCACCGCCGATCCCGTCGCCGTGCATCGCACGCTGCAGGAGCTGGCCGATGCGGGCGTTACGCATGTCGCGATGGAAGCGTCGAGCCACGGGCTCGATCAGGCGCGGCTGGATGGCGTCGGCTTTCAAGCGGGCGCGTTTTTGAACCTCACGCAAGATCACCTCGACTATCACCAGACGATGGACGAGTACCGCGCGGCCAAGTTGCTGCTGTGGCGCCTTGTCGAAAAAGGCGCGCCCGCCGTCGTGAATGCGGATTCACCTGACGCGCTGATCTTCGGCGCCGAGGCGGAAGAGAACGGGCTCGTCACGATGCAAACCGGCTGGCGCGCGGCGCCGGCGCGCGGCCTCAAAATCCAAGAACTCTCGCCGCATCCGGCAAGCCAAAGCCTCACGCTCGCGTGGCAAGGCGGCGAGCACAAAGTCGATGTGCCGCTGATCGGTGAGTTTCAGGCGATCAACGCAACGACGGCCGCGACGCTCGCGCTCGGCCTCGGCGAAAGCGCAGACGGCGTGTGGAGCGCGATGCGCGCGCTCAAGCCCGTCAAAGGCCGCATGGAGCATATCGGCGCGAGCAAGAGCGGCGCGCATGTGTTCGTCGATTATGCGCACACGCCTGATGGCCTCAACGTGCTGCTGCGCGCGGCGCGCCCGCACGCGCCGGGGCGGATCATTCTCGTGTTCGGCTGCGGCGGCGATCGTGATCCCGGCAAGCGCGCGAAGATGGGTGCGGTCGCGGAGCGCTTCGCCGACGTCGTGATCGTGACGGATGACAATCCGCGCAGCGAAGAGCCCGCTGCGATCCGCAAGCAAGTGCTCGAAGGCTGCCCGAAGGGCGAGGAGATCGGCGATCGCGCTGAAGCGATCCGCAGCGCCATCGCGCGCGCTGAGCGCGGCGACGCCGTGCTGATCGCCGGCAAAGGCCACGAGACCGGGCAAATCATCAAAGGCGTGACGCATCCGTTCGCGGATCAGGACGTTGCAAAAAGCGCGCTGGAGCAGGGCCGATGAAACAAGCGCTGTGGCTCGCGGAAGATGCGGCGGCTGCGACGGGCGGCCACCTCGTTGGCGCGGATTCGTGGATCGCGTCGGGCGTCTCGATCGACTCGCGCGGGCTTGAGCGCGGCGATCTCTTCGTTGCGCTGAAAGACGTGCGCGATGGGCATGACTTTCTCGATGCGGCCTACGCGGCCGGCGCGTGCGCCGCGCTGGTGAGCGATGCGGAGAAAGCGCGCGGCCCCGCGCTCGTGGTGCCCGACGTGCTCGAAGCATTGAGCCGGTTGGCGGACGCTGCGCGCGAGCGCAGCAGCGCTAAGCGCGTCGGCATCACGGGCTCTGTCGGTAAAACGTCCACGAAGGAAGCCGTCGCCGTCTGCCTCGCCGCCAGCGGCAAGACGCATGCGGCGGTGAAGAGCTTCAACAATCACTGGGGCGTGCCGCTCACGCTCTCGCGCCTGCCGCCCGATGCGCAGTACGGCGTGTTCGAGATGGGTATGAACCATCGCGGCGAAATCCTGCCGCTGACGACGCTGGTGAAGCCGCATGTCGCGATCATCACGTGGATCGCGCCCGCGCATGTGGAAAATCTGGGCTCGCTCGAAGCGGTGGCCGATGAGAAAGGCGATGTGTTCGCTGGCCTCGAGCCCGAAGGCACGGCGCTTGTCCCCAATGAAGCGCCGCACGCGTCGCGCTTGCTCGCCGCCGCCGAAGCCAACGCCGCGAACATCATTCGTTTCGGCCGCGCGCCGGAATGCGAAGCGCGGCTCTTGAAGTTCGAGATGGTCGATGGCGGCTCGATCGCCGAAGCCGATATTCTCGGCCGGCAAATCCGCTACCGCATCGGCGCGGAAGGCGCGCACTGGGCGCTCAACAGCGTCGCCGCGCTCGCGGCGGCTGATCTTGCGGGCGCTGATCTCTTCGCCGCCGCACACGCGCTCGCAAATTTCAAAGCGCCCGATGGGCGCGGCGCATCCGTAACGATCCAAGCCGCGTTCGGCTCGTTCGTGTTGGTGGACGACAGCTACAATGCGAACCCGACCTCGATGGCCGCGGCGCTCGCAACGCTCGGCGCGCGCGGTGTCGGCGAGGGCGGGCGGCGCATCGCGGCGCTTGGGGATATGCTCGAGCTCGGCGCCGATGAGCGCGCCTATCATGCCGGTCTCGCAACGCCCATTGAAACGGCGGGCGTCGATCTCGTGTTCGCCGCGGGGCCGCGCATGGCCGCGCTCTTTGAGGCGTTGCCGCCGTCCTTGCGCGGGGGCTATGCGGAAACGGCGGATGCGTTGATACCGGTGATTGCTGGCGCGATCCGCGCCGGGGATGTGGTGCTGGTGAAGGGGTCGAACGGGTCGCGCATGATGGATGTGGTGAATGCCTTGACGCGCCTGCAAACGAGCGGAGACGCCTGAGCCATGCTCGAAATGCTCGGCGCGTATGCGCAACAGTACTCGATCCTCAATCTCTTCAACTACATCACCTTCCGCGCCGGCGGCGCGGTGGTGACGGCGATGCTGATCGCGTTCATCGCGGGCGCGCCGATGATCGCGTGGCTGCGCAAGAAGCAGGGCAAAGGCCAGCCGATCCGCACCGATGGCCCGGAAGGCCATCTGCTCTCGAAAAAAGGCACGCCCACGATGGGCGGCTTCATCATTCTCATCAGTGTCGGCGTGTCCTCGCTGCTCTGGGCCGATCTGCAGAACCCGTACACCTGGGCCGTGTTGCTCGTGTTCGCGGGCTTTGGCGCGATCGGCTTTCTCGACGATTTCGCCAAGGTCACGAAGCAAACGCATGACGGGCTCTCGGGCAAAGTGCGCCTTGGGCTCGAGTTTGCGATCGCGCTGGGCGCGGCGCTCATCATGCTCGCGGCCGAGTGGCACTCGAACCCGGCGAGCGCGCGTTACGCGCAAGTGTTCTGGCAAGCGCTGCTCGAAGGGCGCGGGGATTTCACGACCGTCGCGCTGCCGTTCATCAACAATTTCGGCATCCAACTCGGCCCGTTCTTCCTGCTGTTCGCGATGATCGTGATCGTCGGCTTTGGCAACGCGGTGAACTTCACCGATGGGCTCGATGGCCTCGCGATCGTGCCGGTGATGATTGCGGGCGCGACGTTCGGGTTCATCGCTTACCTCGTCGGCCGCGTGGACTATTCGGCCTATCTCGGCATCCGTCACGTTGCGGGCGTGGGCGAACTCTCTGTCATTCTCGCGGCGCTGCTCGGAGGAGGGCTCGGCTTCCTCTGGTACAACGCGCCGCCCGCGCGCGTGTTCATGGGCGACACCGGCTCGCTCGCGCTCGGCGGCATTCTCGGCGCCGTTGCGGTGGCCACCAAGCATGAGATCGTGCTCGCGATCGTGGGCGGCCTCTTCGTGATGGAGCTCCTCTCCGTCATCATCCAAGTGTTCGTCTATCAACGCTTCGGCAAGCGCGTGTTCCTGATGGCGCCGTTCCACCATCACTTCGAAAAGCTCGGCTGGGCCGAACCCACCATCGTGATCCGGTTCTGGATCGTGTCGGTGATCTTCGCGCTCGCGGGCCTCGCCACGCTGAAGTTGAGGTAGCGTCATGCGCAGTGTGGGCGCCGGGGGGCGCGACGCATGATTCCGATCACAACATTCGCAGGGCGCGACGTCGCCGTGTTTGGCCTTGCGCGTTCGGGGCTAGCCTCAGCGCGCGCGCTGAAGGCCGGGGGCGCGCGCGTGCATGCGTGGGACGATAGCGACGTCAACCGCGCCAAGGCCGAAGCCGCGGGCGTGCCCGTCTCGGATATCAACGCGCGAGATTGGCGCAGCTTTGCCGCGCTCGTGCTTTCGCCTGGCGTGCCGCTCACGCATCCCGCGCCCCACCGCGTCGTCTCGCTCGCGCAAGCCGTCGGTGTGCCGATCATGGGCGATGTGGAGCTCTTCGCGCGCGAAGTGAACGCGCTTCCGGCTTCCGCGCGCCCGAAGATCATCGCCATCACCGGCACCAACGGCAAATCGACGACGACGGCGCTTGAGCACTGGATCCTGAAACAGGCCGGCCGCGATGTGCGCATGGGCGGCAATATCGGCACCGCCGTGCTTGAGCTTGCGCCGCTGCACGCTGGCGCGATCTATGTGCTGGAGCTGTCGTCCTATCAGCTCGATCTCGTCGAGACGCTTCGCTGCGATGCGGCGGTGCTGCTCAACATGTCGCCCGATCACATCGATCGCCACGGCGATATGGCCGGCTACACGGCCGCCAAGAAGCGCATCTTCAACAATCAGGGCGCGGGCGATTGGGCGATCGTCGGCGTCGACGATCGCATCTGCGCGGGCATTTGCACCTCGCTCACCGCGTCCGCGCCGCAGATCGTGTCGCCGATTTCGGCCGGGCAAGCGCTCGGGCGCGGCGTCTGCGTCGTCGGGCGCAAACTCTACGATGCGCTCGGCGCGCGCGCCGAAGCGATCGTCGATCTCGAAACCGCGCCCGCTTTGATGGGCCGACACAACGCGCAGAACGCCGCCGCCGCTTACGCCGCCGCCCGCGCCGTCGGCGTTGATCCGCGCGTGATCGCACAAGCGCTGCAATCGTTCCCGGGCCTTGAGCATCGCTTGGAGCGTGCGGGCGTCGTGCAGGGCGTGCGGTTCATCAATGATAGCAAAGCCACCAACGCGGATGCGGCCGCGCAAGCGCTCGCGGTCTATCCCAAGGTGTACTGGATCGCCGGCGGTCGCCCGAAGGAGG
Organism: uncultured Caulobacteraceae bacterium; assembly: GCA_964564595.1. Classification (GTDB taxonomy): domain Bacteria; phylum Pseudomonadota; class Alphaproteobacteria; order Caulobacterales; family Aquidulcibacteraceae; genus JBEVOS01. The sequence goes on from CAZMCA010000051.1 coordinate 10,420, forward strand.
GCGGCATCGAGCCGCTGCGGCACTTCTTCCCGCGCGTCGAGCACGCGTTCCTGATCGGCGAAGCGCAAGAGGAATTCGCCAAGACGCTCGAAGGCGCCGTGAAAACGACGCTGGCCGGCGATCTCGAAACCGCTGTCGAATACGCCTACCGCGCCGCGCGCGCCTCGGGCGATCCGCACCCCGTCGTGCTGCTCTCGCCCGCTTGCGCCTCGCAAGATCAGTTCACCGACTTCGAGGCGCGCGGCGATGCGTTCAAGGCGCTTGTCGCCAAGCTCGCGGCCGAACCTGGGCCCGCGCGCAAGGCCGGTCCCGTATGATCGCCGCGCTGGCGAGCGGTTTTACCTTCGCGGTCGATCGCGCGCGCACGCTCGATCGGCCGCTGATCATCATCGCCGCCGCGCTCGCCGCGTTCGGTGTGCTGATCGCGCTTGCCGCAAGCCCCGGCGCGAGCTCGCAGTTTCGCGCGGGCGAGGCGTTCTATTTTGCGCTCCGGCACGTGGCGTATGTCGCGGTCGGCGTGCTGGCGATCGCGGCGGTGTCGGGCATCGGCCCGCGTTTGGTGCGGCGCGGCGGCGCGGTGCTGTTTGCGGTGATGTTGCCGCTTTGCTTGTTGGTTGCGCTGTTTGCGCCCGACGTGCGCGGCGCGGCGCGCTGGGTGATGATCGCGGGCGTTTCGTTCCAGCCATCGGAATTGCTGAAGCCCGCGCTCGTGATCGTCTGGGCATGGATGCTGTCGGAAGGCATGCGCGATCCGCGCTTTCCCGGCCGCCCGATCGCGATCGGCCTTTACGCGCTCACCGCGCTCACGCTTTTGCAGCAACCTGATCTTGGGCAAACCATTCTGCTCGGCGTCGTGCTCGGCGCGATGTTGCTGCTCTCTGGTCTGCGCTTGCGCTGGCTTGCCCTCGGCGCATTTGCCGGCGCCGCGGCGGGCCTTGCGCTCTACGCGCTCTATCCGCACGCGCGCGAGCGGTGGGATGGTTTCGTCAATCCCGAAGGCCCGGCCGCGTACCAAGTTGGCCGCGCACTTGATGCGATTGCGTCTGGCGGCGTGCTCGGGCGTGGCCCGGGCGAGGGGATCGTCAAGCGCACGCTGCCCGATGCACACGCGGATTTCGTGTTCGCGGTCGCGGCCGAAGAGTTCGGGCTCTTCGCCACGCTCGGCATCGTCGCCGCGTTCGGGGCGCTCGCGTTCCGCGGCCTCTCGCGCGCGAGCCGCCTGGTTGAGCCGTTCGATCAACTCGCCGCCGCCGGGCTCACCGCGCTTTTGGTCACGCAAGCGGCTATCCACGTCGCCGTGAACGTGAGCCTTGCGCCAGCAAAAGGCATGACGCTGCCGTTCGTCTCCTACGGCGGCTCCTCCATGCTCGGCGTTGCGATCGCGTTCGGGTGCCTGCTCGCGCTCACGCGCAAGCGCCCCGGCGCCTATCTCTACGAAGGGCGCAGCGCATGAGCCGCAAACTCGTTCTCATCGCCGCTGGCGGCACGGGCGGGCATTTGTTTCCCGCTGCCGCGTTCGCGGAAGAAATGCTGAAGCGCGGCTGGCGCGTCGTGCTGATGACGGACATTCGCGGTCGCCGCTACGCGGAAGGCTTTCCCGCCGAAGCCATCATCGATGTGCCGGCCGCAACGTTCACTTTGCGCAATCCGATCAAAGCCGTCGGCGCATCGCTCCGGATCGCGCGCGGCATTCTGGCGGCGGACGCGCATCTAAAGCGCCTCGATCCCGCGGTTGTCGCCGGCTTCGGCGGTTATCCCTCCGTGCCCGCGCTTTGGACGGCGCGCGCACAGAAGCGCCCGATCCTCATCTTCCAGGCCGACGCCGTGCTCGGCCGCGTCAACCGCTACTTCGCGCCGGACGCTGCGGCCGTCGCCTGCGGTTTCGAGCGGCTGGACAAGCTTCCGGAGGCCGCGCGCGATCGTAAGCGCGTCACCGGCAGCCCGGTGCGCCCGCCGATCATCGCCGCGCGCGAAAAGCCGTATCCCGATCTCCCCGCTGGCGGGCGCATCAACATCCTCGTCACCGGCGGCAGCCAAGGCGCGCGCTTGTTCGGCGATGTGGTGCCCGGCGCGGTGTCGCTGCTTCCGTCCGAACTGCGCGAGCGCCTGCACATCGTGCAGCAAGTGCGCGATGAGCAGCTCGACGAGGTGCGCTCCACCTACGATCACGCCGCCGTTTCGTTCGAGATCGCGCCGTTCTTCCCGAACATGGCCGAGCGTCTCGCCGCGTGCCATCTCTTCATCGGCCGCGCCGGCGCTTCCACCGTCACGGAAGCGCAAGTCGTGGGGCGCCCCGCGATCTTCGTCCCGCTCGCCATCGCCGCGGACGATCACCAGACCGCCAACGCCGAAGGCATGACCGCCGTCGGCGCCGCGGACGTGATCGCTGAGATCAACTTCACCGAAGAAGCGCTTCGCAAGAAGCTCGAAGAGCGCCTCACCGATACGCATGGCCTGGCCGTCCGCGCCGCCGCCGCGCGCGCTTCTGGCAACACCGACGCCGCCGAGCGCCTGGCGGACCTAGCGATCGAACTCGGCGGCGGCTAAAATCTGCGGGTGACCTTCACCCACCGCCTCGCCACGCGCGCTGACGTGCCCGTGCTCACCGCGATCATGAACCAGGCGATCCCGGAACTGCTCGCGCCGTTCCTTACGCCCGCTCAGGTGCACGCCTCGTTCTCGATCATGGGGCTCGATACGCAGCTGATCGATGACGGAACTTACTTCGTGATCGAAGAGGGCGGCGTCATCGTCGGTTGCGGCGGCTGGAGCCGGCGCGCGACGTTGTTTGGCGGCGATCACAGCGCCGGGCGTGACGCGGCGCTCCTCGATCCCGCGACAGACAACGCGCGCGTGCGCGCCATGTACACGCACCCTGATCACGCGCGGCGCGGGATTGGCCGGCGCATCCTCGACCTTTGCGAAGCGGCTGCGAAGGCCGAAGGGTTCCGCAGCGTGGAATTGGCGGGCACGATGGGCGGTGTTCCGCTCTATGAAGCATGCGGCTATCGCGTCGAAACCGAATTTGAGGCAGATACGCCCTCCGGCGTGGCTGTGCCGCTAAAGCGCATGGTCAAGCCGCTCGGCTAACTTGCGTAAGGCACACATGGTCTCCCGTCCCGTTCCGTTCGACACTGGTCCCGTGCATTTCGTCGGCATCGGCGGCATTGGCATGAGCGGCATCGCGCAAGTGATGAAGAACCTCGGCTATGACGTGCAGGGCTCCGACGCGAAGGAGGGCGACAACATCGCGCGCCTGCGCAAAGAGGGCGTGCGCGTGTTCATAGGCCATGACGCCAAGAACATCGGCGAGGCCGGTGTCGTCGTGATCTCGTCGGCGATCAAGGGCGGCAATCCGGAGGTCGACGCTGCGCGCGCCAAAGGTCTGCCGATCGTGCGGCGCGCGGAAATGCTCGCCGAACTTATGCGCCTAAAATGGACGGTCGCGATCGGCGGCACGCACGGAAAAACCACAACCACCTCGATCGTCGCCACGCTTCTCGTTGCTGGCGGTAAAGACCCGACCGTGATCAATGGCGGCATCATCAACGCTTACGGCGCCAACACGCGCATGGGCGCGGGCGAGTGGATGGTGGTGGAGGCCGATGAGAGCGACGGCACGTTCACGCGCCTTCGCGCCACCGCCGCCGTCATCACCAACATCGATCCCGAGCACCTCGATCACTACGGCACGGCCGAGGCGATGAACGCCGCGTACCAGACGTTCGTCGAGAGCATTCCGTTCTACGGTTTTGCCGTGATGTGCCTCGATCACCCGCAAGTGCAATCGCTTGCCGCGCGCGTGCAGGACAGGCGCATCCTCACCTACGGCTTCAACCCGCAAGCCGATGTCGTCGCAACCAACGTGCGCCCTGGTGCCGATGGCTCGGTCTTCGATGTGGAGTTGCGCAAGCGCTCGGGCGAAACGCCCGTGGTGCTGAAGGACCTGTTTCTCTCCACGCCGGGCCGGCACAACGTGCAAAACGCGCTCGCGGCGATCGCGGTCGCACGCGAGCTCGGCGTCGATGACGCGGGCCTGCGCGAGGGGCTGAAGAGCTTTGGCGGCGTGAAGCGGCGCTTCACCACCACGGGCACATGGAATGGCGTTCGCATCATCGATGATTACGGCCACCACCCGGTCGAGATCGCGGCCGTGCTGGCAACCGCGCGCGAAAGCACCAACGGGCGCGTGATCGCCGTCGTGCAGCCACACCGCTACACGCGCCTGCGGGATCTCTTTGGCGAGTTCTCCACCTGCTTCAACGATGCGGATGTCGTCGCCGTCGCTGACGTTTACGCGGCGGGCGAGGCGCCGCTCGAAGGGTTCGACGCGCCCCATCTCGTCGCAAGCCTCAAGAGCCACGGCCATCGCCGCGCTGTGCATCTCGGCTCATTCGACATGCTGCCAGCTTTCGTGCGCGACGAGGCCAAGGCGGGCGATCTCGTCGTCTGCCTGGGCGCGGGCGACATCACGATCCACGCCAACGCGCTGCCAGGGAAACTCGCCGATGGCTGATGCAACAGTCGCCGATACGCCGCCGCCGTCGCCGAAGAAGCGCGGGCTCTTCAGTTCGCTCTGGGTAAAGATCGCGCTTGGTTTTGCCGCATTCGTCGCGCTGATCCTCATCGGCGTCGTCGCGCTCGTCGCGTTCTTCCCGAAGGACGCGGCGGTCGCGCAAATCGAACGCCAGGTCGTGCGCGCGACGGAGCGCAACTTCGACATCGGCGGCGATTTCTCCTTCACGATCTGGCCCGCGCTCGGCTTTTCCGCGGGCGACGTCACGCTTTCGAACCCCGCTGGCTACGACCAGGAAACGCCGTTCCTTTCGGCGAAGCGCGTGGTGTTCGCGGTTGCGCTCATGCCGCTGCTGCAGCGGCGAGAGATCGAAGTGCGCCGGCTTCATCTGGAAGAACCGCAGCTCAATCTGATCGCGCGCGACGATGGCCGCGCCAATTGGGAGTTCCCAACAGCGCAGGAAGAGCAGCCTGAGCTTCAATCGCTAAGGCTCGAAGACGTGCAGGTGACGGACGGGCGCCTCACGTTCCGCGGCCCCGTCGGCGCGCCGATGATCGTGGAGGATATCGATTCCACGCTCACGCTCGCCTCGCTCGATGAAGCGGCCGATGCGCAGGGCTCGTTCCGCTATCTCAATCAGCCGCTCGATTTCGAAGCGACGATCGGCACGCCGCGCGCCATGCTCACGCAAGGCGCGACGCCGCTGAACGTCACGTTCGATAACGCGATCGTCGATGGCGCGTTCGAAGGCTCGCTCGACACCAAGATCGGCGCGATCACCGGCGCGGCGAACGCGCGCGGCGGGAGCATGCGGCGCGTCGCGGCGTGGTTCGGCTCGCCGCTGCCGGAAGGGCCGAATTTCGGGCGCTACGAGGTGCGCGGCCAGTACGCGCAGGATGCGCAAGGCATCCGTCTCACGCGCGGCGCCTACAAGGTCGATGCGATCGAAGCGACGGGCGATGTTATGCTGCGCACGTTGCGCGATGGGCGCATGCACGTGTCCGGTGCGCTGGCGACGCAGCGGCTCGATCTCAACCCGTATCTACCCGCGCCTGCGCAAGCGCCTGCGGCGGCGGGCAGCGGCGCGCCCGCAGGCGGCGTCAACGCCGCCGCCGCGTGGCCCACGACGCCGCTCGATCTCACGGGCCTGCGGGGCATGGACGCTGATCTGCGGTTCACGATCGCATCGCTCTCATTCCAGCGCATGAACTTCGAAAACGCCGCGCTGCATCTGGCGCTCACGGGCGGCGTCGCGGATGCGCGGCTCACGCAGCTTTCGCTCTATGGCGGCACGGGCACGGCGCGGCTCGTCGCCGATGGGCGCCAAGCTGTCGCGCGCATCGCAACTGAGCTTGACGTGCAGAACGTGCAAGCGCTGCCGCTCCTCCAGGCGGCGATCAACTTCGACCGCATCGAAGGGCGCGGCCGGCTGACGAGTTCCTTCGTCGGCCAAGGCCGCTCGCAGGCGGAAATCATGCGCACGTTGCGCGGCAATGCGGCGTTTACGTTCAACGATGGCGCGGTGAAGGGCGTGAACCTCGCGCAGGTCGCGCGCCAAGTGCAGGCCGCGCTGCAACGCACGACGGTTGGCCCGTCGGCGCAGACGGATTTTGCCGAACTCGCCGCGACGTTCCAGATCACCGATGGCGTCGCGGTCACGCAAGATTTGCGCATGCTCAATCCGTTTGTCCGTCTCGAAGGCACGGGCCTCATCGATATCGGCCAGCAATCGCTCAACATGCGCATCACGCCGCGCGCGGTGCGCAGCGCCGAAGGGCAGGGCGGCCAGATGATGGCGGGGCTGGGCGTGCCGTTCCGCATCTATGGCCCGTGGGCGCGCGTGCAGTACCGGCCCGACGTGGAAGACGCGATCCGCAGCGCCGTCGCAGAGCAAGCGCAGCGCGCGCTCCAGCGGAGCAATCTCGGCGATCTCGGCGCGCTGTTCGGCATCCAGCGCCCTGCCGCCTCGCCCGCTACGCCAGCGGCTGCGCCCGCAACGCCAAGCGAAGCGCCCGCGCCCGACGCTGCGCCCGCAACTCCCGCGCCGGCGCAGCCCGAAGCGGAAAAGTCCACGCGTGATCGCGCGCGCGACGCGCTGGAAGGGCTTTTCCGGCGCAATTGACGGACCTTGCCCGCATCCTCGCGCGTTGGCGCCCGTCGTGAGCCGCCTCATCATCCGCCATGAAACGATGTATTCGTTTCCGCGCGCCGTCTCGTTCGGCGCGTGGCGCTTGATGATGCGCCCGGCCGATACGCACGCGACCCGCGTCGTCGATGCGACATTCGAGTTCTCGCCTGCCGGCGCGACGCACTGGACGTACGACGCATATGGAAACTCGGTGTGCGTGTTCACCCCCGCGAACGAGAGCAACCAGCTCGTCGTCGTCAACAACCTCACCATCGACCGTTATCCTGCGCCGCTCGCGCCGCAACGGTACGATCCGCGCTCCGTCCTGCCGCTCGAATACGACGCGAACGAACGCGTCGTGCTGCAACCGTACCTGACGCCCGCGACGGAGGAGACGAGCCGCATTTTCCTCGATTGGGTCGTCGCGCAAACTGGCGCGCCCGGCGGGCTCGCGCTCCACACGCTGCAGCGCCTCAACGAAGGCATCCACGCGCAATTCAAATACGGCGAGCGCAATGAGCCGGGCGTGCAATCGCCATCGGAAACGTTGTCGCGCGGCGCCGGCACGTGCCGCGATTTTGCGTGGCTGATGATCGAAACGCTCCGCCGCCTTGGCTTCGCGGCGCGTTTCGTCACCGGCTATCTCTATTCGCCCGGAACGCACAGCGGCGCGGGCGCGACGCATGCCTGGTGCGAAGCGTTTCTGCCCGATCTCGGTTGGCTCGAGTTCGACCCCACCAATGGCCTGGCGGAATCGCCCGATCTCATCCGCGTCGCCGCAACGCGCACGCCGGAGGAGGCCGCCCCCATGCGCGGCGAGGTGAAAGACAACGTGCTGGGCGAGATGTTCGTGCGCGTGGACGTGACCAGCGCAACGTAACCCCTCCCCCCAGGGGAAGCGGTGCGCTAATCACACGGCCATGACTCTCTCCTTGCCGCCCGTGCGCGGCCAAATCCTGCGCGGCGAGAAGCTTGCGCCGTTCACGTGGTTCCGCGTCGGCGGCGCGGCGGATGCGTTGTTCTTGCCGGCGGATGCGGATGATCTTGCGGCGTTCCTGAAAGCCCTGCCGCAGAGCGTGCCGCTCACGGTGCTCGGCGTTGGCTCCAATGTGATCGTGCGCGATGGCGGCGTCGAAGGCGTCGTCATCCGTCTCGCGGGCCGGCAATTTGCCGGAACCCAACCGCTTGAGAACGCGCGCATCAGAGCGGGCGCGGCGACGCTCGATCAAGCGCTCGCGCGCGCCGCGGCGAAAGCCGGGATCGCTGGGCTAGAGTTTTACGTCGGCGTGCCAGGCTCGATCGGAGGCGCGCTCACGATGAACGCGGGCTGCTACGGCGCTGAGACGACGGACGTGCTCGTCGAAGCAACCGCGCTCGATCGCGCCGGCAATCGCGTCACGCTCAAACACGCGGACTTTGGCTTCACGTATCGCAAGAACGCGCTGCCGCCCGGCTACATCTTCCTCGACGCAACGTTCCAAGGCCGCGCGGACGATCCCGCCGCGATCGAAGCGCGCATGGCGGAGATCACATCACGCCGCGAAGGCTCACAGCCGATCCGCGAAAAGACCGGCGGCTCGACGTTTCAAAATCCTGTCGGCGCCGATGGCGAGAAACTCTCGGCGTGGAAGCTCGTCGATGAAGCGGGCATGCGCGGCGCCAAGCGCGGCGGCGCGCAAGTCAGCGAAAAGCACGCGAACTTTCTGATCAACACGGGTGACGCGAGCGCCGCCGACATCGAAGGCCTCGGCGAAGACGT
>CAZMCA010000052.1:0-18790 GCA_964564595.1 uncultured Caulobacteraceae bacterium
CGAGCTTCATGTTCATCCGCTCAGGCAGCCCGCCGACGTTGTGGTGCGACTTGATCGTCACCGAAGGCCCGCCGATCGCACTCACGCTCTCGATCACATCCGGATAAAGCGTGCCTTGCGCCAGGAAATCCGCGCCGCCCACGCTCGCCGCCTTCTCCTCGAACACGTCGATGAAGAGCTTGCCGATGGTTTTGCGCTTCACTTCCGGGTCATCGACGCCGTCCAAAGCGCTCAAAAACCGGTCGCTCTCATCGGCGTGAATGAGCGGAATGTTGTAGTGATCGCGGAACAGCGACACGACCTGCTCGCTCTCGCCAAGCCGCATCAGCCCGTGATCGACGTACACGCATGTCAGCTGATCGCCGATCGCTTCGTGGATCAGCACCGCCGCGACGGACGAATCCACGCCCCCCGAAAGCCCGCAAATCACGCGCCCCGAACCGACCTGCTTGCGAATGCGCGCGACCGCTTCTTCGCGAAACGACGCCATCGTCCAATCGCCGCGGCACCCCGCGATCTTGTGCGTGAAATTTCGGAGCAGCTTTGCGCCATCCGGCGTGTGCACCACTTCGGGGTGAAACATCACCGAGTAGAATTTGTATTGCTCATCGACCGCGATCGCGAACGGCGCATTCTCAGACGTCCCAACAACGTTGAAACCCTGCGGCAGCTTCGTCACGCGGTCGCCGTGGCTCATCCAAACCGGATAGCGCCCACCCACTTCCCAGAAGCCTTCGTAAAGCGGGCTATCGGCTTTGATCTCGACATCCGCGCGCCCGAACTCCGCCGCATGCCCGCCCTCGACCTTCCCGCCGAGCTGCACCGCCATCGTCTGCTGCCCGTAGCAAATCGCCAGCACCGGCACGCCGAGCTTGAACACATCGTCCGGCGCGCGCGGGCTCCCATCGTCGAGCACGCTCGAAGGCCCGCCCGACAGGATCACCGCCTTCGGCGCATACCCGCTATCGAGCACGGCCTGCGCTTTGTTGTACGGATGGATCTCGCAATAGACCCCGCTCTCGCGAACGCGCCGCGCAATCAGCTGCGTCACCTGCGAGCCGAAATCGATGATCAGCACCCGGTCGTGCTGCGTCGCGGATGGGGAGGAAGCGGCGGAAGGCGCTGTCTGCGCGGCGTTAGGGCGTGCCATGCGCCGAAATGAGGAGACTCGGCGCCAAGGTCAACGCTGCCGGCCCCCCGACCCCAGCTCCGCGCCAATCCTCCCCCGTGCACGGGAGAGGTGTCGCCCAATGGGCGACCGAGGCGGCAGCCCTACGGCGCCCCACTACCTCAGATTGCCACCTTATCCCCAGACGTTAACGTCGCTTAACCTGGGGAGGGACGACATGGATTTCAGCATTGCGGGAGAGATTACGAGCCAGTTCTGGCAATCGATTTTGCATCTCCCTGTCGAGGCGCTTCTCGCAAACAAAATAGCTCGCGCAATCGGCATGGCCATTCTGGTGCTGGTTACCATCTGGGTGATCGCCCTCGTCTATAATGGTTACGCACAGGATTCTGAGCGCGCGATAGGATTGCGTGTCCATCCGAACAAGAAGCTTGGCGAAGGTGATATCCTCTTCGATCAAAGCATCTACCCCATCCAAATGGATGGCGTGGAGGCTGTTGGCCAAGTCTTCTACGTCTATGACTCGGCGGACAAACGAGAGAAGCGACCGCGACGCATTCCTCTTACAAAAAAGGTCCATTTAAAGCTGCACGTCCGCGTGAGTCCGCTTCCGAAGAAGGAAGGCGAGATGCACTACGGTTGTGAATATGAAGGCGCTCTGAGCGACTTGGATCAGCTAAGCGTTACCTATCCCACACCAGAAACCAACGAAGAGCCCAGTGAGATTCTTGCGACTCCGAACACGGTTCGCGAGTACATTGAACAATACAAGCTGGTCGACCAGTGGACCGCAGATGACGCAGTTCCAATAATTTCACTGGGCGAGGACCAACTCCAAGAAATCAGCGAGGCGCGTGCCGCGCATATTCTCGAACGCGCCACTGCTTGGAAGAACTCGCGTCAACCTGGTCTTTTGAACCGCCTAACAACGTCGAACGCAGTGCGGCAACGCGCAAACATGTTCGGAAGCTACTACATAAAGCTCCAATTCTCGAAGCGGCCCGATTTCGTGCTGTTTCGCCATCCAAACAAAGAACTGAAGATGACCGCTTGGCTCACGGTTCTAACGAGCCTCTTCTCAGTAGCGATGGATTTGTGGCCGGTTGAATCCAGCGCTGCCGGACGTCGCGCAGCATCACCCGCTGCAATCGAACGGCCTGCTTTGCCGCCGTCTTCAATACGTTGACCCCCACTCCCTCATTCCGGCCGGAGCGCGCTTTGCGCGCGGAGAGCCGGAACCCAGGGGCAAACATCGCGACACTGGCCCCTGGGTTCCGGATCAGCGCTGCGCGCTGTCCGGAATGAGGGAGAAGCAGCGAGGAGAAGCGATGGCGCGCTATGATCTGATCGCCGTCTATCTCATGGCGTCGCAGCGCAACGGCACGCTCTATCTCGGCGTCACCACCGATCTTCTCCGTCGCGGGCTCGAGCATCGCGAGCGCCGCCATCCGGGTTTCTCGCAAAAGTACGGCTGCACGCTTCTGGTTTGGTGGGAGCAGCACGGCGATCTCAACACCGCGATCGCGCGCGAGAAAAGCATCAAGGGTTGGCGGCGCGCATGGAAGCTCGCGCTGATCGAAAAGGCCAACCCACAATGACGCGACTTGTACGAGGATTTTTTGCTGCCTCCCGGCGCCTGAGCACAGGTCACCTCAACTCCCTCATTCCGGACGTAGCGCGCTTGCGCGCGAAGAGCCGGAACCCAGGGGCAAACGCACGCGCCCGGGTTCCGGATCGATGCTGTGCGTCGCCCGGAATGAGCGGTGGAATTGGGCGCCCCACACGCGACCCCGCGCCACAACGTTACGAAATCTTCGTATCCCCACCCCCGCGCGGCGGCCGTATCCTCCCGCGCATGCACTACGCCCGCGCCTTTGATTGGCGCCCCGCGCTCCGCCTCGTGGAGTTCATCGCGATCGTTTACGGCCTGCCCGCGACGATCGCCGCGCACGCGCGCATGCTCGCGCCGCGCGCCGAAGCGCTCTCGGCGCGCTTGGCCGCGCTCGAAGCGATGCTGCGCAAGCTGATCGGCGACCTCGCCGCCGCGATGCCCGATTTCAAAGCGCGCGGCGCCTTTCCCGCGCTGCCGCCCGGGCCGCCCGGACGCTGCGTCGCCAGCATGGATTCGTGCGATTGGCAGGTCGGCTTTCGCTTTGCGCCCAGCAAAAGCGCACGCCGCGCACACGATCGCTCGCCAAAGTTCACGCCGTTGATGCGCGCCTCGATGCCGCTCGCCGAGCGGTTCGAAGCCGCCATGCGCGTGCTCGCCGATCCGGAACGCTACGCGCGCCGCCAGAAACGTCACATCGCGCGGCGCCGCCTGCGCGCCCACGCGCCGCCGCGCCATCACCCCGTGAACCGCTGGCCGTTGACCTACGCGATGCGTTCCGCGCCAGCGCCAACGCGCGCGCCCAAACCATCCGATACGTCCTGACCGCGCGCGTTCCCGATTGTCGACAGCGGCCAACCAACTGCCCCCGCCACCAACGACGCCAAAATCTGCGGCGCCGGCCACAGCTTCGCGAGCGGGCCGACGATGCGGTCGCGCGCCCACGGCAACAGCGCGCCGTCCGATTGATAGGCCGGCGTGAAGAGAAACGACGCAGTCTGGTAGAGCCACACATGCAGCCGCCGCATCCGCGCATATTCTCCGAGCCCGAGCGCAAGATCGTCCTGCCGCGTGAGCGCCGCCGCGAGCGCCAGCGCATCGACGAGCGCAAGGTTGGCGCCCTGCCCAAGCTGCGGGCTCGTGCAGTGCCAAGCGTCCCCTACATGCGCGAGCTTGCGTTCCGCCGGCCGCGCGAACGTCCGGTGCGCATAGCGCGCGAACACGAGATCGTCGTGGCGGCTGAGTTGGTCGAGCAGCGGCGCCGTCTGTGGCCAGAGCGCGCGCGCGTCGTCCTTCCACGCATCGAGCGGCGCGGCCCGCCACGCGTCGAAGTCTCGCCCGCGCAAACTCCAGAAATACGCCGCCTGGTTTTGACCAATCGGCAGCACGCCCGCCATCTTCCGCGCCGCTTCGTAGCGCTGTTCGAGCGCATCGGGCGCGAACGCCGGACCGGCCAAAACGTTCGCCCAAAGCGCCCCATAAGTCAGCGGCGGGCTCGCGCGCGAGAGCACGGACCGCACGCCCAGCGCGTCAATCACCAGATCGAAGCGCGAGCTCTTCGTGCCGTCCGCAAACATGAGCACGCCATCGTCCGCACTGAAAACCGCGCGCCCAAGCTCAAGCGAAGCGCCTACCCGCAACGCTTCATCGTAGAGGGCTTGAAACAACGTCGCGCGATGCACAGCCACGCCATGCACATCATCACCCAGCGCCGCATAGCGCACATCGAGCACGATCGCGTCGTTCGATTTGCCGTAAAGCCGCGCGATCCGCGCGCCCTTCGCTTCCACGCTCTCTCTCACACCAAGGAGCCCGAGAACATGGAGCCCGATCGGCTGCAGAATGAGCCCAGAGCCCACCGGCGCCGGCGCCGGCGCCTGATCAAAAAGCGTTACGCGATGCCCCGCCCGCCGCAGCAGCGCCGCGCAGGCAAGCCCCGCAACGCCCGCGCCGGCAATGCCGATGTCCATCAGGCGATGCGCGCCAGCGCTGCGACGAAGAAACCGTCGCACCCGGTCTTAAGCGGAGTCAGCTGCAGCGCCTTGCCCCGCGCATAAGACGCTGCGCGAAGCTCCGCGCTCGCCGGCAAATTCGCCGCGGTGAAACTCGGGTTGTCCGCGAGAAACGCCTCGATCGCGTCTTCATTTTCTTCCGGCAGAACAGAGCACGTGACGTACACCATCCGCCCGCCCGGCTTCACCAAAGGCGCGCCGAGCGCCAGCGCTTCCTGCTGTTCGCGCAGGCGCGTCTCCAGCGCCGCGGGCTTGAGGCGCCACTTCGTGTCGGGCGCACGCCGCCACGTTCCCGATCCAGAACACGGCGCGTCCACAAGCACGAGATCGCAGCGCCCGTGCAAATCGGCCAGCACGTCGCGCTCCTTCGCCGGCGCGCGCACCTGCACGTTTCGGGCATGCGCGCGATCGAGCCGCTCCTTCAGCGGCGCGAGCCTGCGCCCATCCGTATCGAACGCATAGATCTGCCCCTTGTTTTCCATCGCCGCCGCGAGCGCGAGCGTCTTGCCCCCGCCTCCCGCGCAAACATCCGCCACCTGCATGCCAGGCGCAGCGCCCGCGAGCATCGCCGCGATCTGGCTGCCCTCGTCCTGCACCTCGAACCAGCCCTTGGTGAACGCCTGCTCCGTCTTCCAAGGAAACGTCCGCCCCTCGCGCCAAGGTATGCGCACGCCCTCGCTCGCAAACGGCGTCTCCTCCGGCGGCGCCGAAAGCCGCGGGCTCTCACCGAGCGAGGCAATCACCTTCGCGCGCGTCGAACGCAGCGTATTCGCCCGCAGATCGAGCGGCGCGGGCGCAGCGAGCGCCGCGCCTTCCTCCGCCCGCGCTTCCCCGAACGCGCGCGCCAAGCTCGCATCGAGCCAATCGGGAAAATCACCAGCAACATCCGCCGGCGCGCCATCAAGCGTCGCGCTGCGCAGCTTTTCAAGCTCCGCGCCCTCCGGCGCCCGCGGCGCATGCGGATCGTCTTCGCAAAGCGCCGCGATCTCTTCAGCGCTCTTGCCAAAGCCCCAGCGCACCGCGCCGAGCACCGAAGCGCGCGGCGTGTCTTCACCGAGCCGGTACGCGCTCGATCGGCGCCAGCGCAGCGCGCCGAACACCAGATCGCCAATCGCGCCGCGATCCTTCGAGCCCGCGAAGCGATGCGACAGCATCCAATCCTTCACCGCATCGGCGGCGGGACGATGACGCGCCTCCATATCGGCGAGAATCTCGATCGCCGCGGCAAGGCGCGCGCCTTCACGCATAGCCTAGCTTCCGAGCGGGTAGTTCGGCGCTTCGCGCGTGATCATCACATCGTGCACGTGGCTCTCACGAAGCCCCGCCGCGCTGATCTTCACGAACCGCGCCTTCTCGCGGAACTCCGAAAGGTTCGCCGCACCCGCATATCCCATCGCAGCGCGCAGCCCGCCGACAAGTTGGTGCAGAATGTTCGCCACCGGCCCCTTGAACGGCACGCGCCCTTCAATGCCTTCCGGCACCAGCTTCATTTGATCCGTAACTTCCTTTTGGAAGTAGCGATCAGCCGAACCGCGCGCCATCGCGCCGAGCGATCACATGCCGCGATAGCTCTACTAGGAGCGCCCTTGATAGAGGATCACCTCGCCCGGCGCCTCTTCACTGCCCGCGAGCAGCGAGCCAATCATCGCGACCTCCGCGCCGGCCGCGAGCGCCTTGGCGAGATCGCCCGAATATTTGATGCCGCCATCCGCGATGACCGGCACGTCGGCTTTCCGCGCAGCTTCCACCGCATCCATGATCGCCGTGAGTTGCGGCACGCCAACGCCGGCCACGATCCGCGTCGTGCAAATCGAGCCGGGGCCGATGCCGACCTTGATGGAATCCGCGCCTGCATCGATCAGCGCCTGCGCGCCATCGCGCGTCGCGACATTGCCAGCGACCACTTGAACCCGGTTCGAATGCCGCTTCACGCGCCGCACGGCATCGAGCACGCCTTGCGAATGCCCATGCGCGGTATCGATCACCAGAACATCGACGCCCGCTTCGATCAGCGCAAGCGAACGCTCATAGCCCGCATCGCCAATGGTGGACGCAGCGCCCACCAGCAACCGCCCGCGATCGTCTTTCGCCGCGTTTGGGAACGCCTGCGCCTTATCGAAATCCTTCACCGTAACGAGGCCGACGCAATTGTACTCGCCATCCACCACGATCACGCGTTCGATACGATGCTTGTGCAGCAAGCGCCGCGCTTCATCCTGATCGACGCCTTCGCGCACGGTGACGAGTTTCTTCGTCATCAGATCCGCAACGCGCTCGCCCGGCTCGGCAAAGCGCATGTCGCGATTGGTGAGAATGCCGACAAGTTTCTTCGAGCCAGGCTCGACCACCGGAAAACCGCTGACCTTGATGCGGTTCTTCAACTCGAGCACTTGGCCGATGGTTTGATCGGCGGTGATTGTCACCGGATCGATCACCATGCCGCTCTCGAACTTCTTGACCATCTTCACCGCGTCGGCCTGCTCGGCCAGTTCGAGATTTCGGTGAATGACGCCAAGGCCGCCCGCCTGCGCCACCGCGATCGCGAGCGGCGCTTCCGTGACCGTATCCATCGCGGCCGAAATGAGCGGGATGTTGAGAGAGACCGAGCGGGTCAGCCGCGTGCGCGTATCGGCGTCGGCTGGCAAAACCTCGGACGCGCCCGGCTCGAGGAGCACATCGTCAAAGGTCAGAGCTTCACGGATTTCCATTGACGGGTCGTAGAGATTCGAACGCTTCGGCGCAAGAGCGGCGCTCTGCCGCTCCCTCCTGGCGTGCACGGGCGGCGCTACTTTCGCCCCGTCGCAACCACGTAAATCTCGACGCTCTCTGCCCGGCTCGCCTTCGGTTTGGCGTGGCTCACCTTCGTGAAGTTCTGCTTCAACTCGGCAAGCAGCGCGCCATCGAGCCCGCCTTGAAACGCTTTCGTCACGAACGCCCCGCCGGGCGCGAGGTGATCGAGCGCAAAGCGCGCAGCGGCTTCCGCGAGCGCGCCAGTGCGGATTTGATCGGTGCGCGCATGCCCGGTTGTGTTCGCGGCCATGTCGGCGAGCACGAGCGTCGGCGGCCCTTCAAGCGCTTCCACCATTTGCGCGGCGACGGCCTCGTCCGTGATGTCGCCTTCGATGATGGTGACGCCGCCGAGCGGTTCGATTGGCAGCAGATCGACGCCCACGATGTGCGTTGCGCCGCGCGCGAGCGCGACCTGCATCCATCCGCCGGGCGCTGCGCCCAAATCCGCGATGCGCGCGCCCTTCTTGATGAGCCCGAATTGATCGTCGAGCTCGATCAGCTTGAACGCCGCGCGTGCGCGATAGCCTTCCGCCTGCGCGCGCTTCACATAAGGATCGTTGAGCTGGCGCTCGAGCCACGCGCGCGACGAGGGCTTCGCGTCCCGCCGCGCTTTGACGTGCTCGACGAGCGAGCGGGGCGAGCCGCGTTCATCCTTCTTTGGGCCCTTCCAGCGGCGTTTTTCCTCGTCTGTCATAGGCGATCCCGCCCATGATGGCGCGCGATCATTGTCATCAGCACGCCTTCCCGCAGGCCCCGATCTGCAACGCGCAAGCGCTCCACGGGCCAAACCTCACACACTGCTTCGAGGATCGCGCAGCCGGGCACGACGAGATCGGCGCGATCTGGCCCAATGCATGGATGGCGCGCACGATCACGCGTGGACATATCGCGCAGCTTCTCCGTCGCGGCGCGCACGTCTTCGCGCCAAAGCCAAACGCCATCCACCTTGGAGCGCTGATAGCGCGGCAGATCGAGATGCACGCCCGCAAGGCTCGTGATCGTGCCCGAAGTGCCGACGATATGCGCGCGGCCGTTGGCGAAAGCTTCCTTCACCTGCGCCGGCGTTTCGATTGCGGCGATGCGCTCGGCGAGGCGCGCGACCATCGCATCGTACCAGGCGGCGCATTCTTGCGTGCCCGGCGCAGGCTCCGCCGCGGCCTCCGCAAGCGTAACGACGCCGATCGGCGCCGAAGACCACGCAAGGATCGGCGGC
This sequence comes from uncultured Caulobacteraceae bacterium, assembly GCA_964564595.1. Classification (GTDB taxonomy): domain Bacteria; phylum Pseudomonadota; class Alphaproteobacteria; order Caulobacterales; family Aquidulcibacteraceae; genus JBEVOS01. The sequence continues at coordinate 8,754 of CAZMCA010000052.1, forward strand.
ACGCCATCATCCGCAAGCGCGGTATCGACCCAAGACAATTCCGTCGAACCCCCGCCGATATCGACGATCAGCGCAGCTTCCGCTTCGGGATCGACCAAACTCGCGCACCCGAGCACGGCCAGCCGCGCCTCGTCCTCCGGCGAAATCACCTCAAAGTGCAGCCCCAATTCGTCCGCGACGCGCGCCAGGAATTCAGCCCCATTTTCGGCCTGCCTGCACGCCTGGGTGGCGATGCACCCAACGGCCACCGGGCGGCGCTTGTCGATTTTGGCGGCGCACGCGGCGAGCGCGCCGAGGGTGCGTTGCATGGCCGCAGGAGAGAGCCGGCCGGTGGCCGAGAGGCCTTCGCCGAGGCGCACGATCTCGGAATAGCCGTCCACGACTTTGAAACCGCCATCCGGGGCGGCTTCGGCCACCAGAAGGCGGCAATTGTTGGTGCCCAGGTCAAGCGCCGCAAAGGTTGGGCGCGCCCAGGCTGGGCGGCCGCCGCCCCCGCCGTGGCGGGACGGGCCGGCCCGTCTGAAACGTCTCATCGCGGCTCTAAAAGCAGCCCGCCCGCGCCTGTCCACATTCTTGGACCGGCCCGGAAGCTGCAATTTCCCTTCCCGCTGATGCTAGCAAGTCACGGCCCTCGCGTGAACTGGGCGTTAGCTTGCGACCCTAGGGGGCGCTTCCTACGTTATGTCTGCGAGAGACATCGGAAGGAGAGCAGGAGGAGAAGATGCGGAAAGCGAAATTCTCCATCGGTCAGGTCGTTAAGCACCGGTTTTTGCCGTTCCGGGGCGTCATTTTCGACGTCGATCCGGAATTCAACAACACCGAGGAATGGTGGACGTCCATTCCCGAGCAAATCCGGCCGCGCAAGGATCAGCCGTTCTACCACCTGCTCGCCGAGAACACGGACAGTCACTACGTGGCGTACGTGTCCGAACAGAATTTGCTTTCGGACGCCGCCGGCGGCCCGGTCGAGCACCCGCAAGTCGATGCGCTCTTCGGCGATCTGGCGCGCGGCAAATACCAAGTGCACCCGCACACGCTGAACTGAGCCGCGACAGCGCTCATCCCGGACGCGCATACATTGCGGCGATCCGGGATCCAGCGCCGCTGCACTACGTCCGCTGAAACGGATAAAAGTCGCTTCCAAACGGCAGGACGCGCGTCAGCTCATCGAGCGCGGCGCGCGTTTCGTTTATCAGCGCCGGGTCCGCGAGATCGGCCGGCGCAAGCTCCTCGCGATAGTGCTTGCGCACCCACGCTTCGAGTTCATCCGCCAATTGGTCCGTGAAGAAAAAGCCCTGCGTCGCGGCAGCGCGCTCTTTCGGCGTCAGCGCAATGCGCAAACGCAGGCACGCCGGCCCGCCGCCATTGCGCATGCTCTCGCGCACTTCCACGTACTCGGCCGCCGCGATCTCACTCCCGGGAAATGATGTGAGCGCGGAGACGTAGCCTGCGGTGCGGTTGTTCTCGCGCGTTTCAGTGGGCGCAACGAGTGTCAGCTTTCCAGCGCCTGGTGCGCGGATGAGTTGCGAGTTGAAGAGATAGGACGAGACGGCCTCGTCCAGCGGCACGTCCGCTTCCGCGACCTCGATGAAAACCGGCTCGAACAAGCCTTTCGCCGCCGCGCGGATATCCGCGTAGGCGCCGTCGCGATCTTCGAACGCATGCTCGTGGTGGAGGACCACGCGCCCATGCGAAACGGCCACGACATCATTGTGGAACGCACCCGCTTCGATCGCGCGCGCACTCTGGCGGACAAACACAGTGCGCTTCGCATCGAGGCCGTGGGCGCGGGCGATCGCTTCGCTGGCGGCGCGGCTCTGGCGCGCGGGAAAACCGGGGCGTTGCGCACCTGCCTCGCGGCCGTAGACGAAAATCTCCACGCCAGCGCCACCGTCTTCCAGCCGCATATGGTTGGCCGCGCCCTCGTCCGCAAAGTCCGCGTGCATCGGCAGCGCGTCATGGATCGCGAAGCGGGCATCGTCGGCGAAGATGCGTTGCAGCGCGTGTTGGGTTTGCGGCGCTTCCTGCGCGCGGTGGAGCATCGTGGAGAGGTTAGCGGGCGTGAGATGCACGCGGCCGTCGGCGCAATCGGCGCTTGGCGAAACCGTCGCCGCGTTCGCGGCCCACATCGCGGATGCGGAGATCGCTGCGCGCGCAAGGCGCGGTTCGCGCCTCACGGCTTCTTCCCACACATCGGCGTCGCTACCGCTAAACCCACACTGGCGAAGGAACGCGATGTTCGGCCGCTCATGCGGCGGCAGCACCGCTTGCGGTGCGCCGAGCGCGGCGAGGCGGCGCATCTTGGCGATGCCTTGCAGCGCGGCCGCGCGCGGGCGCGACACGGCGCCTTCGTTGCGCGTCGCGGCGAGATTCCCTTCGGACAGCCCGGCGTAATTGTGCGTTGGCCCGACGAGGCCATCGAAATTCACTTCGACGGCGCCCGCGCTCATTGCGGCAGACCAGGCGCGGGCAACGCGGCGGGCGTCTGCGCGATCTGCGACGCAACGGGGTAAGCAGCGTAGTCGGCCGCGTAATACGCAGTCGGCCGCAGCGAACCAGAGAGCCCCGGCCCGCCGAACGGCAGCGCGCTCGAGGCGCCGGTCGTCGGGCGATTCCAGTTCAGAACACCTGCCCGCAGCTCATGCGACACACGCGTCCAGAGTTCCGGATCGTCACTGATGACCCCGCCCGCGAGCCCAAAGCGCGTCGCGTTCGCTTGCGCGATTGCTTCGTCGACGGTGGCGACGCGGATCACTTGCAGCAGCGGCCCGAAGCATTCTTCGTCAGGCACGGCGACGCCGGTCGATTCGATCAGCGCGGGCCGCACGAGCGCGCCATCGATCTCGGCGCGCAGAATTGGCTTTGCGCCGCGTGCGATGAGATCGGCTTCAAACGCGCGGACGTTTTCGGCGGCGCGTGCGTTCACCAGCGGTCCGTAGAACGGCTCCGGCGACTGCGTCCAAGGGCCAACAACAATCTGCTTGGCGAGCGCCACGCTCGCCTCGATCACCGCGTCGCCGAACGCGCCGTGCGGCACGATCAAGCGGCGCGCGCACGAGCAGCGCTGGCCGCTGGTGAGGAACGCCGAGTGCGCGATGAGATTTGCCGCGACGCTCGCGTCCGCGCCCGGCCACACGATCAGCGGATTGTTGCCGCCCATTTCGAGCGCAAGGACAATTTCCGGGCGGCCAGCAAATTGGCAGTGTATCTGCGCGCCAACGTTGGCCGAGCCGGTGAACAAAACGCCAGCAAGTTGCGGCGCTTCCAGCAACGCCGCGCCAACGTCGCGCGCGCCCTGCACAAGATTGAGCGCGCCCGCCGGCAAGCCCGCAGCTTCCCACGCCTCCGCCATGAGCGCGCCAACGGCCGGCGTCAGTTCGCTCGGCTTGAACACGATCGTGTTTCCCGCGAGCAGCGCGGGCACGATGTGGCCGTTCGGCAAGTGCCCCGGAAAATTGAACGGGCCGAACACGGCCATCACGCCATGCGGCCGGTGTGCGAGCGTCGCGGCGCCAAACGGCTGATCGTCGCGCCGCTCGCCCGCGCGCTCGGCTTGCGCGCGCACGGAGATCGCGATCTTGCCAACCATCGCGGCGACTTCACCGCGCGCGTCCCAGCCGGCCTTGCCCATCTCGCGGCTGATCGTCTCGGCAAACTCGGCCGCGCGCGTTTCGACGATTTTCGCGAACGCTTGCGCGATGCCGATACGCTTTTCGAGCGGCGCGCCGGCCCATGCCGGAAACGCCGCGTGCGCGGCGGCCATCGCATCGCTAACGTCCTCCGCGCTTGCGCCCGCGCCGCGCCAGACGACGTCGCCGGTTGTGGGGTCATGCGAAGCGAACGCCTGCCCGCGCCCGCTCCGCCATTTGCCGCCAATAAAAAGATCAGGACGCATGTTCGATCCAGACCAGCGCCTCTGCGCCGCTCTCAAGCCCAATCGCGTCGAGCGCCGCAGGATGGGCGAACGCCATGCCGTCTTCCAGGCGCGCGACAGTTGGCGCGCAACGGAAGCCCTTGAGCTGCGGCGTTGCGATCAGAGCGCGCCGCACTTCGCCAAGCGCTTCGGTCGCGATCAGCGGAACGCGGCGCGTTTCGCGCACGGTGCGGATCGCGTCGCGCGAGACAGAAAGCAGCGGCCCGCCATCGAAAATGTCGACCACGTTATCGAACCGGAAGCCTTCCCATTCGAGCAAACGCCGCGCGCCCCGCCCATCGGGATGGCACTGACCGATCACCGCACGCGCTTCTTCCGGTAGAAGATCCACGTAGATCGGATATTTTGGCATCAGGTCGAGAATGAACTGATTGTCGGTCGAGGCGCTCAGCCGATCGGCTTCCGCAAAGCTCATCTTGAAGAAGTGCCGGCCGAGATTTTCCCAGAGCGGGGAGCGGCCTTCAGGCGAGATCACGCCGCGCAGTTCGGAGACAACGCGCTCGTTGAAGCGTTGCGGCGCAGCGGCCATCAGCAGGTAGCGCGCCTGCGCCAACATGCGGCCGATCCCGCTTGCGCGCTGTTCAGGCCGCACAAAGAGCGAGCCCACTTCGCTGCACCCCGTGAATTCATTGACGAGGATCAGCACATCCATATCGAAGCGCCGCTCCGCCGCGGCGGAAGCCTGCGCGACTTTGAGGACGCGAAAATTGAAGAACGGCGGCGAGGCGCCGATCGTGGCTTTGACGCCAACCGTGCCAGCGACGCGCGCGCCGCCCAACTGTTCGAGCGTCAGCAGATAGCGCTCATCGCCCGGCTTTTCGCACGTCTTCGCGAAGCTCTCTTCGGACTTCGCGATCTTCCGCAGCAACGCCGCATCATCGACCATGAAGCTGGTGAGTCCGGGGCCCGCGAGAGTGCGCACGTCGCGAAAGCCGTCGATATCGTTCTCTTCGGCGGCGCGGATGACGAACGCGGGCGCGCTCATGACCGGAGGCTCCGGGCATCGAACACGCCGCTCTCGAAGCCAGCAAGCAAAAGAAGCGAGAGCTTGGCGCGTTCGCCGAAGCTATCGATCAGCGCAAATTCCTGATCGCTGTGCAGCTCGCCGCCGCACGGACCGAGCGTGTCGATATTCCAGCAGCCGGCTGCGGCGAGGTTATTGCCTTCGCACACACCGCCCGTCGGCGCGAACGCGAGTTCGACGCCGAGCGCATCGCCTGCGGCGCGCGTCCAGCCGATCAGCTTTTCGAGCTGCGGCGTCAGCGGTTTGGGCGGGCGCGTGAAGCCGCCGTGGAGGTGCGCGTGGAAGCCTTCGCGCGCGGACACGCTCTTTGCGATGCGCGCGATTTCTTGCTCGGCCCATGCGCGGCCTTCTGCATCCGGCGCACGTACGTTGAACCGCACGACCGCGCGATCGGGTACCTGGTTCACCGGCCCGCCGCCATCGATCATGCCGACGTTGAACGTCACCTCGTCGCGTTTGCCGTTGAGCGCGAGCAGCGCGAGCGTCGCCGCTGCGCCCGCTTCGACGGCGCTGCGCCCATCGGCGAAGGCGCGGCCGACATGCGCGGCGCGGCCGTGGATCGCGAGTGCGAAATTGCCGGAGCCTTTGCGCGCGCTCACGAGCCCGCCGGTCGGCAACGCCGGCTCATACGTCATGCCGACATGCGCGCGCCCGCCGAGCTCGGCGATCAGCGGGCCAGAGCCGATCGAGCCGATCTCTTCATCCGGATTGATCAGCACCGTATAGCCAACACGCTTGTCGCCCGGAAGCGCCTCGAACGCTTGCAGCGCCGCGAGCATGAGCGCGAGGCCGCCCTTCATGTCGGCGCAGCCGGGGCCGTGGAGCACGTTGCCTTTGCGCTGCGGCGTTTGGAACGCGTGCGCGGCGGGAAACACGGTGTCGTAATGGCCCGTGAGCGCGATCTGAATCGGCGCGTCCGGGCGCACGTTGATGCGAACGCTGTCGCCGTGCGGCTCTTCCACCACGACGCCATCGGGCTTCACGCGTTCGCCCGGCCTCAGCGGCAGTGTTTCGACTGTCCCAGGCAAAGCGGCGAAAGCGTCGGCAACGAGGCCGCGCATGACTTTGAGGTTGGCGAGTTCGCGCGAGCCGGAATTGACGGCCGACCACGCCATCGTCCGCTCAATCATTTCGGGGACGGCGCCATCGAGGCGCGCCAGGGCGTCTCTGAGCGGCGCGTCAAACGCCGCCAGACGCCTCTCCGTGCCGGACAGAAGCTGCGCCATACGCCATCCTTCGCCGCCATTGCGGCGCTGTCGAGGCGTTACGAAGCAAACGCCGCGCCGCGTTAACCCCAAACGAAAAGAGCCCGGCTTGCGCCGGGCTCTTCCGTTTAACTGACCGTGTCAGATCAGCGGAAGCTGATCGTGACCGCGGTGCGCCGGTTGAGCGGCTCACGGACGCCATCGCGCGTGGCTTGCGCGAGTTCCGATTCACCGCGGGCTGCGGTCGTGATCGCGCCGGCCGGGAGGCCACGCGCCACGAGGGCTTCAGCCACGACCGAAGCACGGCGCTCGGACAGACCGATGTTGTACGCCGGCGAGCCGGACGTATCGGTGTGGCCGGTGACCGAAACTGCGCCGAGGTTGCAGTTGCGGGCGCGCGCGACGGCGCTGTCGATGGTTTCAAGCGCGGCTTGGTTGAGGTTCGAGCGATCCCACTCGAAGTACACAACGAAGTCAGCGGCCGGGCACGCAGCAGCCACCGGCGGCGGGGGCGGCGGCGGGGGAGCCGGCGGCGGGGGCGGAGGGGGCGGAGGCGGCGGCGAAGCGAACTGCCACCGCAGACCGACCGTGGCCGCCTGGTTTTCGTAGCTCGTCTCGAAATTGCGCGCGACGCCGGCTTGCGTGCCCGAATATTCGAGGTTCGGCACCGCGAAGAAGCGGTAGCCGAGATCGAGCGTGAGCTGCTCGGTCAGGCCGATGCCGACGCCGGCCATCACCTGCCAGGCAAAGCCCGTGTCTTCGTCGTCAAAGCCCGTCAGCGTGTCGGGCGAGAGCGCCGAGGCCGAAACCTGCGCGGCGCCAACGCCGGCGCCGATATAGGGCTGGAAGCCGCCGTCGCCGAAATCGTAGTACGCGTTCAGCAGCGCGCCCCAAGCGTGGGCGTCGGAGCCGGCGCGCGTGAACGGCGAGGCCTGCAAGTTGTTGAAACGATGCGAAAGTTCGCCCTCGAGGCGGACATTGCTGTCGAACTCGTAGCCAAGGCCGAGCGACTGGGTCCAATCTTCATCGAGATCGGCGCCCCGGAGCGTCGGCGTATTGGGCAGGTCAAGCTCGCCGTCGAACGAATAGCCGACGTCGGCGCGGCCGTACCAACCCGCGTCGGCGAGCGCCGGCGTCGCGGTCAACAGAGCCGCAAGCGCAGTCGCGCCCGTAAGCACCTTCTTCATGAACGATCCCCTCGTTAGTCCCTGGACTGGCCACGCAACGCGCGATCCTCTTCCAAGGTTCCATACGGATAAGGCCGAATGGTGGTTAATTATGTCCTGCTTTGGCCGTCAGGACGATTACATTTGCGTAGCGTTATGGTGACGCATCGGAAATTCTGGTCGGTTCGCCGCAAAGGCGCCGGGCAGGATCATGCGGTGTGAGGCGCCGGTGTGACGAAATTGGGCTGTAAAGATTTGGGGCCGCGCCTCCCCAGGCGCGGCCCCAAGCCCCCTAGCGCCCCCTCCCGCTGTCGCGGAAACGGTGGGTCGCACACTGATCTTTCCAAGCGGAGCGAAGCTTCCCTTCTGGAACCAGGCGCGTCCTGTCATCCACAGCTTAGGCGCCGCCCGTGCTGCGCGCCTAGCGGCTTTCCCTGCGTATTGACCGATCTGCCGCGCGCTGTTGCCGCTGCGCCACGAAGGCGGGAGCCCCCTCGCCATGCGCGGCGCCGCGAACGGAGGCGCCGGCGCCCATCGGGGCCGAAAACCCGCGCCGCTGGCTCCGGCGCCCTCTAGGGTGGGGGCGAAGGAGGCCTCATGGCGATCCGCGCCGCTCTGAACCACCGCACCAGCTACCGCTACGACCGCAAGGTCGCGCTCGGGCCGCAAGTGCTGCGCCTCAGGCCCGCCCCGCATTGCCGCACCCCGGTGCTGAGCTACGCGCTGAAGGTCTCGCCGGCCGAGCATTTCGTGAACTGGCAACAAGACCCGTTCGGCAATTGGCTGGCCCGGTTCGTCTTCCCCGAGAAGACCGATCATCTCGACATCGAGGTCGATCTTTCGATCGAGCATGTCGTCCACAACCCGTTCGACTTCTTCATCGAGGACTACGCGGAGAAATTTCCGTTCGCCTATGCGCCAGATCTCGCCAAGGAGCTCGCGCCCTACATGGAGAAGGAGCGCGCCGGCCCGAAGCTGACCGCGTTCACGCGCGCGATCCCGGCCGAGGAAACGCCGCTCGTCACGTTTCTCGTGCAGCTCAATCAGCGGCTCCAGAACGAGATCAAATATCTCATCCGCCTCGAGCCCGGCGTGCAGACGCCGGATGAAACGCTCACGCTGCAATCGGGCTCGTGCCGCGATAGCGCGTGGCTCTTGGTGCAGGTGCTGCGCCGCCTCGGCTTCGCGGCGCGCTTCGTTTCCGGCTATCTCATTCAGCTGAAGCCCGATCTTGAAGCGCTCGATGGGCCTTCGGGGACAAAAGAAGACTTCACCGATCTCCACGCCTGGACGGAAGTTTACATTCCCGGCGCGGGCTGGATCGGGCTCGATCCCACATCCGGCTTGTTCGCCGGCGAAGGTCACCTTCCGCTCGCCGCGACGCCGCACTTTTCGTCCGCCGCGCCCATCACCGGCATGGCTGAGCCGGCAAACGTCACGTTCGATTTCGCGATGCGCGTGACGCGCATCCAAGAAGCGCCGCGCATCACCAAGCCATTCTCGGATGACGCGTGGATGGCGCTGAACGCGCTCGGTCAACGCATCGACGTTGATCTGGCCGCGCAAGACGTGCGCCTCACAATGGGCGGCGAACCGACATTCGTTTCGATCGACGATTTCGAGGCCGGCGAATGGAACGCCGACGCGACCGGCCCAATGAAGCCGGCCCTCGCAGACAAACTGATCCGCAAATTACGCGATCGCTTTGCGCCAAACGGCTTGCTGCATTTCGGGCAAGGCAAATGGTATCCGGGCGAAACCCTGCCGCGATGGACCTATTCGCTGTTCTGGCGGAAGGACGGCAAGCCGATCTGGCGTGACGAAGCGCTGATCGCTTCCGATCAAGGCAAGGCTGGCCCGGCGGAAGCGGAGAAGCTGGCTGATGATGTCGCCGCACGGCTCGGCGTCGGCGCCGAGTGCGTGTTGCCTGCCTACGAAGATCCCGCGCATTGGATCCTCAAGGAAGCCGACCTGCCGGCGAACGTGACGCCCGAAGACTCCAAGCTCGATGACGCTGAAGCGCGCGCGCGCTTGGCGCGCGTATTCGCACGCGGGCTCGATAAGCCGAGCGGCTTCGTGCTCCCAATCCAGCGTTGGAACGCGCCAGCAGACGCAAGCGGCTCGCCCTGGCGCAGTGAGCATTGGAAGTTGCGGCGCGAGAAGCTCTTCCTCGCGCCCGGCGATAGCCCTGTCGGCTATCGGCTGCCGCTGTCATCGCTGCCCTGGGTCCCGCCATCGCTCTATCCGCATGTCGTTGCGGCTGACCCGAGCGAAGAGCGCGGCGACCTGCCCGATCCCGCCGCGCTGCCACAGCGGTTCGAGCGCGGCGCCTCCGGCGCAGAAGCGCCGCGGCAAGATCGCACCGAACAAGAGATTACCGCGGACGCCGTGCGCACCGCGCTCGCAATCGAGCCGCGCGATGGCGTGCTGCACGTCTTCATGCCGCCCGTTGAGCGGCTGGAGCACTATCTTGAACTTGCCTCCGTGATCGAAGCCTCCGCGAAGGCGCAGGGCCTCGCGGTGCGCCTTGAAGGCTATCCGCCGCCGTGGGACGGGCGGCTCAACGTGCTGCGCGTCGCGCCCGATCCGGGCGTCATCGAAGTGAACGTGCATCCCGCCGCGAGTTGGGACGAGTGCGTCGCGATCACCACCGGGCTCTACGAAGACGCGCGCCAAACACGGCTCGGCGCAGACAAGTTCATGCTCGA
>CAZMCA010000053.1:0-18692 GCA_964564595.1 uncultured Caulobacteraceae bacterium
CTCGCTATCGGCGGGCCCGCGTTTTCAACTGCGTGATTTCGAGCTGGCTCAAAGGCGTTGTATCGCGGCGTGTGCGCCAGCACTGCCGCCCTCCGTCGCAGCGGTCGCTTTCGGGTGTCGTAGTGGACACCGGCGCCTTGTCTCCTCTCGACGCAGGCTCTGACGGCGCTTCCGGCACACAATATGTGATCTCCCCGTACACGCCATGTGTTCCGCCGGGGACGCGCTCTCGTTTCGCCGCCCATGCCCTGCGGCCGTCGCACACCGACGCAAGAGGCCGAGTGCTCGGCTTCGCCTGCGCGCCGCACCAACCTCTTGCGTCGGCGCCGCATGCGCTTGCTCTCCGTCCGCTGTTCGAGGGCGTCGCGAGCGCGACCCCGGCGGAACAGGTTCGCCGGGAACGGAGTGAAGATCATGGATCGTGCGCAATTTGAAATCGTCGGCAATGTCGGCAAGGTCGAGATCAAGGAGATCAAGAACGGCAAGCTCGCCATCCTCTCAGTCGCCACCTCGGAACGCTGGAAGCGCGACGACGGCGAATGGGCGGAGAAGACCTACTGGCACCGTGTCGCCGTTTTCCCGGCCGCCAAGGTCGCCCGCATCGAAGAGCGTGTGCAGAAAGGATCGCGTGTCCGCCTCGTCGGCCAAATCCGGCCAGGCTCCTACGAGGACAATGCAGGCCATACGAAATACGTCGTGGAGTTCGTGGTCGGACCGTTCGGCGACTTTGAGGTGCTGGCGCGGGAGAAACCCCGCGAAGCCAAGGAAGGAGACGCTGACGCGCTTCCGGCCAAACGCCGCAAGACCGCAGCGGTCGCCTGACCGGGCGTGGACCGGCTGCCTTCGGGCAGCCGGTCTAACCGCTGCAACACCCGGCAACTTCCAAGCGTGACGTGGCTACACGCGCACGCGTTCCCGAATGCGCGCATAGAGTTGCGTGGCGCGCTCATGGGCGAGCTCAACGGCAACGGCGAAGCGCTGATGCGTGACCCGGTCTGCCGCCCAGCCCGCCTCACAGCGCACGACGAGGTGATAGACATCGCCATAGCCGCTGACGTCGCGCTGATAGGCGACCTCCGCTACCTGGAGGGAGCCGACTTCGCGTGCGCGCGGCCCGGGCTCCAGCTTGCATCCGTATCGGCTCTCGATCTCGGGGAACGCGCCCTCTTCCTGCGTGCGACGGCGGAAATGCTCAAACAGCAGGTTCGGATCGCAGCCCCGGTACACGCGGAAATTCATGCCGAGCCCCGCATAGTCCGCACGCGTGTGCCGCACGGGCGGATCGTAGGCGAGCGAGACACGCAGATGCCGGCGCCCGGCGTCGCTCTGGTACGCTGTCGGTATGGGGATTTCGTAGATGGCGAAGTGATCGACGGCGAGTTCGTCATCGGCATAGAGAATGACGCGCGGATCGTCCGAAAACGCCGCACGTTCAAGATCAGGAACGCCGTATCCGCAGGTCCGCGCGATGAGGCTCTCATCGACAGCGGCCAGACGGTCGCGCGCTTCGTCCGGCGTCGCAGCCGAAATCGCCATGAGCGCGCGAAGGAGGTTGGCGGAGGCGCCGGGCAGCCGCGCCAGCAACGACGCCGCCTTGAAGGCAAGCCGCGGCGCGGCGTAGGATGTGCCCGATCCGCTCGCAAACAGACGATCGACCGGCGCGTGATGCAAGGTCAGCACGCCGGCGCTCGCAAGCTCGGCCCCGCGCAAGAGCCGCAGCACGACCGGATCAAACACCATCGTCCCGCCGACCTCGACAAAGTCCGGCTTGATGGCGCCTTCGGGACCAGGCCCTATGCGCGTGAACGGCGCGGGCTCAAGCGCCGCCGTGATCGCGCGGACACGCGCATCCTGCCCATGCTCTTCGGCAAGCCCCGGCCCGTGGGCCAGCGCACCCACGGTGATCGCGTTGATGGCGCCGCCGGGCTCGAACAGGCGATTGTCCTCTTCGCCGAGATAGCGCGGATATTCCGTCACAGCTTCTTCGAGCTGCTCCCCGCCGCGCGGCGTCCGATTGCCCGTCGTGCAGATGATCACGACATCAAGGTCGCGTGCGAGCTCGTCCAACGTCGCCGCCCACGCGCCGACCTTGCCGCCATCGTAGATGCTGTAGCGATCCGCCAGCGCCACGACGAAAATCCGACAACCGTGGCGCTCTCGCAGCGTGCCGATCGCCTCGCGCATGATGTTCGGCGCGAGCGTCGTTTCCGCGAAATTGCCGCTGTCATCGACAACGCGCGCAGCGCACAAGCGAAAAGGACGTTCAAGCGTTCCGCGCTGTAATTGAGCGGCGAGATCACCATACAATGCGATGCCTGCGACCCGCGTCCCGTGCCCGTGCGCATCAACGTTCGCGAGTGTTGAAGGAACGGCGATCGCATCGATCAGCGCATCGGCGATGAGAGGATGATCATTGACGCCGCTATCAATGATGCCGATGAGCGGCGCCTCGGGATCAATCGGACCGAGCGCCGGCGTCTCCGCCAGGCTCATGTCCAAGAGCCCGCTTGCCTCCACATCGAGCTGCGGCGGCAGATCAATGCTGGCGATCTCAGGGACATCGAGCAACGCGCGCAACGCGGCCCCGCTCGCCCGGATGCGCGTCAACGCAATCGAAGGGCCGACATAGCGATCAATAACGGCCCCGCCCTGCGCGACGGCGAAAGCATCGACCGCATCGATCTTCGCCTCGCGCAGCGCACGTTGGCCAAGATCCCATATCTCTATATCAACGGTGTAGTCCGCTGTGGGATCGAAATCGTCAGGCCCGGCAAACCCCTCGTCCTTCAAGCGCCGCCCCACACGGTCGCCAGGATCGACCGCAGCCACCGACGCAATCGCGGTGACAAAGCCCGCATAGGGCGGATTTGCGCGCCCCTGCTGCGGTGGCTGCGCGTAAGCGCTGAGGCGCGCCTGGAATGCGGCAAGGTCGCGGGTATTGGAGAAGAGCACCAGGGAGCGATCCGCATCGCTCGACAACAAGGTGAGGCCAATGCTCGCCCACTGGTCTTCGCTCACTTGCGCATCGAGCCGAACGCGCAGAATGAGCGATGGATCGATCGCCGCCGGCCGCACACGGCGATTGTCTGCCAGCACATCCTCCACTTCGCGGGCCAAGCGCGCGCCATGCACGGCGTGATCGCGCGGCGGCATCGAACCGAAGCCAGGCCTTTTGCGGCGTTCAAGCCGCTCCGGCAGACGAGCAAGACGAAGGTGGTCGTAACGCGCCAATGGCCGCCCGCCGCACTAGGACTTGCGGCGTGCGCGACCGCGCCGGCGCCGGACCATGTCCTTGATCGCGCCCTGCATGTCGGCCGCCTCCACCTTCGCGCGGCGCGCGATGATGGGCGCCTTGATCGCCTGAAGGCACGCACGTTCGATATCGGCCAGCGAATACTCAGCGAAGGCGTCTATAAAAGTCGCCGGATCGACATCCACCGGGACATTGCGAAACTTGCGCTTCAGGAATTGGCCAATCTGCGCCTTCGTCGGCAGGTCGAACCACATCACCTCGTCAAAGCGCCGGTAAATCGCGCTATCAATCGAGTCTTCAAGATTGGTGGCGGCGACCAGAAACCCGTTGGGTTTGATGCGCTCGATGAACAGCAACAGGCTGTTCACAACGCGCCGCAATTCGCTGTGCTCGGATGCGTCGTCGCGCGCACGCGCCAGCGCGTCGAACTCATCGAGAAACACGACACAAGGCTGCTTGCGCGCAAACTCAAATACCTTGCGCACGTTGCCGGCGGTTTCGCCAAGAAACGATGAGATCAGACGATCCAGCTTGACGACAAAGAACGGCAACTTGAGTTCGGCTGCAAAAACCTCCGCGGTCAGCGTCTTGCCCGTGCCGGGCGGGCCGCAGAAGAGAACGCGCGAACGGACGGGAAGCGCCCTGCGCTGAATATCCTCCGCGCGGCGGAACTCTTCCACGAGCCCCTTGAGCACGCGGACATTGTCAGCGCTCAGCACCACGTCGCCGAGAACATGGGCCGGCTCGATCCGTTCCACGAGTTCAGCGGCGGTGTCGGGAAACGGAATAAGCGGCGCCAGCGCCTTGGGACGGTTCGGCGCCGCCGCCGGAGTGGACGCCGAAGCGTCGAGCACTTTACGAAGACTGCGCGCGAGTGCGACGTTCCCCTTGCGCTCTTCCTCGCCAATGATGAGTTCGGCGACGGTGCGAAACTCATCGTCACGGCCATGACTGGCGAGCAGTTTCTTGATTAATTCGCCGCGCGCCATGACGCTCCGAGCCCCCTCATCCCGCACCCTAGGTCGATTCAGGGTTAATGGTCACGAACCGGCGCCGAACTGATCGCGCCCGGCGGTTTTGTACCGTTTTTGTTCTTGCTGGTCCAGAGTTTTCCACAGGCTTGGAGCACCGCGTCAAAGGTCCACTTCAACGATCAAACCGCTGTGGTCCGAAATGACCCCTTTGAACGCCGGCCACGCGGAAACGACCTTCGTCGATTTCTCCCAGGCAAGAGGCAGACTGATGTGGTCGATGGGAAGAACAGGCAACAGGCCGCTCGGAACGCGACCGGGCTCGGTGGCGCAAAAGAGCCCGCAATCGGCCAAGCCGGCGCGCAACATCGCAATGCCCTCTTTCGTGCCGTAGCGACTGCCTGTCCCCATGTCGGTGTTGTAGTCGCCGGCGACGCACAGCGCCGCATCTGGATATTGGGCGCGCAGCGATCGCCATTCGGCGCATTGCTGCGGCAGCACGCGATGGTGTTCTGACCAGTTGGGTAGAGGTGTTTGCGGCGGGTGCTCGCTCTGGTCGCTGTGCCACGGCATGACCGTGCCATACACCGCGAGCGTTTTTCCAACGCCGAGGTCGATGATTGCACAGACGGTGCGTTTAAGATCGGCGCCGGGAAGCGTCATCTGCTCGATGATCGGATACCGACTCCAGATCGAAACCCAGCGGCTGCCCGGCCTGATCGCCGAATAGTTTTTCGGCCTCGGCTCGGCGTGCGCTGCGAACGCCATCCCTGGCGGGATCAGGTCATCATGCGTTTCAGTAAGTACCCAAATATCGGCCTGATTGTCGCGTAACGCCAAGACGCGACGCAGAACGTCCAGGCGATCCTTGTAAACATATTCGACGTTCCATGTGCCGATCCGCATCACCGCCCTCGCCGCTATTGTCAAAATAGCGCTGATCGCTCCTTCGGCGAAGCCTCGGCCGCTCGGCTCCAACCAAGCCGTCCACGATCGCACTGGCAGATAACTCCGCAGAGCGCCTGGCAACTGCGCCGTCAGCCCGATGATCGCGCCCCGCCGTCGATCGGAGCCCGCGGGGCGCGCACGCGGCCCGCAACGGCGGGCGCCGTCCTCCACTGCGTTGCGGCCTTCGGTGCACGCCGCGCCCGCGCCCCGCTTCAGCGGGCTCCGCCGTCGGGGCGCGATCATCGGGATCGATCTCCGCACGCGCCGGAGTTCGTCTCATGTCGTTTGCCGCTTCCTCACCTTCGCTCGCAGAGCCTCCTCCCGCCGCCGATGCTCGTCTCTCGCCCGCGCAGCGCGTCACCGCGCAAATCAGGGCCGCGCTCGAACGCGGCGTGCGTCCGTGGATCAAACCGTGGGATGATGCGGGTGTGGGCTTCGTGCTGCCGCGCCGCTCCAATGGTCTGCCCTATCGAGGTGTGAATGTCGTGGCGCTATGGGCCGCGTCCGTGGAGCGCGGTTTCCGCTCGCCGTTCTGGTTCACCTTCAAACAAGCCCTCGCGCTGGAGGCGTGCGTGCGCAAGGGCGAACGCGGCTCTTTCGTGGTGTTCTACACCGAGAAGAAAAATGCCGCCGATGACGGCAAGGGAGAGGACGACGCGGAGGCCGGCGTACGCCGCATCCTGCGCGGCTATTCGGTGTTCTCCGCCGATCAGATCGACGGGCTGCCAGCGCACTTCTATGCGCCGCCCGTCGCGCCGCCGCCGCTGGATGGCCGCGCGGCGGGACTGGTCGCTGCGCTGGCGCGCGTGCCGGCGCAGGTCCGTCACGGCGGCACACGGGCCTTTTACGATCCCCATGCCGATGTGATCTGTCTGCCCGACCAGAGCGCATTTCGTGATGCGGGCTCGTATCTGGCGACGCGCGCCCACGAGCTTGGCCACTGGACCCGCAGCCCTTCCCGGCTCGACCGGGACTTCGGCCAGAAGCGCTTTGGCGATGCCGGCTATGCGCTGGAAGAACTGGTCGCCGAACTCTGCGCCGCCATCATCGGCGCCACGCTCGGCTTTCCGGGCGAGCATGTGGAGGACCATGCCGCCTACATCGCCTCATGGCTCACGGTCCTGCAGCAATCGCCGTCAGCCTTCCTAAGCGCGGCCGGCAAGGCGCAGGTCGCCGCCGACTATCTGCTGACCGCGATGGGGCATGCGCCGGCGCCACCGGACTAGGGCCGGTCCCCCCTCGCTTCTTGGTAAAGACCGGCAGGGCTGCCCGCGTGGCGCGGCGGATGCATGCCCGCTGGCGATGGCCGGGAAACGACCAGGTTGGAGGATGTGGGCGTGGCCCGCCGGAGCGTTGCTGGCTGGCGCGTTTCTGTTCGCGCACGCGCCTGCCGTCGTCATCTATAATGGCTCGCCGAGTGTCCCCGTTGGTTTCTACGTCCGCGACCAGCGGCCGGTGGCGGTCGGCGCCTTCGTGACGGTGCGGGCTGAGGACGCGGCGCCGGCCTATGCCCGGCTACGCGGCTTTGCCGACCGGACCGACCATTTCATCAAGCGCGTAGCCGCCGGAGGCGGCGACCGCATTTGCGCCGAGGGCCGTCACGTGGCGCTGCCCAGCGGAGCCGTGTTGGAGCGGCTTGAGCGTGACAGCGCGGGGCGCTTGCTGCCCGCGTGGGACGGCTGCCGGACATTGGCGGCGGACGAAGTCTTTCTCGTCGGCGACACGCCGGACTCGTTCGACAGCCGCTATTGGGGGCCGGTGCGCCGCACTGTCATCGATGGTGCGTGGCGTCGCCTGCCCTGACCTAGCGTTCTTGACTTGTTCTTTGCGCCGTGCCGGGATGGGGGCACAGTTCAACGATGGTCGCACTCTTCGTTTTTTTCGCCCTGCTGGGTTGGTTCCTGCTCACGGCAGGCGCGCGTCGCGCGCTGCCGCTCGTTGCGAGCGCGGCTGCGACGTGGATCGCGGTGCAGCTTGAGTTCGAGCGGGTCGGCGCCATCGCGATCGGATTGTCGACACTGACGATCAGCGCCGCGCTGTGCGACTGGATCGCGATGCAGCCACGTTGGCGGCCCACCTGGGTCAGCCTCGAAGTGAGCGCCGCTGGCTGCTTCGGTCTGGTGAGCGGCTACGCGGTGTTCGGTTCGAGCGGTGTTGTCGGGACGCAGCTTGCAGGGGTGATGATCGTTCTCGCGTCAATTGGAGCGGCGAGTGCGTTCCGGTTTCGCGCATTGATGTGACCGCGTTACGAGTGCTACGCAGCTTTGAAAAGGCCCGTCGCGTCTGCAGCCAGGAATCATGCGAGAATTGTATACGAGAGAACGCGGGATGAAGCGGGAAGAAAGAAAATTGAGGGCAAGATAAAGCGCACCGTTTCTGCTCCCCAATCGCTTGTGCGCCTTTGCTTTTTCGCACGGTGCGGAGTCTGATCTCACGGTGCGCGCACGGTGCGCAGGCAGAGCGATGTGAAGAGCCCGCTTCATGACCGCGATGAGTTTCAATCAGATGTTTCGGAATGCGCGTTTGCATCGCGACCCTGCCGAGATTGCAGCGCTCGGTTCGGCGCGACTGCATCGCGCCATCGAACGCGATGATGTGGTCGGCAAAGTCAAACGCGGCGCCTCGGGCGGCGGCGGCGGGCGCGGGACGCTCTCGCATAAGCTGGCCGAACGCCTCGGAACGCAGCGGCGCCTGGGCTTTCGTGATGGCGCGGCGACGCGCGCCTATGCCTTCGACACCCGCCAGCGCGCGGTGGTGAAGATCCACTATTTCGGTCATGGCGGCGGTGGCGCGGGCGCACTCGCCGCGCACGCCCGTTACGTTGCGCGCGAAGCCGCCAAGCGCGCAGAGCCGTCGGCGACGGAGCGCGAACCAGCGCTTGATGATCGCGATCCAGGCGCCGCGCAGGCCCGCGCCCATGCCGCTTATCTGGCGCGCGACGCCGCTGCCGAGAAGGCGCAATTCTATGACGGCCAGGCCAATGACGTGGACGGCACAGCGCGCGCCGCCGCCTGGGCAAAATCGGATCGTCGTCATTTCCGGGTGATCCTGGCGCCGGAGAACGGCGCGCAGATCGGCGACCTCAATGGCTACACCCGCGAGGTCATGCAGCGCGCGGAGGCGGCGCTCGGAACCAAGCTCGAATGGGTGGCGGTCAACCATTGGGACACCGACAATCCCCACACGCACATCATCCTGCGCGGGAAGACGCGGGATGGCCGCGATCTCGTCATCCCGCGCGAATTTGTGAAGCACGGCTTCCGCGATGCGGCGCGTGATGTGGCCACCGAACGGATCGGGAGCCGCACCCGCGACGACGAACGCCGCGCGCTCGATCGCGAGACACGGGCGCATCGCCCTACCCGCCTCGACAGCATGATCGCAGGTCAGATCGGACCGGACGGCCGCGTGCGCGTCGCGGACCTGTCAGCAGCGAACGGCGATCCGAATGTGACCAATGCGCTGAAGGCGCGGGCGCGCGAGCTACAACGGCTCGGCCTCGCCAGCGAGGTCAAGCGCAACGTGCTGTCCTTCAAGTCCGACTGGCGCGAGCGGCTCGGCGCGATGGAAATGCACCTCGATATCCGCAAGCGCCTGGTGAATGAGCGCACCGTGCAACGCGGTGCGGAAGCGCAGGCGCGGCACACGGGACTGCGGTCGCTTCTGCATCGCTAAGCCGAGGCGCTCGCGGTCGTCTGTATCGATTGTTCACGCGCGACCGAAGTCATCCTTAGGAACACGTTGCCGTTCAAGTCCAACGTCGAGGCAACGACAATCTGGGAGACTTTCATGCGTGCCCTTATGACTGCACTTGTCGGCGCCGCCTTGATCGCCACAGCCACACCGGCCTTCGCGCACCACAAGCTCAATCACCCCGATGTCGGCAGCACGGCCGTCGCGGCGCGAGCGCACCGTGATCCGTGCGGCGCAGTGAGCAACAACCCGCACCAATCGCCAGGCGAGCAAGCGATCGCCGAACGCTGCCGGCAATTGCACGCCCAGACTGTCGCGGCCCCCACCGATGTGGCGCTGCGAGAACGGTGCAATCAAGCCGCTATGGCGAGAACCGGCGCCCCCTGCGACCACGCCCGGACATAGGCGCCTTCGCCTAGTCGTAAAAGCTGGCGCAAGCCGACCAATGAGCGCGTCGCCCTATGGCGGCGCGCTCTTCTTTCTGTTCAGCGGATCATGTTAGACTAGCGCATTGCGCTGCGTGCGAAGTCTGCAACTGAGGCGACAGCTATCAGTCGCCGAAGTCCATCCGTCGAGCTGAGCTGGTCAGACGTGCGTTTGGGGCGCTGTCCAATCTACCATTTCAGCGCGCGACCGACGACAACGGCGCCGACCGCAGCGCAAAACAGGATCGCCGCAAGATACCAACTGGCGACGTAGAGCGCGGAATCCATGGGGCAGCATGTTGCATAAGCGATGGCGCCGAGAGCGCCGGAGACCCCGCCAATCGCGGCGCCGGCCAATGACAAGCGCGTCGGACCAAGGCCACGCACCGCGAAGTAGAGCGCAACAGCGATCGGCACGGCGAGCAACGGAATGCGGTACAAGCATTCGGGAACGCCGCCGCCAATCCAGGAATGCACGCGGGCGTCCGGCGGCGTGATCAAGAACATGATCACGGCCAGCACAAGGCTTGCCAGCGCGAACATGCCCGCAGGCGCCGCGGCACGCATGGCATTGGTATTGGGACGCGCGACTTCCAAAAGCAAAGGAGCGGCGGCGAACGCAGCCGCGAGCCCAAAAGCGCCCTTGAGCGACATGGCCGCGACCGCGCCGCCGATGTCGCTCCGAAAGCCAAAAACTGTCGCCACCATGACCAATGCGACCGCGAGCCCTGTTCCGCTGGCAATGGCGATGCGGCGCTCGGCCACTCCCGACCGGACGATATCGGCTTCGCTGGCGAGGGCGGCGATCAGTCGATCCGTTTTCATTTCACGTCTTCCCGGCTGACAAGACCCATGAGTTTTTTCAAGCCACGGTGAATGCTGATCTTAACATCAGCCTCCGAGACGCCCATGCGCTGAGAGGCCTCCTTCGCGGTAAGTTGCTCAAGCTTCACTATGCGTATCGCGGTGCTCTGCTTCTCCGGGAGGTGCTTGAGCAATGCCTCGATATCGTGCGCAGGGTCGGCGGCGTCGGGTGCATCGGCGGAGAAGAGATCGTCCACATCATCGACGGAAACGAACACACGCGAGCCAGGCGTGCGTCTGAGATGGTCGATCAGCTTGTAGCGCGCGACGGCATACACCCACGCCGTGATCGGCCGTCCCGTATCGTAGCTATGGCGGTGCAGATGCACTGCGAGAAGCGTCTCTTGCACAAGATCTTCGGCATGAGCGGCGTCACGCGATAGGAGCTTTCGCCGAAAGAATGCTCGGAACAGGCCGCCGAGTTTTTCAAGAAATTGCTGATAGGCGGCGGCGTCGCCCTGGAGGCCGCGCGTCATCAGCGCGTGCAAGTCTTTCTCGTGGACGCTCACCCTGCCGCCAGCTCCTTGTGCCTCGTGCGGTCCGCGCGAAACGATGGTGGTGCACACGCACCTCCATGATGCGCGCCGCCCACGATGTCGATCCACAGCTCGACTCTTGGCCTTCGCATGCAGCGCCCGGCGAGGGCGCCCGCTCTGACGCCGACTGCCGCTTGGCCGGGCCGTGCTACCCTTGGGCAACACGCGGGCGCCATCGCGGGCTGAGCGGCAGAATGGACGTAGCGCGACCAGGGTGGAGCCTCCTCTCGCATATCTTCGGGACCAGGCTCCAAACCGATACAATCCGGCCGGATTTTCTTCGGTCTGCCGCCGGCGCCCCCGAAATCCTGCCGCGCACGACCATAAAGTGGCGAAGGGCTGTATCGATTGGCGGCGGTTCACCGAAGCCATCATCAGGAGGGCACGCACCCGATCTTCGGACGCGTTGCTCGGCCTGCGCGGGTGCTACGCAAATGCCGGAAAAGCTGGGGAATTCATGCCGTTCATAGCGTCATCCAGGCGCGTTGACGAAGTTTCGACCCATCGGCACTATCATAGTCTGATGCGTCGCCTCTGGTTAACCATTCTGATGGCGTTCGCCCTGACACTGGGCGGATACGCCAACGCCCTGGCGGCGCAGGCGTGCCCTATGGAAGCGCCGAGGGAAGCTGCAGCCGTGGCGTCGCATGATTGCTGCCCGGACGACGAGACATCCCAAGGCGGCGCCCCGACTGAACAGAGCCAAAAAGGCATGGCGGGGTGCGTGATGGGGCAGGCCTGCCGCACAGCGCCGGCGCTCACTCCGTCCCTTGCGCCCATTCGACTATCGTCGGTGACGATCCCGGTCTCGCAGCCGATCGTGGTCAATCCGGCTCCGGCGCGTGCGCCGCTGTCCAAGCACTGGCGACCTCCGCGCCTCGTCTGATCCAGACCTAGAGCTTGTGCCACACGCCTTCGCGCGTGCGCGCTCACACGCTCGTTTTCCTGCATCATTCGGAGACGCCACATGCGCAAAGCATGGCTCTTATGCTGCGTCGTCGCCGTCTCGACGGCCGCGCACGCACAACCCTTGAGTTTTTCCGACGCGGTCGCCCGCGCCGGCGCCGACGGACCGACTGTCACGGCGCGGCGCGCGGCGCTGACCGCCGCGGAGCACTCCATTGGCCCGGCCGGCCAATTGCCCGACCCGCAACTCGTGCTCGGTCTCCGGGACGTGCCCATCGACGGCCCGGACGCCTACCGGTTTGATCGCGACGATTTCACCATGCAGATGGTGGGGATCGCGCAGGACGTGCCAAGCGGGTTTGAGCGGCGTGCGCGCCGCTCTGTCGCCCAGGCTGAAGCCGAACGCGCCGGCGCCGATGTCGAGATCGCAAGGCTTCAAGCCCGTCTTGGCGCCGCCGGCGCCTGGATCGATCTCCACTTCTCTGAACGGCGCATCGCGGTGCTTGATCGCATGGCCGAGGAACAGCGCAGCCTCGCCGTCGCCGCGCGTGAAAGACTAGCGGCCGGCGCCGGTAGTGTGGATAGCGCCGTCACCGCTGAACTCGAAGCTGCACGCCTTGCCGATCGGCGCGCGGACCTTGGCGCTCGTGTGATCGCGGCGCGCGCTGAATTGCGGCGCTGGCTTGGAGACGCCGCAGACGAGCCGCTTGCCGCAGAAGCGCCAGAGTTTGCCGTCGACGCCAATCACGTTCGAGAGCATGTGCGTCGCCACCCGGAACTCGCTGCGTTTCAGGCCGACGAAGCCATCGCCGAGGCCAATCTCAGGCTCGCGCGCGCCGAGCGTGCGCCGGATTGGTCGTGGTCTTTCATGTATCAGCGCCGCGCGCCGCAATTCAGCGATATGGCTTCTGTCGAAGTCCGCATTGGACTCCCCCTCTTCCAGGGATCGCGACAAGGCCCCCTGATCGATGCGCGGAGCGCCGACGCCGCGCGGGTCGATGCCGAGCGCGACGCCGCCGTGCGCGAGCACGCAGCCATGCTGGAGCGGCAATTGGCGGAATACGCCTCCGTGTCCGCAAACCTGATCCGCGCCCGTGACACACGCCTTCCTCTCGCGCAGCGCCGCGCGGTCGCGGCGGTCGGCGCGTTCGCAGGCGGCGCAACGTCTTCCGATCAATTGATCCTCGCCCGTCGCGACGCGCTCGAAGCCGAACTCGACGTGCTCGATCTCCAAGAACGACGCGCTGCGATCGGCGCCGCCTTGACCCTCCAATACGGGGAGATGCAGCCGTGAGTGAGCAACCCAAGACGACGAACGCACGACTGCCCATGATCGCGGTCGGCGCCGCGCTCGTTGCAACCGCCATTGGCGCAGGTGGATTTTGGCTCGGCGCCCGGCAACACAGCGCGCCGGCGGCGTCGCAGACGGAAGACGGTCGGCGCGTACTCTATTGGTATGATCCGATGGTGCCCAATCAGCATTTCGATGCGCCGGGGCGCTCGCCTTTCATGGCGATGGATCTTGTCCCCCGCTATGCCGACGAAGCAGGCTCCGAGGCCGGTGTGCGCATCGATCCGGGTGTCGCGCAGAATCTTGGCGTCCGCTTGGCGACGGTTGAAAGCGCGCCGCTCGCGCGCACGGTGACGGCGGCGGGCGTGCTCACATTCAATGATCGCCAGGTTGCGATCGTGCAGGCGCGCGCAGGCGGCTTCGTTGAGCGGGCTTATGGACGCGCCGTGGGCGATGTGGTGGCGGCAGGAACGCCGATCGTCGATGTCCGCGTGCCCGAATGGGCCGCGGCGCAGGCTGAATATCTGGCTCTACGCGGCGCTGGGGGTGACCTTGCCGACGCCGCGCGTCGCCGGCTCGCCATGCTGGGCATGTCGGCGTCACTGATTGCGCGCGTCGAACACGACGGCGCGCCCCGGCCCATCGCAACCATTGCGGCGCCAATAGCCGGCGCCATCACGCAACTCGACATCCGCGCTGGCATGACGGTCATGCCGGGCGCGCCGCTGGCGACCATTAATGGCGCATCCCCGATCTGGCTCGTCGCATCCTTGGCGCAAGCAGAATCGAGCATCGCGCGACGCGGCGGGCGCGTCATCGCGCGGACGCCCGCTTATCCCGGCGAAGATTTCGTCGGCCGCATTGAAAGCGTGCTGCCCTCCGCCAACGCGGCGACACGCTCAATCGAGGTGCGCATCGCGCTCACCAACACAGATGGTCGTTTGCGCCCCGGCATGACCGCCGAGGTCAGTATCGCCGATCCCGATACAAGAGCCGCCCTGCTCATTCCCGCTGAAGCGGCTATCAGAACGGGACAACGCACCATCGTCATCGTCGCGGGCGACGGCGGCAGATATGCGCCAACGGAGGTGGAGCTTGGGCGACGCTCCGGCGACCGCATCGAAGTACGCAGCGGCCTTTCTCAAGGTCAGCGCGTGGTGGCGTCGGGACAATTCCTGATCGACTCGGAAGCGAGCCTGTCGGGCGCCTTGGCGAGATTGGAAACGACGAACGCCGCAGCGCAGTCTGCAACACCGGCGCTGCACAACGCCACTGGACGCATCACCGCGATCAACGGCGACGCCGTCACGATCGAGCACGGTCCCGTGGCGAGCCTTGATTGGCCCGCCATGACCATGCCGTTTCGTTTGGCGCGCGCCGATCTCGGTCGCGGCCTGCGCGTCGGCGATTCCGTCACCTTCCGGTTCAGGCAAGTCGAGCGCGCCTTTGTCATCGATGACATCGCCAAGTCGGGGGGCGCGCGATGATCGCCAACATCATCCGCTGGTCCGTCGCCAACCGCTTCCTGGTCGTGCTGGCGACGCTCGCGCTCGCCGTTGCGGGCGCGCTCGCCGTCCGTTCCACGCCCGTCGACGCCCTGCCCGATTTGTCTGACGTGCAGGTGGTGATCCGCACCTCCTATCCGGGACAAGCCCCGCAGATCGTCGAGGATCAGGTCACCTATCCGCTGACGACGACAATGCTCTCCGTTCCGGGCGCGCGCACTGTGCGCGGTTACTCGTTTTTCGGAGACTCCTTCGTTTATGTCATCTTCGAGGACGGGACAGATCTCTATTGGGCGCGCTCGCGCGTTCTCGAATATCTCAATCAGGTCCAGGGACGTCTGCCTGCGACGGCGCGCTCCTCGCTCGGGCCGGATGCGACCGGCGTCGGATGGGTGTTTCAGTATGCACTCGTTGATCGCAGCGGGCGCCATGACCTTGGCCAATTGCGCAGTTTGCAGGACTGGCTGCTTCAGTTCGAGTTGAAGAGCGTCCCTGGCGTCGCCGAAGTCGCATCCATCGGCGGCATGGTGCGTCAGTACCAGATCGTGCTCGATCCCGAACGCATGGCTGCCTACGGCGTGTCACAACAGCGCGTCGCTGACGCAGTGCGCGCCGCGAACGGCGAAACGGGTGGCGCCGTCGTCGAGATGGGCGAAGCAGAACACATGGTGCGCGCCTCCGGCTATCTACGCACCCTTGAGGATTTCGACGCGATCCCGTTGGGCGTCGGCGCCACCGGCGCGCCGGTGCGGCTTGGCGATGTCGCGTGGGTGCAGATCGGTCCTGAGATGCGGCGCGGCATCGCCGAACTCAACGGCGAAGGGGAAGTCGCCGGTGGCGTAGTGATCATCCGCGCCGGCGAAAACGCGCGCGAAGTTATTGGAGCGGTACGCGCACGACTCACTGAACTTGAGCGCAGCCTTCCCGAAGGCGTCGAGGTGGTCACAACCTATGACCGCTCGCACCTGATCGACCGCGCCATCGAGAACCTGACGCATAAGCTCGCCGAAGAGTTCATCGTCGTCGCGCTGGTATGTGCGCTCTTCCTGTTCCACCTGCGCTCAGCCCTCGTCGCCGTCGTAACGCTCCCGCTCGGCGTGCTTGCGGCATTCCTCGTCATGCGCGCCCAAGGGGTGGACGCCAACATCATGTCGCTCGCCGGTATCGCCATCGCTATCGGGGCAATGGTCGATGCAGCCATCGTCATGATCGAAAACGCGCACAAGAAACTGGAGCATTGGCGCGATGACCACGACGGCGAAATGCCGAAGGGCGAAGACCATTGGCGTGCCATCACGCAAGCGTCGATCGAAGTCGGCCCGGCGCTCTTCTTCAGCCTTCTGATCATCACACTCTCCTTCTTGCCGGTATTCACGCTTCAGGCGCAGGAGGGACGCCTCTTCGCACCGCTCGCCTTCACCAAGACCTATGCAATGGCGGCATCCGCCGCTCTGGCGGTGACGCTGACTCCGGTGCTGATGGGCTTCTGGATCAGGGGCAGAATACCTGCCGAGGACGCGAACCCGCTCAATCGGTTCCTCGCCGGCCTCTATCAGCCGGCCATCGACTTTGCGCTGTCCAAGCCACGTGTGATCATCGCGATAGCGCTGCTCGCTTTCGCCACAACCGCCTGGCCGCTCACCCGCTTGGGCGGCGAATTCATGCCGATGATGGACGAAGGCGATCTGCTTTATATGCCGACGGCGCTGCCGGGATTGTCGGCTGCGGAAGCCTCAGAACTCCTGCAGCAGACCGACCGCATGATCCGCACCGTGCCGGAGGTCGAAAGCGTGTTCGGCAAGGCTGGACGCGCCGAAAGCGCAACCGACCCGGCGCCGCTCGAAATGTTCGAGACAACGATCAGACTGCGGCCGCGCTCGGACTGGCGCCCCGGCATGACGCCCGAGCGCATCGTGGAAGAACTGGACCGCGCAGTGCGCGTGCCTGGTCTTACCAATGTGTGGGTGCCGCCGATCCGCAACCGCATCGACATGCTGGCGACCGGCGTCAAAAGCCCGATCGGCGTCAAAGTATCTGGACCGGACCTTGCGAGCATTGACGCTGCCGCGCAGGCGATCGAACGTGCGGCGCGCGGCGTGCCCGGCGTCTCGTCCTCTGTCGCCGAGCGCATCGCCGGCGGGCGCTATGTGAATGTAGACATCAATCGCTTCGCGGCCGCCCGCTACGGCCTTAACGTCGCCGATATCCAGGCCGTCGTTTCCGGCGCCATTGGCGGTGAGACCATCGGCCAGGTCGTCGATGGACGCGCACGGTATCCAATCAATCTGCGCTATCCCCGCGAAGTACGCGACACGCTTGACCGGTTGATCGCGCTGCCGATCGTCACTGAACAGGGTTTGCGTCTCACGCTTGGCGAGGTGGCGCAGGTCGCCATCGCTGATGGGCCCGCCATGATCCGCAGTGAAAACGGGCGACTCTCAGCTTATGTCTATGTTGATGTGCGCGGACGCGATCTGGCGTCTGTTGTCGGCGACCTGCGAGAGACCATCGCCAACGATGTGACGCTGCCAGCAGGCGTGAGCGTCGCCTATTCCGGCCAGTTCGAATATCTGGCGCGGGCCGCCGAACGTCTGATGATCGTAGGCCCGGCGACCATCGGCATTATTTTCCTGCTTCTCTATATGACGTTCCGGCGCTTTGACGAAGCGGCGGTCGTGATGGCGAGCCTGCCCTTTGCGCTGACGGGCGGCATCTGGCTCGTCTATCTCCTCGGATATGACTTCTCGGTGGCGGTCGCCGTCGGCTTCATTGCACTCGCGGGGCTCGCCGCCGAGTTCGGCGTCGTGATGCTGATCTATCTGCGCAATGCGATCGAAGAGCGCGAACGCCGCAGCGATACGCTGACGCCGTCCCTCATTGCGGAGGCCGTGCGCGAGGGCGCGCTTCTGCGTCTGCGCCCGAAGGCGATGACGGTCGCCGTCATCATGGCGGGCCTCTTGCCGATCCTCTGGACCGGGGGCGCAGGCGCGGAAGTCATGCGGCGCATCGCGGCGCCTTTGGTCGGCGGCATGCTCAGCGCGCCGCTGCTCTCCCTGTTTGTCATTCCTGCGGCGTATCTGATGATCCGGCGCCGCGGACTCGCTGAAGCCGAACAGGCTCAGCCCAACCATCGGATCGCCCAGCCAGCCGGAGAACCATCGTGAAGAAATTAGCCCTAGCAGTGATCACCGCCGCCGTTGTCGCCCTGGGTGTCGCCGCATGTTCGCAGCCCGCGGCGACGCCGGAAGCAGCCGAAGCGCCGATGACGGATATGTCCGCTGCGCCCGCGGTGGCCGGACCGATCACTGGCGTTGGCGTCGTGACGGCCGTCGATGCGGCGGCCGGAACCGTGTCGCTCGACCACGAAGCGATCAACGCCATCCAGTGGCCGGCCATGTCGATGCAGTTTCGCGCGGAAGATCCCGCGATCCTCGCCAACATTGCGGTCGGCGATCGTGTCAACTTCACGCTCAAGAATGCGACGGAAACGTCCGTGATCACCGCAATGCAAGAACAGTAAAGCGCGAGGGGCCATTGGCGTGCGGGGTATGCGCGCCAATGGCCCAGGCGGCCACTCGACCATCTCGCCCCCGACTCAGGAGCGAGGCGCTCTTCTAAGCTATGACCTCATGCGCTGCGTAGTCAGGACAGAGGCCAATTGACCGGCTATTGGTCCGGGGGCATCGCCTGCACCGATTGGTAGCCACCTCGCCTAGTCGACTATCGCGCGCCAGACCGAGATCACGCCTGTCGGGGTGGGGACGTGGGCAATCTCGTCAACATTCGAGAAGCCCGCCTCCGCCATCAGCGTCGGCAAGACGCCGTCGGCATTGGGCTGGGTGTCCTCCACGCCATCCAGCGCTTGGACCGTCGCCCTGAACGCGAGGCGCATCAAGCGACTGGATTGCCGTCCATAATCGGCGATGCACATTCGTCCGCCCGCTTTCAGCGCATTGCGCATGTGCCGAAGCATGCGCCGCTTGGTCTCAAGCGGCGTCTGGTGGAGCACCAGTGAACTCGCCACAACATCGAAGGGAGCATGGGCAGAGACAAACGCCTCATCCAGAAACCCTCGTATGAAGGAAACTTCCGCTCCGGCCCGACGCTCGGCGCGCGCAAGCACATCAGGATCTGGATCTAGTCCGACGAGCACAGCGCCCGGCGTCCCTCTCGCCAGCGCCCATAGAAGCGAACCCGTACCGCACCCCACATCGAGAAGCCGCTCGCCGGCTTTCAGGGCGACGGCCTTGATCAGGAGGCTGCGCCAAACACGCTCCCGCGTCGCTAGCGCGATGGCGGC
>CAZMCA010000054.1:0-2056 GCA_964564595.1 uncultured Caulobacteraceae bacterium
GAACTTGTGGGGCTACGAAGTGACGCTCGTCGAAATCGAAGGGGACGATGACGTCGTGGCCGAGCATGACGCGGAGCCGCGCCACATCTTTGCGTAAGCGCTAGATGTCGAGCATATTGCTGCGGCGCTCGGCGCCAGGCGGGTCGATGCGGCGCCGCCGCCGGTCCGGGCCGCTGAAGTCGTTGGCGCACACGAAGGAGCGAGGGCGCAGCAACACCGAATCGATGCGCTGCATCAGTGCCGTGGCGGTGATCGGCTTCATCAGAAACTCGTCCGCCCCCGCATCGCGCGCATCGTTCACGTGCTTCAGGTCGCAATAGCCGCTGACCATGATCACGCGCGCCTGTGGGGCGGGGCTGTTCGCGTCGTGCCGCAGCCGGCGCAAGAACTCGAACCCATCCATCGCCGGCATCGCATAGTCCAGCAGGACGACATCGACGGGTTTTGCGGCAAGGTGATCCAGCGCATCGAAGCCGTTGCTGACGTCCGAGACGCGCAACACGCCGATCGCACGCAGCACTTCCCGCAGCAGGAAGCGCATATGCGCGTTGTCATCGACGACGAGCACGTCGATATGCCGGAGAGATCGTTCGCCCGCCATCGCCCTTCCGCTTGGGATAGCTCCAACGTGATAGGCCAAAGCCCTTAAAGTTGGCTTGCGCGCGGGCGTTCGCGATTGGGCAATCTTCGTGAACGAACCCTTCCAGGCTGCGCCCGGCGCGCGCTAGAGAAGGCTATGACCGCAGCCCTCGTGCTCTTCTCAGCCGGCCAGGATTCCGCGACCTGCCTTGCCTGGGCGCTCGCGCGCTACGACCGCGTCGAGACGATTGGGTTCGCGTATGGCCAGCGCCACGGCGTTGAACTCGCGCAGCGCCCGATTGTGCGCGACGTCGTGGCCGCGCTTTCGCCGGCGGGGCGGTTGGGTGACGATATCGTCGTCGATCTCGCCGGTTATGGCGCGCTGGCGGAGAGCGCTCTGACGGCCGATCGCGCTATCGAGATGCAGGAGAACGGCCTGCCGTCGACGTTCGTACCGGGGCGCAACCTTGTGTTCTTCGCCGTCGCCGCCGCGCATGCCTATCGGCGTGGCATCGCCACGTTGATCGGCGGCATGTGTGAAACCGATTATTCGGGTTATCCGGACTGCCGCCGCGAAACGCTCGACGCGATGGAGCTGGCGCTCTCACGCGGGCTCGACACGCCGCTCAGAATTGAAACGCCGCTGATGGATCTCACCAAGGGCGAAACGTGGATGCTGGCGCATAAGCTGGGCGGGCTCGCGCTCGTTGAGGCGATCGTTGAGCACAGCCACACCTGTTACGAGGGCGACCGGACGCACCGCCATGTGTGGGGCTATGGCTGCGGCGCGTGCCCGGCTTGCGATTTGCGCGCCAAGGGCTGGTCGGAATCGCAGGACCCATGAGCTACGCGGTCAAGGAGCTATTCTACACGCTGCAAGGCGAAGGCGCGCGCGCCGGGCGTGCGTCCGTGTTCCTGCGCTTTTCCGGGTGCAATCTCTGGAGCGGGCGTGAGGAAGATCGCGCCAGCGCGGTGTGCACGTTCTGCGATACGGACTTCGTCGGCATGGATGGCCCTGGCGGCGGGCGCTTTGCCGATGCGGCCACGTTGGCCCGCGCCGTGCGCGCTGCATGGCCGGGCGGCGGCGCGCCCTATGTCGTGTGCACGGGCGGCGAGCCGCTGTTGCAACTCGATGCGCCGTTGATCGAGGCGCTGCACGCGGAAGGCTTCGAAATCGCGATCGAAAGCAACGGCACGATCGCCGCGCCGCCCGGGATCGACTGGATTTGCATAAGCCCGAAATCGACCGCGCCTTTGCTTCAAACGCGCGGCGATGAATTGAAGCTCGTCTATCCGCAGTTGGATGCGCCGCCGGAGCGCTTCGAGGCGCTCGATTTCACGCACTTCTTCCTGTCGCCGATGGACTGCGCGGAAAGGGACGCCGCCACCGAAGCTGCGATCCGGTATTGCCTCTCGCATCCCCGGTGGCGGCTGAGCCTGCAAACACACAAGCTCTTGGGTATTCCGTAGGGCGCTA
>CAZMCA010000054.1:2156-3842 GCA_964564595.1 uncultured Caulobacteraceae bacterium
AGCGTCAGAGCGGCTGCGGCGAGGAGGGCGGTGCGCATGGCTGTTCTCCGGAGAACTCCGCCACATTATGCGCTGTTGCGCCCGCGCGCCCACTCACAAAGGCGTGCCGCGCTGCGGTTGGTTTAGTCGTCCTTGTCGTCGTCATCGTCGGGCGTGACGACATCGACACCTGCGCCCACAACCGCGCTTCCGGCGCCGACAACAGCGCCTGCTGCGGCCCCAACGGCCCCGCCAACCACCGCGCCCGCCAGGCACGAAGAGAGGAGGCACGCGGCGGCGAGAAGCGGAAGCAGGCGGATCATTGTGGCGGCTCGTGGTTGTTCTGGCGTCGCCGCGAGCATTGGCTGCGCTCGCGCGCATCCGCAAGCGGCGCGCTCAGCGCGCGGCGGCGCGCTGGCCTGGCGTGTCGTCCACCATGAAATCGACCTCGCGGTCGCTGGCGCGCCGGTAGGGGCCGCCATAGTCGCGCGCGGCCGCGCGGCGCCGGTCGGGCCCGTAAAATGTAGGCGAAGTAACGAACGGCCGCTGATCGGTCAGCGCGGCGGAGACCCGATTGAGCAGCAATTGCGTGCTGATTGGCTTGCGCACCAGGCCGTGCACGCCCGCATCGCGCGCCGCCGCGACACGCGCGAGCTCGGTATGCGCGGTCAGCATCACGATCGGCACGTCGCGGTTGGGCGCCTCGTAGCCGGCGCGCACGCGCTTGGTCAGCGCAATCCCATCGACCGGCGCCATGTGCCAATCGGCGATCATGAGATCGACCGTGAAGCGGTTCATCAGATCGAGCGCCTCTTGCGCCGAGTCCGCCTCCGCCACGCGATACATGCCGGCCGCGCGCAGGATCGTACGGACGAGAAACCGCATCTGGCGGTTATCGTCCACGATCAGGACTTGCACGTTGGCAAGCGAGTCCACGCACGCACTCCAGCGCCCGTCCGAACGGGCTATGCCGAAAGATCAACGGCCGCGAGGGCTAACAAGGAGTTAAGCGAAAACAGGCGTACAGATGAGCGCAGCATAGATGCGCATTCTCCGGCCAGAGAATGCTAGGATAATCTTGGTTGCGGCCACGAAAATCACGGTTCCCCTGCGGTAAACTCCGGAGATGCTCAAACAAAAGCGGCAGCTCGCGCATGAGACGTCATGTTGTGACGCGAAATGTTGGGGCTCTGTCTTTGTTGCTGACGCGCCGGCGTCTCGCCGGATGAAAGAATGGGGCTGTGTCTGCGCTGTTCGATCTGGTGAAGACCTTGTTTTCGGAAACGTTTTGGCTGACCGCGGGCTGAGGTGCGCCGCAGCGTCGCGGCGGAATATTTTGGAGCGATCCATGAGCGAAACGAACGCTGGCATGCCGGCCGCTGTCGAAAGCTTGCCTTGGCGCGAGTGGGGCGAGGGCGTCCGCTTCGGCGGCAGGACGCGCGCGCTCTCCAATACGCGCGACGGGCAAGGCCTCAGGATCGGCGTCGTGATCGAGGAGTTGCAGCCGGGCAAGCAGAGCTGCCCGCTGCACTACCACCTGCTCGAAGAGGAGCACATCCTGATGCTCGAAGGCGAAGTCACGCTGCGTCTTGGGCAACAGCGCATCCGCTTTCGCGCCGGCGAGTTCGTGAGCTTCAAGGCCGGCAAGCCGGTCGGCCATTGCCTCGTCAACGAAAGCGGCGCGCTCGCGCGCTACCTCGTCATCGG
>CAZMCA010000054.1:3942-18568 GCA_964564595.1 uncultured Caulobacteraceae bacterium
TCGGCCATTGCCTCGTCAACGAAAGCGGCGCGCTCGCGCGCTACCTCGTCATCGGTGAGAACAATCCGAGCGACGTGTGCATCTACCCGGACAGCAACAAGATCGCGATCGGCGCCGAAATCGATGTGATCCGCACGCTCGGCCCCGAAGCCAGCTACTACGATGGTGAGAAGGCGGACGAGCCGCTTTAGCCGAGCGGCGTATCTGCGTGGCGCGCGCACGAAGCCTTGAAGTCGTTCGGCGTCGTGAACGCGCAGTCGGGCCAGCGGCCGGTCTCGCGCCGGTGCGCGGCGAGCCCAATCCGCGCGCATGCGTCACCCATGCACGCGACTGTCGCTTTTTGCCGCGACCCAAACGAAACGGAATGCGATGCGCGCCTGCGAGCGCGCTTCGTTCGCGAAAGATCGACGAGCGTGCTGTCGCGCTGGCGCGCGCGCCGCGCTGGCCGGCCTTTTCTTTGCGCGCGCCGTCCTGCGGGTTGCTCGGCGGGCGCAGCGTCATCGGCGTGTATTTCGGCGTCAGCGCCGGCAGAAGCTCGCCGACGATATCGCCAACGCCCCAGCCGCCTTCCTTCGTCTTCGTCTCGATCGGGCGCGGCTGCGAGTAGATCGAGATGTTGTCGCCCGAAGCGCCGAAGATCTGCCCGTTGGTTTCCTTCGCCGCGTCTGACGCGAGCGCGACAGCAAGCGCGGCGGGTTTTTCCGGGCCCATCTGTTGGCGCATCATTTCACGGCGCTTGGCGTGCTCTTCATTGCGGATTGGCACGCTCTCGGTCATGCGCGTCCACGCGCCCGGCGCGATCACGTTGGAGCGGATGTTCTTCGTCGCGTTTTCCATCGCGATGATGCGCGAGAGGCCGGCGATGCCCATCTTCGCCGCGCCGTAATTGGTTTGGCCGATATTTCCGATCAACCCGCTCGTCGAAGAGAACAGCACATACGCGCCGCCATCTTGTTCGCGGAAATGTTCGATCGTCGCGCGGCACACATTGAAGCTGCCCTTGAGGTGCACGTCGATCACCGAGTCCCAATCATCTTCGCTCATCTTATGGAACATGCCGTCCCGCAGAATGCCGGCCGGATTGATCACCGCGTGCAGCCCGCCGAACTCCTTCAAGCACTCGTCGCGCATCGCTTCGCAGGCGGCGTAGTTCGTCACGCTCTCGGAGTTGATCAGCGCCTTGCCACCGCCTTCCTTGATGAGCCGCGCGACTTCCTGCGCCGGGCTCTCATCGCCCGCGTCGTCGCCCTTGAGGCCCGCGCCGAGGTCATTGACCATCACCTTGGCGCCTTCGCGCGCCGCGATCAGGCACGCGTCGCGCCCAATGCCGCGCCCGCCGCCCGTGACCAGCACCACTTTGCCGTCAAGCAAGCCCATCGAGACCTCCCATACTCTTTTGAATTATCGGTATGGGCATCATCGGCCGGGCAGGCCGTAGCGTCAATCCGGGATCGCTAGCGCGTGAACCGAAGCAGCGCTGTGCCCGAAGCATCGGAAAGCACGAGCGCGCCGCCCTCTTCGCGCACGGCGGTCACACGGCCGAGCTGTTCGAGAAACGCGGCTTCGCGCTGCATCGTGTCGCCCTCCATGCACGCCATCCTCGTCGCGCCGATCGCGGAGAGCGACACCGCGCCCGCATCGCTGCGCGTCACCGTGCCGAACCAGCGATTGCAGCCCGCGAAGCCCGCCGCGCGTTCGGTCTCGCCTTCGCGGGCGAACTGGATCGTCGGCGGCCGCGCGCCCCCATCAACCAGCCGCCACTCGCCCGAAGG
Source organism: uncultured Caulobacteraceae bacterium (assembly GCA_964564595.1). GTDB lineage: Bacteria > Pseudomonadota > Alphaproteobacteria > Caulobacterales > Aquidulcibacteraceae > JBEVOS01. The sequence continues at coordinate 5,715 of CAZMCA010000054.1, forward strand.
TAACGGCCTTGGCGCCGGCGCTGGCGTGGCGGTCGTGCAGGCCGCGAGCAGGGTGGCGGCGGCGAGGAAGAGGGCGCGCATGTTGGCCTCCGTGGTTACACCGGTTCGTACGGGAAAACGGTCGCGCTCGCGCCGAGGTCCGTGAAGTTCGGCTTCATCGCAGGCAGCGCCGCTTCCAAGAGGGATTCCGGCGTCCAGCCTTCCAGCGAAGCCAGCGCCTTCACCGGCCGCGGCTGGTTGAACAAGATCACTTCGTTGCCGCGCACAGCAAAGATTTGGCCCGACGTTTCCTTCGCCTTATCGCTGCACAAAGCCACCGCGAGCTGCGCGACCTGGTCGGCGCGCATCTTCGAGCGCATTCGCTCCACGCGCTGCGCGCTCGCCTCGTCCTTCACCGGGATGGTGTCGATCATGCGCGTCCACGCGAACGGCGCGATGATGTTGGAGCGCACGTTCTTCTGCACGCCTTCCATCGCGATGATCCGTGACAATCCCATGATCCCGAGCTTCGCTGCCGCGTAATTGGCTTGGCCAATATTGCCGATCAGACCTGAGGTGGACGTGAACAGAACGTAGCTGCCGGCCTGCTGTTCGCGGAACAGCTCGATCGTCGCGCGCGTGACGTTGAAGCTGCCGTGGAGGTGCACATCGACGACGCTCTTCCAATCTTCCCAGCTCATCTTGTGGAACATGCCGTCGCGCAAAATGCCCGCCGGATTGATCACGGCGTGCAGCCCGCCGAATTCCTTCAGCGCCTGTTCGCGCATCGCTTCGCACGCGGCGTAGTCGGTCACGCTGTCGGAGTTGGAAACGGCCTTGCCGCCGCCCGCGCGAATTTCCGCCGCCACGGTTTCCGCAGGCCCTGCCGAGCCCGCATCGTCCTTGCCTGAAACGCTGCCGCCCAGATCGTTGACGACGACCTTCGCGCCTTGCTTGGCCGCCGCGAGCGCGATCTCTTTGCCGATGCCGTTTCCGCCGCCGGTCACGAGCACAACTTTTCCGTCCAGAACGCCCATCGCGTCTCTCCCTGAATGAGTTCGGGAGAGGCTTAGGCCCGTGAGCACGTGGGCTCAAGCTGGCGCCTATTCCAGCCGGTCGGCTTTCCAGAGCGAGGGGAAAAGGCGGATCCAGATCGCCGTAACGACAACGGCGCCGACGCCGCCCCAGATCACCGCCGCGATCGGACCCATGAAGCGCGCCACCACGCCGCCGCGGAATTCGCCAAGCTCGTTCGATGCGCCGATGAACAGCGACGACACCGCCGAAACGCGCCCGCGCATCGGGTCGGGCGTGACGAGCTGCACCAGCGTCTGGCGCACATAGACCGAGAGCATGTCGGCGCCGCCGAGCAGCGCAAGCATCGCGACCGAGAGCCAAAGCAAGCGTGAATAGCCAAATACGATCGTCGCGACACCAAAGATCGCAACGCCCAAGAACATGATCTTGCCGGCTCGGTTCTTGATCGGGAAGCCAGCGAGATAAAGCGCTACCGCCGTCGCGCCCGCCGCAGGCGCCGCGCGCAGCAACCCAAAGCCCTCCGCATCGACATGCAGAATATCGCGCGCGAACGCCGGCAGCAGCGCCGTCGCGCCCGCCAGGATCACCGCGAACAAATCCAGCGAAATCGCGCCGAGTACGATCTTGTTGGTCCACACATAGCGGAGCCCGTCGATCATCAGCTGCCAGCGCGAACCGGGCTGCACGACTGGCTGTGCATTGGTGCGGATCGCGAAGATGCAAAGCGCCGCGATCGCGTAAAGCCCGCCCGCAACGCCGTAAGCCAACGTCGGCGAAATCGCGACGATGATGCCGCCGACGGCAGGTCCAACAATCGCCGAGCTTTGCCACGCCAGCGAATTCCAAGCGATCGCGCGCGGTAGAAGTTCGCGCGGCACGAGCATCGGCCCAAGCGCCGTGTTCGCTGGCGCGAAGAACACGCGCGCCAACCCGAACAACCCCGCCATGCCGAGTAGGATCGGGATCGTTGCAACGTCGTAAAACGAGAGCGCCACCAGTGCGCACGCTGTCGCGATCTCCGCCGCAAGGCAGATCAGCAAAACGGCGCGGCGATTGTAGCGGTCCGCCACTTCGCCGGCCGGCAGCGTCATGATCAGCACGGGGATGAACGTGGCGAGCCCCACCATCCCGATCATCAAGCTCGCTTCGGCGACGCTCATCGTCTGCCGCGCGACGGAGTAGATGTGCCAGCCGAGCGCGACGCTCTGTACCAGCATCGCCATCCCGCCCGTCCAGCGCGACGCCCAAAACAGCATGTAGTCGCGCTGACGGATCAGCGCGAAAGCGGAGGTCGGGGCGGGCTGGCTGGCGGGAGTGTCGGTCACGGGAGCGTGAGCTTGTCGCACGCGCCGCGCCGATCGCGCAATTCGGCCAGTCGATAAGCCTGGATACCGCAGCTTCGAAAACCGCTTGCCCGCCGCCCTGCCCGCCGCTTTGATGCTCCCCTAACGGCAACACCAATAAGCCTGGGAGCGCGCGCGATGGCTGAACCGAACGTGGCGGTCGATGAGAAGACGGGCCGGAAATATTTCCTCGAGCAGCCGGACGATCTAAAGCCCGGCGAGCCCGTCGTCTTCCTGCTCAATCTTCACGGCGGCGGCTCGCACGGCACATGGCAGCGGCTCTACTTCCCGGCGTTCCTCTACAAGGAAAAGTATCGCCTCGTGATCGCCTCGCCTTCAGCGGCGACCAAAGAGCCCGCGCGCCGCTGGGTCGGCGAAGCTGACGATGCGCATCTGCGAAACATCGTCGAGCACGTGCTCGCGACGTACAATGTGCGTTCGTTCTGGCTCGTCGGGCACAGCCAAGGCGGCATGACGTCGAACCGGCTGCTCACCGATAGATTTTACATCGACCGTGTCGATGGCTGGCTCTCGCTCTCCGGCGGCCGCATCGGCCCAATCGAGTTGCCGCCAGAGTTTTTTGTGCCCGTGCGCTCAACGCTGCCGGCCGATGCAAACCAACCCGCGCCCATAAACACGCCGCGCCCAGGCCGCGCCGCGATGCTGGAAGGCGATCACCACTTCATCTTCGCCGTGGGCGAACACGAAATGGTGGCGCTGCCTGAAACCTCGCCCTGGGCGGAGAAGTACGGCGCGGCCGCGCGCGTGCGTCAGCCCGATGTGATCGACAGCGAACCTGGCCTCATCTTTGATACGATGCGCGATGGGCGCTCCAACAAGTCCTGGGGCCTCAAGCCACGGCCCGGCACGTCGCAGATGTGGATCTACCCGAATGCGCGCGATGGAAAAGTCATCGCCGACGTGGTGCGCATCGACAAAGGTCACACCGAAGGCCTCGAGCCGAAGATCACCGAACTCCTCGTGCGGATGATCGCCGAAGCCCCAGCGGGGAAGGTGGCCGCCGCCGCTTAGCGCGTTACACGCGCGCGATTGCTTTTCGCCCCGGCGCGCCTTAGCCAGCCGCGCCAATGGCGGTTACCTACCAACCTGAGCGCCCCGAGCACGCCGCGCCCATCGAGAGCGTGCTGGCGCGCGCCTTCGGCCCAGGCCGCTTCGCGAAAACCAGCGAGCGCGTGCGCGAACGCGGGGCGCGGTTCGAGCCGCAGCTCTCTCGCGTTGCGCTCGATGGTGAGAAGGTGATTGGGCTCTGCCGCATCTACACCGTCGCGGCCGGCGGCGTGACGCTGCTGTTTCTCGGGCCGCTGGCAGTCGATCCCGATGCGCAGCATGGCGGTGTCGGCGCCGCGCTCGTGCGTGCGTGCGTCGATGCGGGGCGCGCCGCGGGCGCAAACGGGGTGATCTGCGTTGGGCGCGCGGTGTTTTTCGAAGCGATCGGGTTTTCGCGCGTGCCGGAGGGGCGGCTCACGCTGCCATCGCCCGTCGATCCGAACCGCTTCATGTGGATCGCGTTGCGTCCCGGCGGACTCGATGCTGCAAGCGGCCCCGTTAGAGCGCCCGCCTCCAACGGCCGTTAGAGAGACTCCCGCCGCCAGCTGAAGAGCAGCAGCAGAAGTCCTGCAAACGCCCACGCCCAGCCCGGTCCAAGCGGCTCAGCTTGCGCGGCGCGTACGACATACGCCTGGTTTTGCCGCAGCCCGATCCAGCCGTCGCCCGCCGCGCGCGCGCCGCCCTCGACGCGGCGTATCTGCGGCAGCCGCTGCGCTTGCTCGCCAGTCAGCACGACGCCGCCGCCGCTCGCGTTCGAGATTGGGCGCATGAGATCGTCGGTCGCTTCAAGGTTCGCCGCTTCGCGCGGATTGAGCGGCCCGCGCGCAGCGAACGCACGCAGATTGCCCGCGCGTGCCTCGAACAAACCTTGCTCGCCTGTCGCGAACGCGCCGCGATAAACGCCCGGCGCGGATTCAACGAGCGTGGTTTCGCCGGTTTGCCCGCTAGGCGAAATGATTGTCACCGGCCCCGGCGCGCCGCCAAGCGTATCGCGCTCGATCGCGAGCCCCTCGGCCGATGCGTCGAGCGCGAGGCGTTCGTCTTCCAATTCCGGTTCTTGCATCAGCCAATGTGCGAGGCGGCGGAACATTTCGCCATACGGGCCGCCGCCCTCATAGCCGCGCGCCCAGAGCCAGGATTGGTCGCTCCATAATTGCGCAACGCGCCCGCGCCCCGCGCGGTCGAGCACCAGGAGCGGGCGCCCGCCAGCGCCGCTGAGCAGGGTCTGTCCGCCGCTCGCGCGCGCTTCCACTTGCCGCGTCCACGGGCCCCATTGCTGCGGATTTGGCAGCCCGCGGATCACCGGGTGCCGCTGCCCCGCAGCCGTCGGCGTCGGGCGGAAGCGTTCTTCGATCACGCGCCCAGTTGGCTGAGAGGGCAGGATCGGCGCGATTGGCGATCGGAAAATGCTCGAGGCGCCCGCATCGCGCGGGCCTGCCGCGACCAACAGCGCGCCGCCTTCCTCAACGCGCCGCGCGATATTGTCGAAGTAGAGCGGCGTCAGGATATCGCGATTGCCGTAGCGATCGAAGATGATGAGATCGAACTCGCCAAGCCGATCGACGAACAATTCCTCTGTCGGAAATGGAATGAGCGCGAGCTCGTCGAGCGGGGTGAAGTCCTGCTTCTCCGGCGGCCGCAAAATCGTGAAATGCACGAGATCGACTGCGGGGTCGCTCTTTAGAAGGTTGCGCCAAACGCGAGCGCCCGAATGCGGCTCGCCCGTCACCAGAAGGACGCGCAGCCGGTCCCGCACGCCCACGGCGCTAAATGCAACGCGATTGTTCGAAAGCGAAATCTCGCGCGGGCCGCGGTCCGCTTCCACGACGATCATGTTCGGCCCGCGCTTTGGCGTCACGACATCGACGTCGAACTCTTGCCCAGCACGCACCGTCACGCGCCGTGCTTCGGCGCCATCGATCGACACGCGCACCGAAACGCTCGCGCCATTGTTGGGATCGGTCACGCGTGCGCGGATGCGCATCGGCTCGCCGACGATGCCGAACGTCGGTGCGGAAATCAGCTCCAGGCGCCGGTCGCCACGGTTAGGGTCTCCCACGATCAGCGTGTGGATCGGCCCCGATTGCGAAAACCTCCGTGGGTCTTCCGGCGGATCGGCGATCTGGCCTTCAGTGAGCACGATCGCGCCCGCGACGCGGGTGCGGTCCAAATCGGCCAGCGCATCTTCGAGCGCGCCCGCGAGCATCGTGCCGTCCGGCCCGCCGCGCACCGTGCGCACGCGCACATCTAGGCTTTCTTCGCGGCCGAGTTGCTCGGCGATGCGCTGACCCGCGCGTTGCGCCGCATCGGCGCGGCCCGCGAGCGCCAGGCTTTCGCTTTGGTCGATCAGAATGAGCGCGACATCGTTCGCGGGCTCACGCCGCTCGCGCACCCATTGCGGCTGCGCGATGCCAATGAGGATCAGCAGAATGCCGAGCGCACGGTTGATCGGCGCGCCGCCGCGCCGCCACGTATAGACGGCGAGCGTGAGCGCGGCGAGAATTGCGAGCGCGATGATCCACGCCCACGGCAGGGACGGATCCCACCCGATACGAAACGCGCCGATCATCGTCGGCGCTCCTCGCCCATGCGCTCAAGCAGCGCAGGGATGTGCACTTGGTCGGCTTTGTAATTGCCGGTGAGCGCGACCATCACGAGATTGACGCCAAAGCGCAGTGCGAGCTCGCGCTCCCGCTCGCCGTTGGCGAGGCCGCTGTCGCTCGCCCAGGCGCTCGCCCAATCGCCGTCGCCGACGAAGAGCGACGCGACTCCGTCACGCGCTTCGGTGGCGCTGGCGCTCTCGCTCCAGAGGCGTGTCGAGACGTTGCGGCCGGGAAAGGAGCGCAGCAGATAGAACGCGCGCGCCACGACATGATCTGTCGTGACCGGTTCGAGCGGGGGCGCGTCGAGCCCGCGCAGCAAGACGGCCGCTGGCCGGTTGCCGCCGCCTGTGCGTGAAGCGTCGCGTGTATCGAGCAGAAGTAGGCCGCCGAGCCGCAAATAACGGTCAAGGTTGGCGAGCGCGGCGTCTGATAGGGGCGCAGGCGAGTCCGGCGCGGCCCAATAGAGAAAAGGATAGGCGGAGAGATCGTCGCGTGCGAGATCGACGGCGATCGGATCTCCCGGCTCGACCGAGGTGCGATCGCGCAGCATGTAGGTCAGCGCTTCAAGCCCCGCGCGCGCGCGCGCATCAAGCCGCGCATCGCCTGTGCGCACATAAGCGAGCCGGAGATTGAGCGTTGGATCGTTGCTCTGCGCGAACGCGTCGTGCGGCGAAAGCGCGAGCACCGCGAGCGCCAGCGCCAAGGGCGCAGCCGTGCGCCGGCGCAGCAATTGCGGCAGACGTCCCGCCAAGAACAGCGCGATGAAAAGATCGATCGCGAGCAGCGCTGCCGCGAGCCCCAAGAACAACCCGCCAAGCGGCCGCTCCAAACGCGCCGCCAAACCGGCGCGCGCGATATTATCTGGCAGCACGAGCGGCGCGAGCGGTTCGGTTGCGCTCGCCGCATCGATCGCGCCCGCAATGCCGGCGCGCTCGTAGATGCCTGGCGGCGAATGCGGCCCTGCTTGCGCGCGCAGGAACGCTTCGGCGAGCACGGGCGGCGCATCGCGGTCCGCCGGTTCAAGCGAGCCGTAGCCATCGAGCAGGCGCTGCGGCACGTATGGGCCCGCCGCCTGATCGCGCTCGCCCGCGCCTTCGGCGCGCCCCGCAAACGCGAGCGTCCGCCGCAGCATATCGACGAACAAACCCGAAAGCGGCACGTCCGACCAATCCGGTCCCGCGCCGACGTGAAACAGCACGACAAGCCCGCGTTCGCGCGATGCGGCCGTAACCAATGGCGAGCCGTCTTCCAATTGCGCCCACACGCGCGCCTGGGCTGCGCTCGACGGCTCAGCGAGCACCTGCCGGCGCACCGCGACATCGGCCGGCGGCGTCAGCCCCGCGAACGGGCTCTCGGCATCGAATGGCGCAATGCGCTGTGGGCGCTCCCACGCAAGCGCGCCGCCAATCGCGCGCGCGCCGGGTCGCAAGCGCACAGGCAAAGGTTCATCCGCATCGTTCGCCAAGCGTGGCCCAGCAAATCGCACAACGAGGCCGCCGCGATTGAGCCACGCTTCGACGGCTTCGCGATCCGTCGGCGCCAAGCGGCTCGCATCGGGCAAGATTAGCGCCTGCACGCCCGCGTCGATCAGGTCGCGCACTTCGCCGCGCTGCAGGCTCGCATAAGGCTGTAGCGCGCGATCGACGTAATAGAGCTCGCTGAGAAGAGGTTGGCCTTCGCCGGACGCATCGACCAGCCCAACGCGCGGACGCGCCGCGCCTTCCGGCATCAGGCGCACCGCTCCCGCGCTTTGTTCGCCCACGATCCGCACGCGCGCCGTTCGCTGTGCGATTTCCGGCGGCAGTTGAATCGTCGCACGCCCGACATCGCCGGTGAACCGGAGCTCTGCCGCGCCGAGCGAGCGGCCTTGCGCCGTTTCGGCCGCGACCGCGCTCTCATCGCCGCCGCCCGGGCCGCGGCGCACTTCAACTTCGACGCCGGAAGACGAAATGCTCGCGCTCGTCACGGCGCGCGCCGTGCGCACGGGCAGGCGCGCCGTCACCGGTCCCTTAGACGTGAGGACGCGCGCGAGATCGCCGGCGCCTTCATCTGCCAGACCATCGGTGATCCACACGATGCGCGAGTAGTCGCCCTGCACGCTCTCGATGCGCCGCGCCGCATCCGCCCTGTTCGGGCGCCAGGCGGAAGGATCGAGTTGTGCGAGCCGCGCGCGTGCGTCGGCGCCGGTGAGCGCTTCGCCCATATCCTGGGCGCGGATTTGCGGCGCCGTGCGCAGGATGAACACTTGCCCGCCCGCGCTTTCAGCTTCGCGCGCCGCAGCCATCGCGGAATTGCGCACGTCCGTCCAGAACGGCGCGCTCGTCCAGCCATCGTCGATCACGATCAGAGTGCGCCCTGTGCTCGCGGCGATAGCGGCCGCTTCCGGCGCAAGCGACGGGCGGGCAAAGCCTATGATCATCAGCGCCGCCATCAACGCGCGCAGCAGCACGAGCCAGAGCGGGGCGCGTTCGCGGCTCTGTTCTTCGGTCTTTAGCCCAAGCAGGAGCCGCGCGGGCGGAAACACAGCGCGATGCGGCGGCGGGGGCGTTGCGCGCAGCAGCCACCACAACACCGGCAGCGTCGCGAGCGCGGCAAGCGCCCACGGCGCGGCGAAGGCGATGGGGCCCAGGTTCATCCGATCACGCGAAATGCTCGGACACGGTCGCCGCCAGCATCGAGAGCGCGGGTGCGGCCGCATGATCGGTGCGGTGCAGCAGTGCTGGGAAACCAAGCGAAGCCGCCATCAAGCGCAGATTGCGCCGGTGCGTCTCCAAACGCTCGGCGTACAATTCTTTCGCCGCTTCCGCGCGCCCGATCAGCGCCTCGCGCCGCCCGCCGCCCGGTTCGTGAAACAGCGTGCGCCCGCGATACGGAAAATCTTCTTCCGCGGGATCGGCGATCATCAGCAGCGCGCCCGTCGCGCCCACGCTCGCCGCCGCCGCCAAACGCGCGCGCCACGTTTCGACCGGGGCGTAAAAGTCACTCGCGAACACGACGACCGTGCGCGTGCTCGGCGCGGAAGGCTCAACCGGCGCGTCTCGCAGATCGAGCGAGAGCCGGTCGATGGCGCGCGGGCCTGCGCGCGTGACGCCGCCAAGCGCGCCGACACGCTCGCCGCCGCGCGTCAGCAATATGCCGAGCGCGAGACAGAGCGTGAGCGCGCGATATTTCTTCGTCGGCCGCGCATCGCTGGAGGTCCAATCCATCCCGGCATCGCGATCGACCCAAAACCAGCAGGTTTGCGCCGCTTCCCGCTCACGTTCGCGCACATACAAGCGCTCGCCCCGCGCCGAGCGGCGCCAATCGACGAGCTTTGCGCCGTCTTCGGCGCGGTGATCGCGGTACTGCCAGAACGCTTCGCCTTGGCCCGCACGCCGGCGCCCGTGCACGCCCGGCGCGGCGGCCGCGAGGCGTCGCGCGTCGAGCAGCAACCCCGGCAGATCGCCGGCCAGCCCAAGCGCTTCGGTATGTGCGGTCGATTGCATCAGCGCTTCTTGCGCTTCCTTTGCGGGTTAGGCGGCTTTTGCCGCCAGATCGTCCACCAGCGTGTCGATGTCCAAACCTTCGGCGCGCGCGCCGAAGGAGAGCGCCATGCGGTGTGCGAGCGCGGGGCGTGCGAGTGCGGCGACATCGTCGAGCGCCGGCGCGAGGCGCCCGCGCAGCAACGCACGCGCACGCACCGCCAGCATCAGCGCTTGTCCCGCGCGCGGGCCTGGGCCCCACGCGACATGCGCGTTGACGCGCGGATCGCTCGATGCGCCCGGTCGCGCGCTGCGCACGAGGTTCAGAATGGAGGAGACGACTTTTTCGCCCACAGGCATGCGGCGCACCAGTTCCTGCAGGCGCAGAAGCTGTGGGCCATCGAGCACGCGCTGCGGCTCGGCTTCGCCAAGCCCGGTCGTCTCGATCAGAATGCGCCGCTCGGTCTCGTGATCGGGATAGGGCACATCGACTTGCAGCAAGAACCGGTCGAGTTGCGCCTCGGGTAACGGATAGGCGCCTTCGTGCTCGATCGGGTTCTGCGTCGCGAGCACATGGAATGGCTGGGGCACATCGTACGAAACGCCCGCCACCGTCACGTGCTGCTCTTGCATCGCCTGCAGCAATGCGGACTGCGTGCGCGGCGAGGCGCGGTTGATTTCATCCGCCATCAAGAGGCTCGTGAAGATCGGCCCGCGCACGAATCTGAAATGGCGCTTGCCCGTTTCGTCCTGGTCGAGCACTTCGGAGCCCAGGATGTCCGCCGGCATCAGGTCGGGCGTGAACTGCACGCGCTGCCAATCGAGGCCGAGCACATGGGCCATCGCCGCTACGAGCCGCGTCTTGGCCAAGCCCGGCGCGCCGACCAAAAGGACGTGCCCTCCCGCCAGCACCGCCGAAAGCGCCAGCTCCACCACGCGCTCCTGCCCGAACACCGCTTTGCCGATTTCGGCCCGCACCCGGGAGAGGGCCGCCCCGGCGGCTTCAGCTTCGGCCACGAGGTGGGCGGGATCGTCATTGCTCATTTGGGCCAAGCTCTTGAGTATGGGGGCTGAATTATGACGCGACCTACGATGCGGCGGGCACAATGACCACCACCGGCCTAAGCTTGGAAGCACTGATCGCCCAATTGCGCCAGGAAGCGGGCGCCGGGCGCGGGATTCCGCCCGTCGAGAAGTGGAACCCCGAATATTGCGGCGTCGGCGGCTTCGATATCCTGGCGGACGGTACGTGGCTCCACGAAGGAACCCGGATCACCCGCCCGCAACTGGTAAGGCTGTTCTCAACCATCCTCCGGAAGGACGCCGACGGGCACACCTATCTCGTGACGCCGGGGGAGAAGATCCGGGTCAACGTCGCGGACGCGCCGTTTCTGGCGATCCGGGCGGATAGGACAGACGCCGAGACAGCGGATCAAACCATCGTGTTCAGCACCAATGTCGGCGATGTCGTCACGCTCGGACCCGAACATCCGCTACGCGTCACCATCGATCGCGCCACGCGTGAGCCGCGCCCTTACGTGCACGTTCGCGGAAGGTTGGAGGCGCGCATCCTGCGCGCGCCGTTTTACGAGCTGGTCGATTGGGCCGAAGAGCGCGCGGGCGTGCTCGGCGTGATGAGCCAAGGCGTCTGGTTCGAACTCGGGGCGCCGGCTTGAACTTCAACTTAGATCTCGAAGCGCGTTTGGCCGATCGTCTCGATCCGCTCGACGCGCTCGCGCAGGACGTGCGGCGCGGCGACTACGATCTGAACCCAGAGCAGCGCCCCGGAGAATTGCGCAGCCTGACGCCCGCCGCCGTGCTTGCGCCGATCGTGCGGCGCCCGGAGGGCTGGACGCTTCTCCTCACGCAACGCACTGAGACGATGCCCACGCACGCAGGCCAGGTCGCGTTTCCGGGCGGGCGCGTGCAGCCGGAAGACAATGGTCCGGTCGATACCGCGCTCCGGGAAGCGGAAGAAGAAGTCGGCGTATCGCGGCGGCTCTTTCGGCCAATCGGCGGCATCGACGCATGGGAAACCGGCACCGGCTATCGCATCACGCCGATCGTCGCCTTCATCGAGCCTGGCTTTACGCTGCGCCCCGATCCGCGCGAAGTCGCCGCGGTTTTCGAGACGCCGCTTGAGTTTTTGTTCAATCCCGCCAATCACGAAACGCGCGAAGGCGAATGGCGCGGCCAGAAGCGCACCTACTACGCCATGCCGCACAATGGCCGCTTCATCTGGGGCGCCACCGCCGGCATGATCCGCGCGCTCTATGAACGGCTTTATCTGTGACCACGTCGATACAACACGCCCTCTGGCTCAAATCGGATGAAACGCGCGCGGTGATCGCGGCGCTTGAGAAGGCGCGCGCGGGGAGTGCGCGGTTCGTGGGCGGGTGCGTGCGCAACACGGTGCTCGCGCAGCCGGTGGACGATATCGATATCGCCACACAGCTCACGCCCGATCAAACCATCGCGGCTGCGAAGGCCGCGGGGCTGACGGCCGTGCCGACCGGCATCGAGCACGGCACGATCACGATCGTCGCGAACCACAAGCCGTATGAAGTGACGACGCTGCGCCGGGACGTCGAAACCGATGGCCGCCGCGCGACCGTCGCGTTCACCGAGAGCTGGGAAGAAGACGCGCAGCGCCGCGACTTTCGCCTGAACGCGCTCTACGCCTCGCCCGACGGAACGATCCACGATCCCACCGGCGGCGGCCTAGATGACGCGCGCGCCGGGCGGATCATCTTCATTGGCGATGCACAGACGCGGATCCGCGAAGACTATCTCCGCATCCTGCGATTTTTCCGCTTCAACGCCTGGTACGGGCGCGGCCCGCTGGATGAGAAGGGGCTCGCGGCGTGCGCGTCGCTCAAAGGCGGCATCGCCGACCTCTCCGTCGAGCGTATATGGAAAGAAACCAAGAAGCTGCTCGCCGCACCCGATCCGCGCGACGCGTTGAACGCGATGGAGCGCACAGGCATCCGCGAAATCGCGCTGCCGGAAGCGGATCGCCTCGGGCGCCTCGAACGCCTGATTGCGCTCGAAGCCGATTTCTTCTTCGAGATTGACGCGATGACGCGCCTCGCCGCTGCGCTGCCCTCGCAAGCCAGCGCGCGTGCGTTGGCGCGCCGTTTGAAGCTCTCGAACGATGAGCGTGACCGGCTGACGGCTGCACTCGGCGAGGACGTGCGGGTCGTCTCTTTTCTGTCGATGCGCGAGACGCGCCGCGCGATCTACAAGCTCGGCCGCCGCACGTTCGAAGATCGCGTCATGCTCGGCTGGGCCGATGATCCGAAGGACAAGACCGCCACGATGTGGCGCGCGCTGCTCGCGCTTTCCGCGACATGGGAGCCGCC
>CAZMCA010000055.1:0-18566 GCA_964564595.1 uncultured Caulobacteraceae bacterium
TCTCTTCGGCCGCCGAATATATCGTGCCGGGCAGATGCTTGTGCGGATCGGCCGTTTTGGCGGCGACTGCAACGTTCGCTCCATCACGTGCAGCGCGCAGCGCGATGGCAAGGCCAATGCCCCGAGACGCGCCGGTCACGAACAGAGTTTTTCCCGCAAGGCTCATGAAGCTCACTCCCTATTGCGGGAGAGCTAAGCGCACCGATGCGACTTTGTCTCTACACCGGGCGCGTGAGCGCTTGTGAAATCTCGGCGAGGATGGCCTCGATGCGCGCGTTGGAGCGCTGGCCGTCATTTACGAACGCCTCGGCTTCGCGGCGCAGATGCGAGATCGGCCCGGAGATGTCGCCGCGGCCATGTGCATTTGCGCTTGCGGCCAGATCGTTGGCCAGATCGCGAAATGCGCGCCGGCTTTCGATCGTCGACCCAGAGAGCAGCGTCGCCGAGAGCGTGAGGCGCCTCACGATCTGATCGACCGAACCGACCCTGCCTTCGGTCTGCGCTTGGCCCTTCGCCTCCGCCCGCTTCACGGTGTCGGCGGTGCGCCGCTTGCGCCAGTTCAAGATCACCGTGTGCTTGCGCCGGCAGGGCCCCACATAGGTCGAACTCGTCACCCAAGCGCGCGCGCCATCGAGCGCTTCTTGAATACCCTTCTTGATGGCCGCGATGCTTGCGCCATGCGGCAGCGTCACCGCGCCCGCGGCGCGCCACGCGGCGGCGTCGTCGCCGCGCCCGCAGAACACGAGCATCGGCGAAAGCCGCGCGCCGCCGCGATTGGTGCGGCGCAACGTCTGCAATTCCTCGGGGCCAAGGTCGGCGACGCGGCCAGCGTCGATGATGGCCAGGACTGGTGTTTTGAGGCGCTCCAGGTCGGCCCGCGCGAAGGTGCGCGCCAGCGCCTGCACCCCGAAGCTCCGGGCCGCAGCAAGGACAGCGTCCTTGTGGCTGGTGTTGACGACAATCTGGCGGGGCACGTGATTAGCCCATAATAAAAGTATGTGGTTTCCCAATACCAAAGGCAGCGCTTCCAATCCGTGAACACCGCTGCACAATCTTCGGGTGAGCTGCAGGCTTGTTGAACGCTGTGCGGCCGCGCATTGCCCGCCGGCGCCCCGCCGCTCTAAGCTTTCGCGAGGGACAGGTTCGCAAGAGCCACCAGGAGGAACGACCGATGATTCGCATGCTCGCGGCCCTCGCAGTGGGCGCCGCGGCCCTTACGGGCGCCGCTTACGCACAAGCAATGGCTGCGTGGACCGCACCCGATCAGAGCTTCTCGCTCTCACGCCCGGCCAATTGGCCAGTCGACCGGATGTCGGATTCCTCGCCCACAATCGCTCGCTACGCCGCAGGCTTGGCCGACGCCGAATGTTCGATCTACGCGATCCAACGCCCGAACACGGCCACGGTTTCACCCGGCCAGGTGCAAAGCTCGTTCACGACGCCTTTTACCGCCGCGCAATGGACGCAGGTCGCCACCGGCATTCGCTCGATTGGCAACGCCAGCGCCGAAACGATGTCTGTCGATACCGAGAACTTCTGGCCGATTCAGCGCGCGCGCCTCATCACCGCCGATGGCCCCGTAGAAGCAGGCATTCAGGCGCGCCCAGGCCTTGAGATCTGGACGTTCTGCCAAAGCTTCGACAGCCGCGACCGGACCGCGATCTTCAACAGCGTGATCCGCTCGATCGCCACGCCGCGGGATGGCGAACTGCAAGCCGCCGCTGTCGCAGCCGCCGCGCCGCCTCCGCCTCCGCCGCCGGCCGAAGAGCCGCCGCCGCGCCGACGGTAAACGGAATCAAAACGCCGCGTTTACGTGCGATTCACGGCGATGGCGGATGTCAATGGGCGAACACGCGTGCGCAGAAGCGCACGCGCTAGGAGCCCAAATGGCCAATCTCGCGCTCGGCAGAACTGGTGAAACGTTCGCACTCGCGTGCGCAGCGGCGCTCGCGGCGATCGTTTGGCCGCCTGCTGCACTGCTGGTTCTGGCGTTGCTTGCAGCGCGTGCGCTGATCGGCCCGTGGCGGCTGCCGCGTCTTGTCGATGTCGCAGCGCCGCTCGCGGCCGCGCTTGGCGTTGGCCTCACGCTCGGCCTCGCGGCCGGCATCGGCATGCTGTTCGTGTGGCGCGTAATCGCCGACACGCGCTGGAGCATGAAGGAAGAAGCGCGCCTCGCCGCCATTGCCGGCGCCGCCAGTCACTGGCGCGCACGCGCGCATCTGTGGCTGACGCCGTTCTTCGCCGCGACGATGGTCGCGTATACGGCGCCGCACATGGTTGCGGGGTTGCCGCTCGATCTGCCGCACGTGCCGGTTTGGGCGCCGATCGCGACGGGCGTTCTCGCCGGCGTTGCGTTGTTCGATTGGGCGCTGCGGCGCGCGGCGGAATGGCGCCTTGGCCAACTCGCGGTCGCGCCCGCCGCGCATCAGCTGGCGCATCACACACTTTTCTTGTGCGCTTACGCGACCACGTTCGATGTTTCCGCCGGTCTGGTCGCGTTGTTCGCGTGGCGGCTGGCCTATGCACAGCCTCGGCTCAACCAACCGGCCGCCGCCGTCAGCTGAGTTTTACGGCCGTCCCGTAAGCGAGCACTTCGGTCGCCTGGCCCTGGCCGGCGTCCACCGTATCGAAGCGCATGCCGATCACCGCGTCCGCGCCGAGCGATTCCGCGTGCGCGACCATCCGGTCGAGCGCTTGTTCGCGGCTTTCGGCCAGCAGCTTGGTGTATTCGTGGATCTCGCCTCCCACGATCATGCGGAAGCCCGCCACGATATCGCGCCCGATAAAGCGCGAGCGCACGACGTTCCCGCGCGCAATGCCAAGATTTTGCGTCACCGTGCGGCCGGCGACGTCGAAGGTCGTTGAAAGAATCATTAGCGCTCCACCTCGCGGCTATATCGGTCGCTTTCGCGCTGATCGGCAATCACGCGCACGAGCAGCCAAATCACGCCGACAAGCGTGAGGATCGCACCAGCAGCAGCCCCAAGCAGCAGCGCGATAACGCCAGACGCCAATCCAACGGCCGCCACCGGCGCGCTGCCCGACATCATACCCGCCATTGCGCCGCCAAACCCAAGCACCCAGGAGAGCCCAAGCAGGGCGATCCCGGCGCAAAAACAGATCAACGCCGCATCAGAGCGACGCTCGGGGTTGGGCGCATCTGGCTTCGCGCGCGGCGCATCCGGTATCATGCAGCGACCTTAGCCGAGCGCGGCGCGCTTGTCAGACTGCTTCGTAGTACGACACGCCCTCGGCGTTCACGTCTTTGCGCGCCCGCCCGCGTGCGATCAGGCAATTGAGGTGCGCCAGCGATTCCCCGGTCGCCATGCTCAAAATGTCGAGGCCGATCTCGCGTGCGAAGAGCGCGCCAAACACGTCTACGGCGCGGCGCGGCTTTTCCCGGAGGCGCTTTTCGAGTCGCAGCAGCGCGCGCTCGTGGCCGTCGATCAGGTTCTGAAGGCGCGCATGCGCGCCTAGGAACGGCTCGTTGTGCGCGGGCAGCACCAGAACATCATCCGGTACGGCGGCCTTAAGCTTGGCGCAGGAGACCAGCCAATCATCGAGCGGATCGGCGTCCGGCTCGGTCGGAAACACTGAAACGTTGGACGAGATGCGCGGCAGCAATTGATCGCCGGAGATGAAAAGCTTCAGCTCCGCCTGATAAAGGCACACGTGCTCGGGCGAGTGCCCGCACCCGGTGATGACGCGCCACGCGCGCCCGCCGATGTTGATGACGTCATTATCCTGTACGCGGTGAAAGCTATCAGGGAGGCGCGACATCGACTTGCCGAACCCGCCAAAGCGCACGCGATAGGAATCCAGCGCCGCTTCGTCCCAGCCCGCCGCGCGATAGAACTCGAGCCCATCGTCCGGCGCTTCAAGGCCCGTGTCCGCCGCCAGGCTCCGGCACGTCACGTATTCGAGGCGCGAGATCCAAAGCCGCGCGCCAAACTTCCGGGTGATCCAGCCCGAAAGCCCAACGTGGTCCGGGTGCATGTGCGTGCAGATCACGCGTGTGATCGGCTTGCCATCGAGCGCGTGCGCAAAGATGCGATTCCAGTGCTCGCGCGTTTCATCGGTGCTGACGCCGGTATCCACGAGCGTCCAGCCCTCGCCATCGGCGACGAGCCATAGATTGATCCATTTGAGCGCAAAGGGCAGCGGCATGCGCACCCATTTGACGCCTGGCGCGATCTCGCGCGCTTCACCCGCTTCCGGCGGATCGCCCAACGGATAGGTGAGGCTCGGCCGCGCCGGTTCTTTGAGGGCTTCGTCTTCTAATCCGTCCATCAGGGAAGCTTAGGCGTACGGGCCTGCGATGCAAATTTGCAGTGGCGGCTCCGGGGCCCGTGATTGGCGGCGCTGCGGAAGGCTGTGCTAAGGGCGTCGGGCTGGCCTTCGGCCATACCTCGATATCGGAGACTTTCGATGCGCTCACTCGCCCTTGCGGCCGCGATCCTTCTCACCGCCTGCGCCACCGCAACCGCACAACCGAGCGCGCCTGCGCCCGCAGCCCCTGCCGCCTCGCCCGTGCTCGCCGCGATCCCGTATTCCGCAGACGCCTCGCGCAACGCGGCCGAAGCGCCCGCCGGCGCGTACACGCTCGATAGCCGGCATGTGAACGTGACGTGGCGCATCCGCCACCTTGGCCTCTCGCTCTTCACCGCGCGCTTCGACACAGTCTCGGGCACGCTCAACTGGGATGGCGCCAATCCGGCCGCGTCCTCGGTCAACCTCACCATCGCTGCAAACTCAGTGAACACCGGCGTTTTGAATGCGCAGGGCGAGCGCGCGTTCGACCGTGAGATTCACACGCAAGTGTTCGGCTCGGAAGCCAATCCGAACATCACGTTCGTCTCGCGCTCCATCCAAGTCACGAGCCCGACGACCGGCCTCATCACCGGCGATCTGACGCTGCGCGGCGTGACGCGCCCGGTGGTTCTTGAAGCGACGTTCGAAGGCGGCCGGTTTATCGCGTTCCGCCAGAAGCATGGCCTTGGCTTCTCCGGCCGCACCATCATTCGCCGTTCGGAATTCGGCGCGGCGCTCTCGAACCCGATCGCCAATGGCACGACGGGCGACGAGGTCGAGATCCTGTTCCAAGGCGAGTTCCTGAAGAACTAAGCCGTGCAACGCGCCCACTACACCGCCGTCGCGATCGTCCTGCACTGGGCGATCGCGGCGGCGATCGTCGTCAACGTTCTCCTCGGCTGGTGGATGCACGAAGCCATCGAGGAGAGCGAAAAAGCCGCCGCCGCGATCGCCGGCTACCAGCTGCACAAGTCGATCGGGCTCACGGTTCTGCTGCTGAGCCTCGTGCGGCTCGGCTGGCGCATCGCCTATCCGCCCCCGCCGCTGCCAGACAAGATGCCGGCGTGGGAGGCGTTCGCCGCGAAGGCGACGCATTGGGCGTTTTACGCGCTGATGATCGCCGTGCCGTTGTCGGGCTGGATTTACGTTTCGACCGGCTGGTCGCCGGAAGCGGAACGCCCGCTTGAAGTGCCGACGCTGTTCTTCGGCCTCTTCCAAGTGCCTCACTTGTTTGGCCTCTCGCATGCTGCGGAAGCGACGCGCGCGTCGCTCTCCGAAGCCGCCATCGAAACGCATGAACTGTTGGTGTGGGGCACGCTCGGCCTTCTCGCGCTCCATGTCGGCGCCGCGCTCAAGCATTGGCTGATCGAGCGAGACCATGTGCTGTCGCAAATGGTTCCAGGCCTGCCGGCTTTAGGCAGCGAGCCTTCGCCCAGCGCGCCGCCGCAACGCCGCATCGTGCTTATTTCAGGCTTTGCGCTCGTCCTGCTCGCGGCCGCGGGCGCTTACGCCTCGTTCCAGTCCGCGACACAGCCCACGCAAGTCGCCGCCGCCGAACCGGAAGCGCCGCCTTTGCCGGAAAGCGCGCCCGCAACCACCGCGGCGCCGGCGGCCGCCCTGCCCGCAACAGCAACCGCAACGCCGAGTGGCGCGCCGCCTGCCTGGAGCGTCAACCGCGCGCAAAGCGCGATCCGGTTCTCCGGCGAACATGCGGGCGTCGCGTTCAACGGCCAATTCGCGCGCTGGCGCGCCGACATTCGCTTCGACCCGAACAATCTCGACGCCTCGCGCGCAACGGTGACCATTGAGACCGGTTCGGCCAGTGACGGCGTGGCGCTACACGACGAGAGCTTGCCGCAAGCCGAATGGTTCAACGCCGCCGAACACCCGACCGCCGTGTTCCGCACGACGCGCATCCGCCACCGCGGCGGCAACGAGTACGAGACGCGCGGGCAGCTCACCATCAAGGGCCGCGCCATCGATATCGACATGCCGTTCACGCTCACCATCGAGGGCGATCGCGCCACCATGAGCGGGCGCGCTGAGATCGACCGGCGTGAGGCTGACCTTGGAATGTCGAGCGACCCAGACGCCGAATATGTCTCGCGCGAGATAGCTGTCTCCGTCCGCGTGGTGGCGACGCGCGCGCCATGATCGCGCCGGCGGACGCCGCCTCGATCGCGCGCGCGGTGGCTTTGCTGCGTGCGGGCGAGCTTGTCGTTCTGCCCACCGAGACTGTCTACGGCCTTGGCTGCGACGCCACGAACCCCGCCGCCGTCGCGCGCGTGTTCGAAGCCAAGGGCCGGCCGCAATTCAATCCGCTCATCGCGCATGTGCGCGATCTCGCCGATGCGTCCGTGCATGCGGAGCTTCACCCGAAAGCGCGCATGCTCGCTGAGGCGTACTGGCCCGGCCCGCTCACGCTCGTCGCGCCGCGCCGCGCCGACAGCCCGATCGCCGAACTTGCCTGCGCGGGCCTTGCCACCGTCGCGTTGCGCGCGCCCGCCCATCCTGTTGCGCGCGCACTGCTTGAAGCGTTCGGCAAGCCGATCGCGGCGCCGAGCGCGAACCGCTCCGGCAATGTCAGCCCGACGACGGCGGCGCATGCGCAGGCCGAACTCGGTGAACGCGTCGGCCTCATCCTCGATGGCGGCGCAGCGCGCGTCGGGCTCGAGAGCACGATCGTCGCCGTCGATGCGCAGGGGCTGGCGACACTGCTGCGTCCTGGCGCGGTGACGCGCGCCGAGATCGAAGCGCGCATCGGGCCGCTGGCGCAGGCGCAGCATGGCGCAGTGCTCGCACCCGGCATGCTCGCCAGCCACTACGCGCCGCGCGCCGCGCTGCGCCTGGGCGCGTCCGCACCGCGCGCGGGCGAAGCATACCTCGCGTTCGGCGCTGACGCGCCAGCCGGCGCACGCAATCTCTCCCCCAGCGGCGATCTCACGGAAGCGGCGGCGAACCTCTACGCGCATCTGCGCGCGCTCGACGCGAAGGGCGCGGCCGTCATCGCCGTCGCGCCCATACCGAACGCTGGGCTCGGCGAAGCGATCAATGATCGGCTGGCGCGCGCGGCCGCCCCACGCAGCTAGCGCAATCGCGCGCACGACACGCTAAGCTCACCCGCATGAGCGATCTCTACGAGAAACTTGCCGCACGCCTTGGCCCGAAGGGCTTCACCACCAAAGCGGACGCGCTCGCGCCGCACCTTGTCGAGTGGCGCGGCCGTTACAGCGGCCACACGCCCTTCCTTGCAATGCCGTCATCAACCGAGGAAGTCGCCGACGTCGTGCGGATGTGCGCCGCCGCAGGCGCCGCGATCACGCCACAGGGCGGCAACACCGGTCTCGTCGGCGGGCAAATCCCGGACGGCGAAGTGCTGCTCTCCATGAAGCGCATGAACCGCATCCGCTCGGTCGATCCGCTCGACGATGCGCTGATCGCGGAAGCGGGCGTCGTGCTTACGAGCGTGCAAGACGCAGCGGCGCAAGCGGGACGGCTCTTTCCGCTCAGCCTTGCCAGCCAAGGCAGCGCCACGATCGGCGGCCTGCTCTCCACCAACGCCGGCGGCGTGCACGTGGTGCGCTACGGAATGATGCGCGACCTGGTGCTCGGCGTAGAAGCCGTGCTCGCGGACGGACGCATACTCGAAGGTCTGAAGACACTCCGAAAGGACAATACGGGTTACGATCTGAAACAGCTTTTCATCGGCGCCGAGGGCACGCTCGGGATCATCACCGCCGCATCCCTGAAACTGTTCCCGCGCCCGGCGGAGCATCTCGTGGCCGTTTGCGCCGTCGAGAGCCCGGATCACGCCCTGAAACTGCTGCACCGCGCCAAAGCGGGCACGGGCGCGCTCGCTGCGTTCGAGCTGATGAATCGCATGAGCGTCGATGTCACGGTGAAGAACGTCGCCGGTATGCGCGACCCATTCCAAGGTGCGCCATTTTTGACACTCCTCGAGTTTGAAAGCGCAGCGCCCAGCGGTCTGCGCGCAGCCGTCGAGGACGTGCTGGCGGAAGGAATCAGCGCAGGCGACGCGCAGGACGCCGTCATCGCCGAGAACGAGCCTCAGGCGCGCGCATTCTGGGCGCTGCGCGAGAATATTTCCGCCGGACACCGCCCCGAGGGCGCGCAAGTGAATCACGACATCTCCGTGCCTGTGAGCGCAGTGCCGCGCTTCCTTGCGAGCTGTGAATCAGCAATCGCGGCCGCATGCCCGGGTGCGCGAATTGTCGCGTTCGGCCATATGGGCGACGGCAATATCCACTATTCCGTGATGCAGCCGCTCGGCGCCGATCCGGCTGCCTTTCCCGGCGATGCGCTCTCCGATCTCGTCAATCGCATCGCCGTCGATCTTGGCGGATCGATCTCGGCGGAACACGGCATTGGCGTGTCACGGCGCGATGATTTCGCGCGCTTCAAGGATCCGCAGGCGATCGCCGTGATGCGCGCGCTCAAGGCCGCGCTCGATCCGAATCGCGTGATGAATCCGCGCGCGCTGATCTGATTGTGCAGCGCAAAGCGCGGTGCGATTCGCAAACGCGCTGCAAAGAATCTGCAACAGAAAGCGCGACAGGCGAATTTTTATGTGTTAGCGCGCAAAACAGTTCGTGAAAAAATTCATACGCGAACGTCTCTGAGGAGCACACACATGGCTAGGAAAGCAAAGAAAGCGACGGTCAAGAAAGCCGCCAAAAAGAAAACCGTGCGCAAGGCCGCCAAGAAGACCGGCGCCAAGAAGGCCACGGTGAAGAAGGCCGCGAAGAAGAAGACCGCGCGCAAGGCGAAGAAGGCCGCGACGAAGCGCGCCCCCGCCAAGAAGAAGACGGCCCGCAAGGCGAAGCGGAAGACCGGCCGCAAGAAAGCTGCCAAGAAGGCCGCGTAAGCCACATGTTGAGAGCCGCGGCCGAGAAACGGCCGCGGCGCCTCCTTCCCGGATACGAAGTTAAGTCCCGCGCCTACGAGATCGGCGCATTTGACCCGCTGCAGGCGCGCACGCCGCGCCGCACTTCGGTGGTCACGAAATCCGGCGCGTCCGGCCCGGAATTGAACCGAAAGCCCGACCCTTCCCGCCGCACCGCAAAGCAAGATTGCGCGCGAAACCCGCTTGAGCGGTAAGAGAAGCACGCCTCGCCAGCTTCGTTGATGGTGAGGCGGCCTTCATCGAATGCGCCGTCCATCAGATAGGCCGTGCGCCCGCCAGGCTCGATGCACTCACGCCAGCGCGAGCCGTTGCCCTCGTAGACGCCGGCCATCTCGATGCCATAGAGCGCCTGGCGCGCCTCACGCGCATTGAGCACGGCGCTCTGCGCGCCCGCGGCGGCGGCTGCGGCGACGCCGAAGAACGCGAACGCGGCGGCGGCGAAACGGGCAGACATGCTTAACGGCCTCCGGCGCGAGGAAGGCCGATCTAATCACGCGTCCCAGCGCGCGTCACGCTGAGGCTGCCGCGAGGCGAGCCACACGTCCGCGCCGGTCTTGAAGAGCGCAAGCAGGACGACGCCTGCTTGCGGCGCGCCGACCGCAAGCAGGAAGAACCCCGAGGCGATGATCGTCACGTGCAGGACCACGATCCGCGGATAGGGCGCGAACATGATATCGAGCCCCGCGCGGTCACGAATGTCCCCGCGCGCGAACATGAGCGCGAGCATCACCGTCTGCCAAAGCGCGGCAGCGCCAACAGCAGCGGCGAAGTTGATATTGGCGCCGATCTCACGGAGCGCGACTGCGAGCAGGTCCGGCTCCGACGACGCCATCCCCGCCGTCTCGCCGAAACTGTAGACGACGAAGAAACCGTGCACTGAGCAGAAGATGCCGTAGTGCACCGTGAAGAACGCCGCGTAGAAAAGCGCGGCCCGCTCGCTGGTGAACAACCCGCGGGACGCCAACGCCGCGAAGGTGCGCACCCCGATGAAGACGTTCTCGATCCAGTAGAGAAAGATCAGCGGGAACGCTTCCCAGCCCCAAAACAGGACGCCGATCACCGGAACGAGATTGTAGATGAGCGTCGAGACCGGCGCTCCCAACGTCAACCAAGCCGGCATTCTTCCCCCATTTGCGCCCGCGCCGCGCACCGCTAGCATGACGGCGACATATTTCAGAGGAAACCCCAGATGGCCTACGCTCCCTTCAATCTCAAAGGCAAAGTCGCGCTCGTCACAGGGGGCAATCGCGGCATCGGCTGGGGCATGGCCGAAGCGCTCGCCCAATCGGGCGCCGACGTCGCGATCTGGGGCCGCAAGGCCGATGCGAACAAAGCCGCCGTCGAGAAGCTGAAGGCGCTCGGCGTTGAAGCGCGCGGCTATGAGATCGACGTGGCTGAAGAAGCGCAGGTCGTCCAAGGCATGGCGGACACTGTGAAGGATTTCGGCGCCGTTCACTTCGTGGTTGCGAACGCCGGCGTCGGCGCGGGCGCGCCGAGCTTTGCCGAGATGCCAACGAGCACGTACCGCTACGTGCTCTCGGTGAACCTCGACGGCGTGTTCTTCACGCTCCGCGAAGCGTGCAAGCACATGGTCGAGCGCGCCAAGGCGGGCGACCCGGGCGGTTCGCTCGTGGGCGTCGCGTCACTGGCGGCCATCGAAGGCGCGGCGCGCAATGAAGCGTACGCCGCGACCAAGGGCGCGGTGATCTCCATGATGAAGTCGATCGCGGTCGAGCACGCGCGCTATGGCGTGCGCGCCAACGCTGTACTGCCCGGCTGGATCGCGACGGACATGACTGCCGGCGCGCAATCGGCGCCGGCCTTCGCCGAAAAGGTGATCCCGCGCGTGCCCGCGCGCCGGTGGGGCAAGCCGGAGGACTTCGGCGGGGTGGCCGTCTATCTCGCGTCGGACGCGAGCGCCTACCACTCGGGCGATCTCTTCGTGATCGACGGCGGCTACTCGATCTTCTGATGGAACGCCGGACCTTGCGCGCGCGTTAGCCATCCCGGTCGTAATCGGCCAGGGGAAGGGCTACATGAACGCCATGACCAACGAAACCATCGCTGCCGCGCGCGAAGGCCTAGAGCGCATCGAGGGCGCCGCTCGCGATCAGCTCACCGCCGCCGCCGACGCCGCCGAGGCCAGCCTCGAAACCGCGCGCGACTTTGTCGAGCGCCAAGCGCGCGAGCGCCCGCTGACCACGGTCGGCGTGGCGCTTGGCGTCGGTGTTGTGATCGGCCTTCTGCTGACGAGCGGCCGGCGCGACTGATGTTCGACAAGGCGCTCAACTCGCTCATCAGCGTCACCATCGTGTGCGCGTCCGCCGCGCTCGCAGTGTTCGCTGCTGGATTTGCTCTTTACGCGCTTGCCCTGCCGCAGCTCGGCCCCGCAGGCGCAGCGGCGGTCGTCGCGGCGCTGGCGGCGCTTCTGGTCGCCCTCGTCGGCGCGGTGCGCATGCTGCGCAGCAAGGATAAGGAGCGCGAAGCGGCGCTCGCCCAATCGGAGCTGACAAGCGCCTTTCCCGAGCCGATCCGTGGCTTGATGCAGCGCCATCCCCTTGCGGCAATCGCGGTGACGGTTCTCGGCGGCCTCGTCGCGGCGCGCAATCCGCGGATCATCCGCGAACTCGTGTCGGCGCTCCGCACCCACCGCCACTAGCCAGCTGCTTTGACATCGCCGCCCGCCCAGAGGATTTTGGCGCGGGAGGACAACCAACGATGACTCGCGCCCTCATGCTCGCGGCGGCGGCCCTTATGTTCTCGAACACGGCTGACGCACGCACCTGGCGCGTTGCGCCCGGCCCAAACGCCCAGACCGAGTTGCAAGAGGCGCTCATCCAGGCGCAGCCCGGCGATGAAGTACGCCTGCGCGAAGGGCGCTACGATCTGACAGCCGGGCTCTCGCTCGATGTCGATCGCGTCACGGTGCGCGGCGCGGGCGAGCGGCGCACAATCCTCTCCTTTGCTGGCCAGCGGCAAGGCGCAGAAGGCCTCCTCGTCACAAGCGACAATGTCCGGCTCGAAGACTTTGCCGTCGAAGACGCCAAGGGCGACGCCATCAAGGCGCGTGACTGCACCAACATCGCCTTTATCGGCGTGCGCGCGGAATGGACGCGCGGGCCCAACCCTGACAACGGCGCCTACGGCCTCTATCCGGTGAACTGCACCAACGTGCTGATCGAGCGCTCGATCGCGCGCGGCGCTTCGGACGCTGGCATTTATGTCGGCCAGTCGCGTAACATCATCGTGCGTGAGAGCGTCGCGGAGCGGAACGTCGCCGGCATCGAGATCGAAAACAGCTTCAACGCCGACGTATTCGACAATATCGCGCGCAACAACACCGGCGGCATCCTCGTGTTCGACCTGCCCGGCTTGCCGCAACAAGGCGGCCACTCGGTCCGCGTGTTCAACAATCAGATCATCGACAACAACACCGCGAACTTCGCCCCGCCCGGCAACATCGTCGCGGGCGTGCCGGCCGGGACCGGCATGATCATTATGGCGAACCGCAACGTGCACGTGTTTGACAACGAGATCGGCGACCACGGCACCGTGAACGTCATGATCACCGCTTATCGCGAGCGCATCGAGGATCCGAACTACAACCCGCTGCCGCGCGACATCGTCGTGCGCGACAATCGCATGGGCCGTTCGGGCTATGCGCCGGCGGGCCGGTTCGAGCCGCTGACGCAAGCGGGCGTGCGGCTCCCCGATATTCTGTGGGACGGCGCAACGATCTACAGCGCCGCCGGCACGCCCCGGACGGGCCTCGTGCGCCTCGTGATCGAAGACAATGGCGGCCTCGGCGGCGACGGCCCGGCGACGTTCCTGTCGTTCGGCGTGCCGGTCGCGGGCGGCGATCTTGCGGAAATGGCGCCTGACACGACGATCCCCGGCGCTGGCGCGCGGATCGAAGAGCCGCAAGCCGTGCGGCTGCCGCGCTGGTGAAGCGGGCGCTCGCCGCCCTTGCGGCGTTCGCCGCATTGATCGTGGCCGCTGCCGAGGCGCAGCGGCCACAACCGGTCAACATGGCGGCCCTTGCCGCTACAGCGGCGGCGCCCACGCTCGACGCCTATCGCCTGTTCACCGACGCTGGCGCGCGTACGCCGAACGCAGGCGTAACGCCCTACGTGATCAACACCGAGCTCTATTCAGACGCGGCGCTGAAGTTTCGCTTCGTGTTCGTGCCGAACGGCCAGCGCGCGCGCTACAACGCACAGGGCGTGCTCGACTTTCCGGTCGGCACGGTGCTGGTGAAGACCTTCGCCGTCGCGCCCGACATGCAGCACGCGCCGGCGGAGAATATTCGCTACCTCGAAACGCGCCTGCTGATCCGCCAGCAATCCGGATGGGTCGCGCGCGCTTATGTTTGGAACGAGGCGCAGACCGAGGCGCGCCTCACCATTGCGGGCGCGGCGATCCCAGTTTCGTACGTCGATCCCCACGGCGAAGCCGCGTCCATCGAGTGGCGTGTGCCGAACCGCAACCAATGCGGCGGCTGCCATGAGATCGGTGGCGCAATGACGCCGCTCGGCCCCAGCGCGCGCAACCTGAACCGCGATGGGCAACTCGCAGCGCTCGTGAACGCTGGCCTGCTCGACGCTGCGCCTGCGGATGCGCCGCGCGCGCCGCGCGCCTTCGATCCGGCCACGGGCTCGCTCGATCAGCGCGCGCGCGCCTATCTCGATGTGAACTGCGCGCACTGCCACAACCCGGACGGCCCGGCGCATACATCCGGCCTCGATCTACGCGCCGCAACCGCCGATCCCGTGCATTGGGGCGTGCGCAAGCGCCCGGTCGCGGCGGGGCGCGGCTCGGCCGGGTTCGAGTTTTCCATCGCGCCCGGCGCGCCAGAGCGCTCGATCCTCGTCTATCGCATGGAAAGCCTCGATCCTGGCGTGATGATGCCCGAGCTCGGGCGCCAGCGGATCGACCGCGAAGGCGTTGCGCTCATACGCGACTGGATCGCCGCGATGGACGAGAACGGCCACCCGAGAGCCGCGCCATGAACGGCCTGCAGATCATCCGCATCGAGGACGCGCGCACGCTCGTCAAAGTCGGTGTGCCCGATCCGGAACGCGCCAAGCCGCAAGAGGTGCGCGTGAGCGTCGCGCTCGCGATCTCCGAACCGCCGGATTTTCTTGCCGAAGACCGCCTTGCGCAGACCGTCGACTACGACCGCATCATCGCGTTCATTCGCCGCGATCTCGATCAACCGGCGCACCTGATCGAGACGCTCGCCGACCGTGTCGCGCGCCATTGCCTCTCGCTCACACCTCGCGCGCGCTGGGTGGAGGTCACCGTGAAGAAACCATCGGTGATGGGCGCCGACGGGCTCGTCTCGGTCACATTGCGGCGCGAAGCATGAGCAATCCCGAAGAACGCTGGGCGCTCGTCACGGGCGCGGGCAAACGCCTCGGGCGCGCCGTAGCGCTTGAACTCGCGCGCCACGGCTGGAGCATCGCGGTCCACTATGGCGGCTCAGCAAAGGACGCAGAGCAAACAGCGGCGGACATTCGCACGCTCGGCCGCGACGCGGTCACGCTGCAAGCGGATCTCGCTGACGCGAGCGCGCTGCCTGGGCTCGTAACCGCCGCCGCAGCCGCCGGCCCGCTGCGCGCACTCGTGAACTCCGCCGCAACGTTCGAGCACGACGTAATCGGCACGCTGACGCCCGAAGCGCTGCACCGTCAGATGGACGTAAACGCGCTCGCGCCCGCGCTGCTCGCGCGCGCGTTCGGGGACGCGCTTCCGGCCGACGCGCGCGGCGC
This sequence comes from uncultured Caulobacteraceae bacterium, assembly GCA_964564595.1. Classification (GTDB taxonomy): domain Bacteria; phylum Pseudomonadota; class Alphaproteobacteria; order Caulobacterales; family Aquidulcibacteraceae; genus JBEVOS01. Next base: position 15,007 of record CAZMCA010000055.1, read on the forward strand.
GGTCGTAAACTTCCTCGATTTCAAACTCGCGACGCCGTACCCGGATCACTTCTCCTACACGCTCACGAAGTACGCCTCCGCAGGCGCGGTGGAGCTGCTCGCACGCGCGCTCGCGCCGAAAGTGCGCGTCAACGCCGTCGCGCCCGGCTATGTGTTGCCGGCGCCGGGGCAGAGCGATGCGGATTATCGGAAGAAGCACGCCGACACGCCACTCGCGCGCGGCACGACGCCGGAAGACGTCGCCGGCGCGGTGCGCTTCCTGATCGAGAGCCCTGCGATCACGGCGCAGACCATCTTCGTCGATAGCGGTCTCCGCTTCCGGACCTTCGAGAAAGACATCGGCTTCGAATGACCCGCATCACCACACGGCGCATCGATGCGCGCGGCCTCCACTTTTCGGTCGACGAGTGCGGCGTCGGGGACAAGCTCGCGCTGTGCCTCCACGGCTTTCCCGAGAGCAAGCATTCCTGGCGCCATCAGCTGCCGGCGCTCGCCAACCTCGGCTACCGCGCCTGGGCGCCCGATCTGCGCGGCTACGGGCAAACGCTGCCGCGCCCTAAGGGCGTCGCCAACTACACGATCGATGAACTCGTCGCCGATGTCGGCGCGCTGATCGACGCGTCTGGCGCGAAGGAAACCGTGTTGCTCGCCCACGATTGGGGCGCGCTGATCGCCTGGGCGTTCGCGAGCCGCAAGACGCGCCCGCTCTCACGCCTCGTGATCATGAACGTGCCGCACCCGAAGATCTTCTCGGAAGTCGTCGCAAAATCGGCCGATCAGCAGAAGCGCTCACGTTACGTCGCCTTCTTTCAGCTGCCCTGGATCCCCGAAGCCGTGCTGACGGCCAACGGCGCACGTGCTGTAAAGCGCGCCTTCTACGACATGGCCATCGACAAGAGCCGCTTTCCCGACGAGGTGCTTCAGCACTACGCCGACAACGCGCGCATCCCCGGCGCGATGACGGCGATGCTGAACTACTACCGCGCAGCGTTTCGCGGCCGGGCCGCGATGGAAGCGGGTCCCTGGCCCGTGATTGAGACGCCCACGCTGATCGCCTGGGGCGAGGAAGATTCGGCGCTCGGCCTCGAACTTCTGCCCGGGCATGAGCGCTTCGTGCGCGACCTCACAATCGAACGGCTTCCCGGCGTCTCGCACTGGGTGCAGCAGGAGGCGCCCGAGAAGGTCAACGCCATCCTCAAGGACTGGCTCTCGCACCCACGCGCGTAGAACCGGGAACCGTCGCGTTCACTGCGCCGTTGTTCGCCGATGGCCGAACAAACCTCCCTCAAAGGCAAACGCGTCCTCATCTCCGGTGGCACGACGGGCATCGGGCGCGCCACGGGAGCCTTGCTCGCGAGCGAAGGGGCCAAGGTATTCATCTTCGGGCGACACGAGCGCGAGCTGCGCGATGCGATCGCGCACATCGACACGCATGGTGGCGCGGTCGACGGGATCGCTGCCGATCAGGCCGAAGAAAAGGACCTCGATCGCATCTTTGGCGCGGCCGGCAGTTTCCTCGGCGGGATCGACGTCCTGGTGAACAATGCCGGCATCGGCGGCGACAAGCTGGCCGAACAGAGCGATGCGGAGTGGCGCTACGTTCTCAACAGCAATCTCACCGGCTACATCGCCTGCGCCAAGCACGCGCTCATGCAGATGCGCAAAGCGCGCGGCGGTCACATCGTGCAGATCGGCTCGATCAGCGCCGACCGGCGCGGCGGCGATGACGCGATCTACGTGACGACCAAGGCGGCGATCCAGGGCTTTTCCGCCTCGCTGCGCAAGGAGGCGGCCGAATACGGCGTGCGCGTCAGCCTCATCGAACCGGGCTCGGTCGGCACGGACATGAACGAGAACCCGCCAGAGAAACAGCGCGAGGAGATCGCGAAGAAAGCGCTGCTGCGGGCCGAGGACATCGCAGAGGCGGTACGGTTCGTACTGGTCCAGCCGCCGCGCAGCGTCGTCACGGCGATGCAGATCGAACCGCTGCTTCAAGACTAGCACAATGCGCGACGATTTCCTCGCGTTCACGCCAAATGACGTCGATCTTGCCCGCTCGCCGTTGCGGGCATCGCTTCGCGCGGACACTTACGTGTTGGGCGCGTTCAATCCGGGCTTCACACGGCTGCCGAACGGCAACCTTCTCATGATGGTGCGCGTCGCCGAAGCGCTGCAGGGCGCGATGGACGGCGATTTTGCGCGCGCGATCCGTTGGGCGGGGCGCGACGGGTACGTCGTCGACGCGCACCCGAAGGCGGGCGTGGACGTCGCCGATCCGCGTAAATTCATGCTGACGGAGCACCACGCCAAGACGATGGCGCTGACGTCGCTCTCCTGGCTTCTACCGGTCGAAGTGGATCGCGAGGGCCAGCGCGTCGTCGCGATCCACTACGAACACGCGATTGCACCGCAGACGACCGCTGAAGAATACGGCGTGGAAGATGCGCGCATCTCCCGGATCGACGGGCGCTACTTCATGACGACCTGCACCGTCAGCGCCGAGCGCCATGCGACGACGCTCTACACGTCCGATGACGGCCTACGCTATCACCGCCAAGGCATCGTGCTCGATCACCAGAACAAGGACATGCTGCTGTTCGAAGGGCGCGTGAGCGGAAAGTTCTGGGCGATGACGCGCCCGCTTGGCGATCTCTATTTCGCCTATCCGCCCGACAGTGACTTTCTTCCAGGCCCCGCGATCCACCTCGCGTCCTCGCCAGACGCGCTGCACTGGAAGCCTTGGGACGCGCCGTTTATCCGTGCGCGCAAGTATGCGCGCGCCAATATGAGGATGGGCGGGGGCGCGCCGCCCATCCTCACGCCGGAAGGCTGGCTCATTCTTTATCACGCAGTGGAGACGCACGGCCTCGTCGGAATTTACCGCACCTATTGGGCGCTCGCTGACGCGGAAGAGCCCTGGCGCATCACGCGCTTGGAAGATTCGCGCCCTCTGCTTGAAGCAAATTCAGCGCTCACCGAACCGCATGAAGCGCAGATGTATCTGCGCGATGTCGTGTTCACGACCGGGATCGTTGACGGCGGCGATCGGTACATCGTCGCGTCCGGCGAAGCCGATCTCGCATGCCGCATTACGCACATCCCCAAAGGCGCTCTCAGCTAGCTCAACGTTTGTTCTTGTTTTGTTCTGTTCGCGGCGCTAGGCTGCGGCATGCTCACGCCCAGAAAAGGCCGCGGCGCTCGCAGCAATGCGTCAGGACGCTACGAGCGCTTCGCGATCGAAGCGTTCGACGATGGCTGGACCGAAGAAGAAAGCCCGCTCACGAAGCTCGAAACGATCGTGCAGGTTGAAGTCGCCAAGACGATCATCTCGCGCAATTCCAGCCCCGACATTTCCTTCGACCAATCGATCAACCCCTATCGCGGCTGCGAGCACGGCTGCATCTACTGCTACGCGCGCCCGAACCACGCCTATGTCGGCCTCTCGCCCGGGCTCGATTTCGAAACCAAGCTGTTCGTGAAGAAGAATGCACCCCAGCTTTTGGAAGCGGAGTTAGCGCGGCCGAACTATCACCCGCGCACCATCGTGCTCGGCGGGGTCA
>CAZMCA010000056.1:0-18557 GCA_964564595.1 uncultured Caulobacteraceae bacterium
CCTCGCGAATGCGCGCGCGCTGCGGCGTCGCCGCCGGCGGCTCAGGCGCATCGACGCCAGCGCGCAACCGCACCGCGCGCAGCACCTCCGCGGTCGGATAGCCATCCGGCGCGAGCCCTTGTGCGGATTGGAATGCAGACACAGCACGCCGCGTGTTGGAACCGAACTGCCCATCCGCCGCGCCCGGATTGTAGCCAAGCGTCGCAAGCAGCATTTGCAGCTGCATCATGTCGTCCCGCTGCAGCGTGCCGATATGCGTGGGCCACGGCGTCACCAAGCCGCCCCGCCCTTCGAACGCGCGCGCGAGCAACGCGATCGTCAGCGCATAGCGATCGGACGCATTGTAGCGGCGGATCACCGCGAAGTTTGGATGGAGCAGCAGCGCGGGCCCTTGTGCGCCCGCCGGCAAAAACAGCTGCGACTGGATCGCCTGATCTTCCGCGCGCCACGCCGAACCATCGACGCGCCGCACGCCAAGCTGCGTCCACTCGCTGATCGGGCGCGCCTGCGTGTCGGCGAGCGCAAAGTTGAAGCCCTGCGGCAAGCGCACTTCGTCGAACACCTCCTGGCCGCTCTGCCAGCCGCGGTTTTGCAGGTAGTTCGCGATCGAAGCCGCGACGTCGCCGCGGTTATTCCAGATGTCGCGCCGCCCATCGCCGTCCCAATCGGCGGCGAGTGCAAGGTACGCGTCAGGCATGAATTGCGGCTGCCCAAGCGCGCCCGCCCAGGACGAGCGCAGCTCGTTCGGGCCCGCGTAACCGCGCTCCACCATCTGCAAAAGCGCAAGCAAATACGTCTCGAACGCCGCGCGGCGGCGCCCCTCGAATGCCAACGTCGCAATCGCCTGCGCCGCATTATGAGGCAAAGGCGCAGCGCCGAAATTGCTCTCCAGCGCCCAGATGCCGAGGATGATGTCCCCGTCGACGCCGTAGCGTTGCTCGACAGCCGGCAACAGCGGCCCAAGCTCGGCCTTCAGCGCGCGCCCCTGCGCGATGCGCTGAGCCGAGACGCGCGTCGTCACATATTCCCAGACCGGGCTCACGAATTCCGGCTGGCGCCGGTCGAAATCGATCACGCGCTGCTCGGGCGCGATCCCGGAGAGCACGCGCGACAGCACCGCGGGATCGCGGCCCTGTGCGACTGCGCGGCGGGCAAAGTCGTCCCGCCACGCGTCGAAATCGGCATTGCCGGAGGACGCGAACGTCGGCGCCGTCGCGGACGAGACGGGCGCTGCGGCCGGCTGAATCGTCTGTGCGCTCGTCTGGCCGCAGGCGGCGCAGAAAATGGCCAGGGCGGCCGCGCCGTACACGGCTGCTCTCAAGACGGTCCCTTTCTTCATCGCTCCGGACGCTAACGCGCTTCGCCCGACGCCGGGAGCATGGACGGCCGCTTGGGAGGCAGAGAACGGGTTCAAATGGCGACTCCGAGGCAGGCTCGGCCCCGAAACGAGGCGAGCCGCGCATAACGAGCCCTTTTGCCTGCAACCCCCTTGCCGAATTCCTTGCGCGCCTCGCTGAAAGCGCTTTCAATGTGCATTCGGCCGCGATAATCGTATGTAAGACCCCCTAATTAGAGAATGGGGCGGGGAGGCGCGTCATGACCGGTCGAGCGATTCCATCGGATTTCGACCCGCTCGGCCCCGAAACGTTCGACAGCCCCTACGCGGTCTACGAAGACCTCCGCGCCCGCTGCCCCGTCGCCCACACCGACGCCTGGGGTGGGTTCTGGGCGCTTATGAAGTACGACGACGTGAAGCGCGCCGCGGCCGATCCGTTGTTCATCACGTCGGTCCAGAATGTCGTTCCGAAAGTCGCGTTCACCGGCCGGCGCCCGCCGCTCCACCTCGATCCGCCCGAACACACACCCTATCGCCGCGCGCTCGATCCGCTGCTGACGAAAGCCAAAGCCGAGGCGCTCGAACCTGTCGTCCGGCGCTTCACCGTCGAATTGCTGGAGCCGCTGATCGCGCGGGGCGCCGGCGACATCTGCGGCGATTTCTCGATGCATCTGCCCATCAAGGTCTTCGCTGAATGGATGAACCTCGATGACGATGCGGCGCGCGCGCTCGCCGAAGTCGGCCGCGCCTATAACTACGCCGTGCAAGCCGCAGTCGATGAAACGGTGAAGGAAACCAGCCTTGCGCTCTACGCGATGGCGCGCGGCGTGATCGAAGACCGCAAGATCAATCCGCGCGATCCCGCTGTCGATCCTGCCGCCGCGCTTCTCGCAGCGCGCGTGAACGGCGAGCCGCTCCCGGATGAGTTGATCATCGGCACCGTGCGCCAAGTGCTCGTCGTCGGCATCATCGCGCCGACCGTGATGATCGGCTCGATCGCCGTGCACCTCTCCCGCCATCCCGAGCTGCAAACGCAACTGCGCAACGACCCCGCGCTCATTCCCGCCGCGGTAGAAGAATTTCTGCGCCTCTACACGCCCTATCGCGGCTTTGCGCGAACGGCCAAGGAAGACGTGGACATTCGCGGCCGCACCATCTGCCCCGGCGAAGCGATCGCGATCGTTTACGCCTCCGCGAACCGCGACGAAGACGTCTTCCCGAACGCCGACCAGTTCATCCTCAACCGCCCGAACATTTCCGACCATCTCGGCTTTGGCATGGGTGCGCATGCTTGTGCCGGCTCTGCGCTCGCGCGCGTCGAGCTGCGTGTCGCGCTGGAAGAACTGCTCGCGCGCACATCACACTTCGAAGTCGCCGGCGATATTCGCCCGACGCGCTTTCCCGAAATCGGCGCGCTCTCCGTGCCGCTCAAACTCACGCCGCGCTGATGGCGCTCCTCTACGCCACCGGCGACGTCGCGCCCGACCGGGAGAACCCGCGCGAGTGCTTCGCTCTCGCGCGCGACACGCTGCGTGGCGGCGACGTCGTGTTCTGCCAACTGGAGTGCAACCTCACCGAACGCGGCGTGCGGCTCCCGCAAGCGCGCCACACCCACCGCTCCAACATCAAAGCCGCGCAGGCGATGCAGGACGCCGGCTTCACCATCGTCTCCTGGGCCGGCAATCACTGCATGGACTGGGGCAATGACGGGTTCTTCGACACGATCGAGAACCTCGAAGCTTCGAACCTCGCCGTCGTCGGCGCCGGCAAGAACATCGCCGCCGCCCGCGCGCCGGTGTTTCAAAAGGCGGGCGACGCAACCATCGCGTTCCTCGCCTATTCCTCCATCCTGCCGATGAATTATTGGGCCGAGGAAAACCGCCCCGGCTGCGCGCCGATGCGCGCGCATACGATCTACGAACAGATCGAACTCGATCAGCCCGGCACGCCCGCGCGCATCCACACCTACGCGCACCGCGAAGACCTCGCCGCGCTGATCGCCGACATCGAAGCCGCCAAAAAGCGCGCGGATCTCGTTGTCGTCTCGTTGCACTGGGGCATTCACTTCGTGCCTGCCGTGCTCGCCGCCTACCAACGCGAAGTCGCGCACGCCGCGATCGACGCGGGCTGCGACCTGATTCTCGGGCACCACGCGCACATTCTGAAAGCCGTCGAAGTCTATCGCGGCAAGCCGATCTTCTACTCGCTCTGCAATTTCGCGATCGATCTGCGCATGACGCCCGAACATGCGGCCAGCAAAGGCTTTCAAGAAATCAAAGTGCTCGCCCCGCGCTGGGAGCCGGATTTCGACAGCCTCTACAACATGCCGCCGGATGCGAAGAAAACGCTGATCGTGAAAGCGGAAATCGATGGCAAGCGCTTTGGGCGCATCGGCTTCCTGCCCTGTTATGTGAACCGGCAGGCGCAGCCCGAGATCGTCAAGAACGGCGATCCGCGTTTCACCGAAGTCGTCGACTACATGAACGAGGTCACGCAAGCCGTCGATCTCGACACGCGCTACATCGTCGAAGGCGACGATGTTTGGATCAGCGGCGCATAACAACAAAAAGAAAGTTTGGGGCGGAGAGAATGCTGAACATGCGCACATGGCCGATCGAGCTAACGACCGCGCTCTATCTTCTCTCGTATCTCCCCTACATCGTGATCACGCGTTGGCTCGCGACCGTGCCGTTGCCCGGCCTCGGTCGCCCGCTCACCGGCCTCGAAATTCTGCCGGCGACGCTGATCATCGCGACCGTGTTCACCTATCTCTGGATCTGGCTCTCCGGCTGGTGGCGCCACAGCAAGAGCGCGCGCATCGGCCCGCTCGCGATTCCGGTGCCGACCGGTTGGATGTGGCTCTCGGGCGTGTGCACCGCGTTCATCCTCTTCACCGTGCCGCTTTCCTACACGTTCGTCGGCGTCTCGATCCCGTTCATCCAACTCGTGATGCGCGGCGACATTCTCATCATCGCGCCGCTCGTCGATCTCTTCACCGGCCGCAAAGTGCGCTGGTGGAGCTGGACAGCGCTCGCGCTCGTCGCAGCCGCGCTTGTCATCACCGTCGGCGATCGTGGCGGCTTCCACCTGCCGATGCTCGCGTGGCTCACGGTCATTCTCTACACGGTCGGCTATTTCGGCCGCCTCGCGATCATGACCAAGATCGGCAAAACCGGCGATGACGGCGTGATCGAGCGCTACTTCGTAGAAGAAAAACTGATCGCCATGCCGCTCGCCGTCGGCGTGCTCGCCGCCATCGGCGCGCTTGGCCTCGGCGCGCAAGGCAGCGAGCTTGAGTTTGGCTTCGTCGGCGTGTGGACGAGCAATCAATTCGTCTGGATCGCCGCGCTCGCCGCGTTCCTCTTCATCGTCTCGATCTTCTCGATCATCATCCTTTTGGACAAACGCGAGAACTCGTTCTGCGTGCCGCTCGAACGCGCCGCGAGCCTTCTCGCCGGCGTCGGCGCCGCCTACATTCTCGCGATCTTCTTCGGCGGGCGCTTCCCAACAACGGCCGAACTCATCGGCTCAGCCCTCCTCGTCGCCGCCATCGTCCTCCTCAGCATCGCCCCGCGCATGAGCGAAGCGCGCAAGCAAACGGACGCTGCGGTGGCTTAATCGTCCCCACCGCTCACACGGCCACGCAGCGACTTAATGTTGCCGCGCTTGGTTTTGCTGTCCATGCGCTTGGCCTTCGCGGCTTTGCTCGGCTTCGTCGCCTTGCGCGGCGGCGCGACATACGCCGCCTCCACGATCAGTTCGACCAGGCGATCGACCGCGTCCTGACGGTTGCGCTCTTGCGTGCGGAAGCGATCGGCCTTCAGCACCAGCACGCCATCAAGCGTCAGCCGCCGCCCCGCAAGCCGCTCCAGCCGTTCGCGCACATCATCCGGCAACGACGGCGAATTGCGCACGTCGAACCGCAGCTCCACCGCGGTCGAAACCTTGTTGACGTTCTGCCCGCCCGGCCCGCTCGCGCGAATGAAGCGCTCTTCAAGCTCGCTCTCGTCGAGCGCGATGGCGTGATTGACGCGGATCATGACGGCGCTTTCTTCCGGGCCCGCATCAGCGCCGCATCGAGCGCCGACAGGAATCGTGAGCGATCCTGCGCGGAAAATGGTTTCGGACCTCCTGATCCCTCCCCAAACGACCGCAGATGCTCCATCAGCGCCCGGCTCGCGAGCGCCTGGCCGATCGAGGCCGTCGTCCACGGCTTGCCGGTCTGCGCCAGCGCCTCGGCGCCCGCCTTGAGCGCCCGATCCGCCAGCGGCACGTCGGACGTCACCACCACATCGCCCGGCCCCGCCCGCTCGGCGATCCAATCGTCCGCCACGTCCGGCCCGGCATCGACCACCACCGCCTGGAACAGCGGGCTCTGCGGCACACGAAGGAAGCTGTTGGCGACCACGAACACCGGCGCCTGCACCCGTTGGGCGACCCGGTAGATCTCGTCCTTCACCGCACAGGCGTCCGCATCCACATAAATGGCCATGCCCGCCCGTTAGCACGCTTCGCCCCGCGCCGGCCCCGCTGAAAAACGGCTGAAAATCCCCGGCCTGGCCGCGCTTTGCCGTTCCCTTTCCGCCCCGTCCGGGCTAGAAGGCGCGCCAGCTGGCTTGATCGCGTCCGATCGCCGCTCGTGGCTCTGAGGTTTACCCCCGGCGACGCGCCGGGCGCGACGTAACCCTCTCGGAGACCGCCCCATGTCCTACGTTCTGATGCCCAAGGCCACCGCCGTGTGGCTGATCGAAAACACCGCCCTCACGTTCGAGCAGATCGCGGCGTTTTGCGGCCTGCATCACCTCGAAGTTCAGGGCATCGCCAACGAAGACGTGGCCAAGGGCATTCGCGGCGTCGATCCGATCGCCGGGGGCTTTCTGTCGCGTGAGGAAATCAGCCGCGGCGAGGCCAACCCTCAGCACGAACTGAAGCCGCTTGAGCAAAAGCGCATCGACGTGCCGGTCGTGAAGAAGAAGGGCGCCCGCTACACGCCGATCGCGCGCCGCCAGGATCGCCCGGACGCGATCTACTGGTTCCTGCGCAATCACCCCGAAATCGCCGACTCCAAGATCGTGAAGCTCATCGGCACGACCAAGGCCACGATCGAGCAAGTCCGTGAGCGCAAGCACTGGAACTCGACCAACATCAAGCCGGTCGATCCCGTATCGCTCGGCCTCTGCTCGCAGATCGAGCTCGACGCTGTCGTCGCCGAAGCCGCGGCGCAACGCGCCAAGGACGAAGCCAAGAAGCGCAAGGCCGAAGGCGGCGCGAGCCTGCGCCCCGCGCAAGAAACCGTGCCCGCCGATACCTACGACAAGCGCGAGGAAGAGGAAGAAGAGGCGTAGGCACCTCTTGCGCATTGCGCGGCGCTCACCCTAAGGGGGCGCCGCGCGCGCACAGCGCATAAGCGCGCGCTCGAAGCGCAGGCGCGCGCGCACATTAGCGTCCAAACTTATTCACAGGGCGAATGGGCGCTAAGCGGCGCTAGTTGCTTCGGAGCGCCCGAAGCAAGCGCATGCGCGGCACTAACTGGATCGGCGCGTTCGGCGCTTCAGTGACCCGGCCTGCTTCGCAGGTTTTCGATTTCTTCTTTGATTTTGAGCTTTTGCCGCTTCATCTCGGTGAGGCGGGTTGTGTCTGTAGCGGGATGCGTGGATTCCAGCCGAATTGCTGCGTCCAGATCCCGGTGCCGGAGGTCGAGTTCGCGAATACGCGATTCAAGAGCCATTGGCGCGACTCCTCTGTTGACCCTGTCAACATGGCGCCGCTTGGCCGCCGAGTCCCGTCACTTCGTGTTACAGCAAGGTCACAACGCACTCACGGCTGCGTGAGAGGCGCCTGGCGCCGTCCATCGCGGCGCCGGGGCGTACAAGCATGGTTATCCCGCCTTTACAGCGCATTGGGCGCGTGGCTTAGCTCGCCACGCCGGCGAACATCGTGGCGAACCACGTTCGGGCAAAAAGGCGGTCGGACTACCGGGCGATGGACGAGGGCGACGGCTTCGACATTCAGGACACGCCGGAACAGCGCGCGCTCAAAACGCGGCTGGTTGAGCTGCGCGAAGAGCACCGTGCTCTCGACGCCGCCATCATGGCGCTTGCGCAGCAATCGGGCGATGCGCTGCAGCTTGCGCGCCTTAAAAAGCGCAAGCTTGCTCTGAAGGACCAGATCCAGTGGATCGAAGACCGGCTGACGCCGGATATCATCGCCTGAAGTCATCATCGCTTAGCGGGACGGTATGAAGAGCCATCAGTTGAAGTTCGGCCTGGCGCTTGCCGCGCTCGCCGCCGCGTTGCCCGGCGTTGCCTCCGCGGATGATCGTCCCGCGGAAGAGAAAGGCGTGCTCTCCTTCGTCGGCGAAAACGACAGCCTCTCCTCTGGCGCCGACCGCAACTACACGAGCGGCATCAAGCTCGCTTACGTGTCGCCCAGCGAAGGCGTGCCCGATTGGCTGCAAGGCGCCGGCGGCTTCACACGCGCGCTGTCGGGCGCCGAGCCGCGGTTCTGGGGCGTCGCGCTTGGCCAATCGATCTTCACGCCGGAAAACATCGCCGCCAATCCCGCGCCGCCAACCGAGCACCCCTATGCCGGTTGGCTCTACGTGCAGCTCATGGTCGCCGCCGAAGAAGACACGCCCGCCGGCATCGCGCCGGGCTATCTCGATACCTACGAACTCGAATTCGGCGTCGTCGGCCCGATGGCGGGCGGCGAGGAAGCCCAGCGCGGCATCCATCAGATTCTCGGCGCGCCAGATCCGCAAGGCTGGGATAGCCAGCTCGAGAACGAATTTGCGTTCGCCGCCTCGTTCGAACGCCGCTGGCGCGCGCTGCGCGTGTTCGCCGATACCGGCGCCGGCGGCCTCGAAGCGGATTTGACGCCAAACGCCGGCGTCACGCTCGGCACGCTGCGCACCGAAGCGCGCGCCGGCGTCACCGCGCGCATTGGCTACAACATCGACAGCGATTACGGCCCGCCGCGCGTGCGTCCCTCGCTTTCGGGCGTCGAGCATTTCGGCGGCGGCTTCTCCTGGAGCATCTTCGCCGGCATCCAGGGCCGCGCCGTTGCGCGCAACCTCTTCCTCGACGGCAACACGTTCGTCGATAGCCCGCGGGTCGATCGCAAACCGCTCGTCGGCGAAGCCCAACTCGGCGCCAGCGTCAGCGCCGGCGATTGGCGCCTTTCGTACACCTACGTGATGCGCACCGAAGAATTCGAAACACAAACCGCCGATCAAGACTTCGGCGCGCTCGCACTCAGCGTCCGGTTCTAAAACGCTTCGAACGCCTGCGCCTTGATGCGGCGCGCGTGCTTTTCGGCGTACATCGCCTCGTCCGCGCGGGCGAGCGCGGTTTCCGGATCTTCCGGCGTGTGCATCACGTGCAGGCCAATCGAGCCGCGCACGCGGTGACCGACGCCTTCGTGCAGCAGCACCGCCCCATCGATCGCCTCGGCAAGCGCATCGGCCTTGCGCGCGGCTTCCTCGGCCGTGACCTCGTTCAAGATCACGCCGAACTCATCGCCGCCGATCCGGCCAACGACATCGCTTTCGCGCACTTGATCGAGCAGCAAGCGCGCAACGTGCTGCAACACCGCGTCGCCCGCGGCGTGGCCGTGATTGTCGTTGATCGCTTTGAAGCCATCGAGATCGATGTAGAGCACCGCGGCGGGGCGCTTGTAGCGCTCGACCACCGAAAGCGAGCGGTGCAGTTCGCGCATGAAGCCGCGCCGGTTGAGCGCGGGCGTCAGCGTGTCGCGATCCGCCAGCGCTTCGCTTTCCGCCAAACGCGCGCGCAAAGCGGCGTTCTCTGCGGCGAGCGCGCGCATCGCTTCCTCGGCAAAAACTGCCTCCGAAGCACTTTCGCGGGGGCGGACCCACAATCTCATGCGGGAAGCAATGAGCCCGGCAGGGTAAAGGTCCGCTTAATGCAAGCTAACTCGTTGTTATCCACACGCTTCCGGCAACGAAACATCCCCGCGGCGTGACCTGGATTCCGGCGCGCGGGCGCCTATAGTGCGCGCTCCCTCGGTTCAGGGCGCTTCATTGACCACCGCATCCCCTACGTCTTCCGCGGCGCCTTTGGTGGGCGTCATCATGGGTTCGCAGTCGGATTGGGAGACCCTACGCGCGACATCCGAGACGTTGGCAAAACTCGGCGTGCCGCATGAATCCAAAGTGGTTTCCGCGCACCGGACGCCCGACCGGATGGCCGACTACGCCAAGAACGCCAAAGCGCGCGGGATCAAAATCATCATCGCCGCCGCCGGAGGCGCAGCGCACTTGCCGGGCATGACGGCCGCATTCACGCCGCTCCCCGTGCTCGGCGTGCCGATTCGCAGCGCGAGCCTTTCGGGCGTCGATAGCTTGCTCTCCATCGTGCAAATGCCGAAGGGCATTCCGGTCGGCACGCTCGCCATCGGCGAAGCTGGCGCCGTAAACGCCGCCCTCCTCGCCACAGCGATTCTCGCGCTTTCCGATTCGGCGCTCGCCGCGCGGCTCGATGCGTACCGCGCCGCACAGACCGACGCTGTCGGCGAAACACCGGTTTGATGCTTCCGCCCGGCTCAACGATCGGCATCCTCGGCGGCGGGCAACTCGGCCGCATGCTCGCGCTCGCCGCCGCTGAGCTTGGCTTCGACGTCCACATCTACACGCCCGAAACCGACAGCCCCGCCGCGCGCGTCGCCGCGCACGCAACGGTCGCCGCGTACGATGATCGCGATGCGCTGATTGCATTCGCGCGCTCAGTCGACGTCATTACCTACGAGTTCGAAAACGTCCCCGCGCAAACCGCGCGCATTCTGCTCGACGCTGGCGCGCGCGTGCACCCGAATGAGCGCGCGCTCGATGTCGCGCAAGATCGCCTCACCGAGAAGCAGTTCTTCACCGACTACGGCATCGCCGTCGCCCCGCACGCCGACATCGCCTCCGAAGCCGATATCGACGCAGCGTTTGCAAAGGTCGGCGCGCCCGCGATCCTGAAGACGCGCCGCATGGGCTATGACGGCCAAGGCCAAGCACGCGTCGCCAACGCCGCCGCCGGCCGCACCGCTTGGACGGACGCGCTGAAGCGCGCGCCCGCCGTGCTCGAAGGCCACTGCGATTTCGTGCGCGAACTTTCCATCATCGCCGCGCGCGCCGAAGACGGTTCGGTCGCGTTTTGGGATCTCAACGAAAACGTCCACGCCCGCGGCATTCTCGCAACGACGCGCGTGCCCGCGCAGGCTGACGCCAAAACCATCGCCGAAGCCCAACGCGCCGCCCGCACCATCCTCGCTGCGCTCGATTATGTCGGCGTGCTCACGATCGAATTCTTCGCCATGCGCGACGGGCGCTTGATCGCGAACGAAATGGCGCCGCGCGTCCATAACAGCGGCCACTGGACAGCGGACGCCTGCCTCACCGGCCAGTTCGAACAACACATTCGCGCCGTCGCCGGCTGGCCGCTCGGCCCCACCGATCGCCTCGCCGACGTTGAGATGACCAACCTCATCGGCGCCGACGTGGACGCCTGGAAGGACATCGCCGCCGATCCAAGCGCGCACTTACACCTCTACGGCAAGCGCGACGCGCGCGCGGGGCGTAAGATGGGTCACGTTACGAGGCTGAAGCCGCGCAGTTAGGAGGCACCAATGCTCACGGGAAGCTGTCTGTGCGGCGCAGTCGCGTATGAAAGCGGCCCGCTGACGACGCCGATCGGCCTCTGCCACTGCCGCACCTGCCAGAAAGCACACGCCAGCGCCTACGCGCCGACAGCGCGCGCCAAGAAGGATCGCTTCAAATGGGTGACAGGCGGCGATGTCGTCACCTATTTCGAAAGCACGCCCGGCAAGAAGCGCTGGTTCTGCCCGAAATGCGGCACGCACCTGATGGCCGCTTGGGAGCAGTACGACGAAGTGATCCTGCGCGTCGGTTCGCTCGATACTGAACTGGGCGCCACGCCCGCGGTGCACATCTGGATGAGCCACGCCAACCCGATGCTCGAAGCCCCGCCAGGAACGCCGGAGCTGCCTGAAGGCCGCTAGTATTGGCACTCACCGCGCCACGTTCTAGAAACGGCGCATGGCCGATCTTCTCAAACTCTCCTCCGACTTCATCGACAATGGCGTCGCGCCCGAAACCCCGCTCGCGGTGAACCGGATCAACGGCGAGCTCTCCGAGATCGCCGACAATGTCGCGATGGTCGAAGCGTTCAGCCACGTCGTCGTCTTGGATAGCGGCGATGGCCTCGTGCTATTCGACACCAGCCTTGAGCAATTCGGTCCGCAGATCATCAAAGCCATTCGCGGCTGGCGCAACGCGCCGGTGCGCATGGTCTGCTACACGCACGGCCACATCGATCACGTCGGCGGCTGCGCGGCGGTGATGCATGACGCGCGCGAGCGCGGCGATACGCGCCCGCAAGTGATCGGCCACGCCAATGTCGCGCCGCGCTTCCACCGCTACGCCAAGACCAATGGTTACAACGCAACGATCAATGCCCGCCAGTTCGGCGGCGGGCGCCAGCGCCCCGGCATGCTGATGGGCGCAAGCGCCGATCGCTTCGGCCCCGCCGAATGGGTCGCGCCCGACACGGAATTCACCGACCGCATGACGTGCCGCTGCGGCGGCCTCCATTTCGAGATGCGCCACGACAAAGGGGAAACGGACGACCACCTCTGGGCCTGGATCCCCGAACTCAAAGCCGTCGCGGTCGGAGACTTTCTAACCTGGGTGTTTCCGAACGCCGGTAACCCGCAAAAGGTGCAGCGCTTCCCCGCCGAATGGGCGCATGCGCTGCGCGAGATGGCCGCGCTCGAACCGGAATTGCTGCTCCCCGCGCACGGCCTGCCGATCGCCGGAAAAGCACGCATCGCCAAAGTGCTCGACGATATCGCGGGCGCGCTGGAATTTCTCGTCGAGAATACGCTCAAGCTGATGAACGACGGCGCGCGGCTCGATACGATCCTGCACGAAGTGAAGCTGCCGCAAGCGACGCTCGAAAAGCCGTACATGCGCCCCGTGTATGACGAGCCCGAATTCGTCGTGCGCAACATCTGGCGGCTCTACGGCGGCTGGCATGACGGCAATCCGGCACGGCTGAAGCCCCCAAAAGACGACGCCGTCGCGCTCGAGACGGCGGCGCTTGCGGGCGGCGCGGACAAACTCGCTGCGCGCGCCAAGCAACTTTCAGAAGCCGGCGATCATCGCCTCGCCTGCCACTTCGCCGAACTCGCGGCGCTTGCCGATCCCGGCAGCCACGCCGTCCACGCCGCGCGCGCCGACGTCTACGAAGCGCGCATGAAAACTGAAATGTCGCTCATGGCGCGCGGCGTCTACGGCGACGCATCCAAAACCTCGCGCGACAAGAGCGGCAAGAACACCTGATTCACCGCGCGCCGTAGCGAAACCGCGCCGCAGCTCCGATCGCGTTTTGCGCGAGCAAGCCGAGCGGCTTGATGCGCGCCTTCACGCGCTCGAACTGCATGACATTCTCGATGCGCGCATCGAGAAACGCCCAAGTCGGCGCGCTGTCTTCGCTCTCATCGGAAAACCAGCGCGCATAGGTCGACGCGAGCACGCCCATCAGGATGGTGCGCTTGGTGTAGAAATTCTCGTCGGTCGATGTGTCGCCGAGCGCGCGCCAGAGCCGGTCGGCCGTGCGCCACAGAATGGGCGCCGCCTCCCGCGCCCGGTCCGGCCGGGCGTAGAAGCGGGTCATCGCCCGCGCCGCGGCCTTATAGGGCGCCTGCGCCTCGATCCGCGCCCGGACGGCGGTCCGGACCTTGTCCCGGATCCGCATGGTCTTGAGGTCGAGCCCCGAGAGCGCGCCAAGCATGGCCTGGTCGGCCCGGTCAGCAAACGCGTCCGCCAGGTCCCGCACCCCGTTGGGCGCGGCCAGCATCGCCTCCCCCTCGCTCAGCCCAGCCTCGGTCGCGGCCGCCTTGAGGGCGGCCTCCGTCCAGCCAAGGGCCGCGGCATGCGCAGGGAAAGCGTCCAGCAGGCGCTGCCGGAGACGGAGCGAGGGCGGTTCACGGTCGGTCATGACCGCCAATATAGCGCCTTTTGCCGCCCGGGCGGTGCGGCGGCGCAGCGCGGCGCCCCTCCCCCTAGAGGGGGAGGCGCCCTCTTCCGACGCGCCTTGGTGGACAGGCGGAAGCTAGTTTGATATTGCCCCGCGCTTCCGAGAGAAGATTCCAGACCCCGCCGGGAGAGTTCCCCATCGTTCAGATTTTCGTCCGCGACAACAATGTCGATCAGGCATTGAAAGCGCTCAAAAAGAAGATGCAGCGTGAAGGCACGTTCCGCGAGATGAAGCGCCGGAACCACTTCGAGAAGCCCTCGGAAAAGCGCGCCCGTGAATCGGCTGAAGCGGTTCGCCGCGCACGTAAGCTCGCCCGCAAGCGCGCCCAGCGCGAAGGCCTGCTTCCCCGGAAATAAGCGTTACCGCTCGAGCGCCAGGGCTTCCCTGAGCGCCGCGCGATGATCGGCCCACGCAGGATCGCCCCAAGGCGGATCGCACTCGGCCAAAAAATAATGCATGTGCGGAAACCAGCCGGGCTCATTCGGAGCCCGCGCTTCAACGTCTTTGACGCCCGCGCCAAACGTCGGCGCCACCGGCCCGCCGACGAGATCGCCGCGCAACAAGCCCTGCATCGGAAAATAGACGTTCGTCCAATGCGTCGCCGCGAACACGGCTGAGTTATGCGGCGCGCGCGGCGTTGTGGTTGGATCATCCGCTGTCGCAGCGTTGCGCGAATACGAAAACCGCCGCGCGCCATTCGCGAAGATCTCGAATTGCGGCGGGTTCGCCGCCACCTCGCGCCGCTCCATCAGCTGCGCGAACTCGTCGGGCGAGTCCGCTAGCAGCGTCGATGCATGCGCGATCGGGCTGCCAAGCGTCACGAGATCGCTGATCAGCCACAGCGGATGGCCCTCGCTGTCAGTCTCGTTCCGCAACGCATCGAAGAGCGCGGCCTGCGCCTCCCGCCACCGTTCCAACGTCTCAACGCCATTGAGCGCAAGCGCGGACGTCTCAGCCTGCGCGAGCGCCGTCTGCACCGCGCCCTCGCGATCCATCAGCCGGTTGCGCCGGCCCCAATAATTCATCGCCAGCTCGTACGCGATGATGCCGCCCAGCGAGTGCCCAACCAGAATGATCCGGTCGTACTTGCCGCTCTTGTGCAGGGCATCGATGAGCCGCAGCCCCTCCTCGCGGATGCGCTGGCGGCACTCGATGTTCTTCGGCGCGGGCCTCAAATACCGCGCCGCATCCCCAAGCACCGGCGAAAAAAAAATCTGATCCGCCACCGCGAACGCGATGAAAGCGGCCATGAACGCCACCGCCATCGCGAAGAACGGCAACAGCTGCCCCGAAATGCCGGCAAACAGGCTCGTCGCGAACGCGAGCACCATGAAGAACGCAACACCACCCGCGAGCAGGCGCAACGCACGCCAAGCCTTGTGCAATTGCGGCGGCACGCTCTCGCGCTTGCGCAGCATCAGATGCCCAAGCCAGCCGAGCACGTCACTCAGCACGTTGCCGTGCATCAGATGCGCCCAGTAATATTCGAAGAAATCCGTGCGCTTGCCGTCGGCGTTGAAATTCGTGGAAAGCCGCCGCAGCTCGAAGACGCCGCTCATCTCGTCCGGCTCGGAATAGACCTTCCGCTCGGGCGCACCGGGCCGCACCGGCGCTTTCAACCACACCAGCTCCACGAACCGCCACAACGTCGACATCGGCCGCTGCTCGCCGATGCCGTGGATGAGAAGAACCGCCTGTTTCTTGCCCGAGGCCATTGCGCCCCGAGAAAAATGGCGCGGGCGTCAGCCGTCAACCGAACATGCCTTCTGCGCGATTAGGTGAGCGCGATTGACGCAGCCGCGCCCCCTGGCGACGATGCTAAGCCCCTCTCCGGGGCGCGTGGCGATCAGCGCGAGGAGACGATGGCGTACTGGCTCGTGAAATCCGAACCCGATGCGTTCTCCTGGGATGAGCAGGTCAAGCGCGGCGCCAAAGGCGAGCCGTGGACGGGCGTTCGCAATCACACCGCCAAGCGCAATCTGCAAAGCATGAAGAAGGGCGAGCTCGCGTTCTTCTATCACTCGAACGAAGGCAAAGAGATCGTCGGCATCGTCGAGATCATCAAGGAAGCTTACAAGGACCCGACCGACGAGAAGGGCGTGTTCTACTGCGTCGACACCAAAGCGGTGAAGCCGCTGCCAAAACCGGTGACGCTCGAAACCATCAAGACCGATCCGAAACTTGCTGAAATGGCGCTCGTGAAATTCTCGCGCCTCTCCGTGCAGCCGGTGACGGCGGCCGAATGGAAGTACATCTGCAAACTCGGCGGATTGAAGATCTAGCAACGGACCGCGGCTTCCAGCCGGATTGAAATCAGCTCGAATACTTCGTCCGCATATGCGCATCGCTGTTCGCGATCAGCTGGCGCAACACCGCCTCATCCACGCTGTCCAGCCGCCCGATGTAGAGGCACGACTTCCCAGTCTTGTGCTTGCCGAGCTTTGCCAGCAGCGCCGCTTCTTCCTTGAGGCCCGACAGCACGTAGAGCACCATATTCGTCGCGCGTGGCGAAAACCCAATCCGGCACGCCGTGCCGCTATGGCCGCTCTCGTACTTATACGTGTAGCTCCCAAAGCCGATGATCGAAGGCCCCCACATGGTGGGCTTTTCGCCCGTTACGTCCCGCATGATCTTCACGAGCTTCTTGGCGTCCGCGCGCCGCCCTTCGTGCGGTACGGCCTCGATAAAGTCCGCGACGCTCACTTTCGTCGGCTTGGTCTTCGCTTCGTAGGCCACGTCACTTCCTCAACGCATCAAGCGCGCGGCAGAATGCGCCCGGCGCATTGCCCTGGTCGCACGCCATGCCGCCCATCGAGAACACGAAGATGATGATCGCGATCAGCGGAAAGATCACCCCGATCGCCCGCGTGATGAAGAGCGACAGCGAAAAAGACGGCCGCTCATGCGCCGCCGCGGTTCTGCGGCCGGGGCGAACCGCAGGCGCTTCGTCTTCATCGTCCTCATCCGCATCGCGCCGGCTCTCGCCAACCTGGATGCGCACGTTCTCCATCGTCACGTTCTGCAGCTTGATGCCCGGCGCTTCAAAATGCGTCGGCGTGGGCGCAACCGGCATGGGCTCTGCGCGCACGATCGATTGCACGATCGCGAGAAAATGCCGGAAGCGCGGATCTTCCGCCCCACCGCTCCACGCGGCAAGATCGGCGTATTGCACCTCGCGAAACCCAAGCGGCGGCGACACGAGATCGAGCCGCACCGGCGCGAGCACGCGGCGGCGCAACCCCTCGTTCGCCTCCTCCATCACCCATTGGCCCGCTTCGTGATCGACGCTGTCCTGCGTCCACACCGCGACGACGCAGCGCGCGCCATCGAGCTGCTTGGCGATCTCCGCGCGCCACGACATCGAAGGCGCGATCCCCTCGTCCCACCACACATCGAGCCCGGCCGCGCGCATGTGCTCCACGAGCGGACGCACGCGGTCACGATCGGATTTTTTGTAGGAGACGAAAACGTCCGGCATGACTTCCCCCGCTGCCGGCGGAACTTAAGCTAGCGCGCTTCACCGAGGAACGTGAAGATATCGTCATAGAGCCCACGCTCAGGCAGATCACCGTGATGGCCGCCTGCGTAGCGGTGGAAGCTCTTGGGCTCGTTCGCCAGCGCGAACATCCGTTCGCCCATCGCGAACGGGATGGTCTCGTCGTTGTCGCCATGTGCGACGAACACTGGGTAGCGCACGCTGCCGATGTAGTCGCGCGACAAGAACGTATCGCGCATCAGAAAGCCCATCGGCACAAAGCGCGGCGCGTTCTCAGCTGCAATATCCAAGACACCCGTCATCGGCGCCTCAAGCACAAGCGCCCGCGCCTCCCGCTCCGCCGCAAGCTGCACCGCGACCGCCGATCCAAGCGAGAAGCCGTGAATGACGATATCGCCCGGCGCCACGCCCTCCGCGATCAGCGTTGCGTACGCCGCGCGCGCATCCTCGCGAAACCCGCGCTCACTTGGATGGCCCGTCGAGCCCGCATAGCCGCGATAGGACGGCATGAGCAAACCCGCGCCCCGCGCGGCGAGCGCAGCGATGCGCGGGCTATCGTTGTGCGGGGAATGGCCGTTGCCGTCGAAGAAGAGAAACGTCGGCTGCCCGGGCTGCGCGTCCATGCGCCAAGCGCGCAGTGTCTCACCATCCGCCGTCTCAATCGCAATCTCGCGCACGCCCGGCGCAGTCACCGCAGGCCGCTCAGCCGTTGGATGGAAGGTCGCATCGTAGGCGACGGCGTTGACGGCCGTGCGCGCGCCATACGCGCCAAACGCCAGCAGCCCAATGATCGCGAGGAGCCACGTCCACTTCGGCATATGCACCCCCTACTTCCGCGCCTGCCAAACACGTGGATCGCGGCTCGCGTGGAAGCACGCAAGCACAAACGCTTCGTCAGCCTCAACACGGAAGAGTAAGCTGTACGGGAATCGGCGCAGCCGCGCACGCCGCACATCGGCGACGATCACGGGAAACTCTGAGTGGGCGGAGGCGACGCGTTGAAGCTGACGGTCCACCTCGCCGGCGAAAGCGGCGCCTAAGCCTACTGAGCGTCGCTCATACCAATCATGCGCCTCGACGATTTCCGCTCGCGCCGCGGGAAGAACGCGGATGGCGAGCACGGCGCGTTACGCGCGGTTGGCTTGAAGCTCGGACTTCAAGGCGGCCCACGAGACCGCTTCCGCGCGATCATCCGCAAAACTCGCAAGCCGCCGATCGAGTTCAGCGCGTTGCGCATCGGTCAGCGGCGCCTCGTCATCCGACAGGCTGTCCCACAGCTTGTGGATGAGCGAGAGCCGCTCGGCCGCCGTCAGGCTTTTTACATCAGCGTCGGACATAATCGCAGCATATCACAGAAGGCCGCCAGCCGGTAGCGACCGCCCTAAAGCGCCTTCACGATCTCTTCCGTCATCTTCTTCGCATCCGCGAACAGCATCATCGTGTTGTCGCGGAAGAAGAGCTCGTTCTCCACGCCCGCGTAGCCCGAGCCCATGCCGCGCTTGATGAAGAGCACGGTCTTCGCGCGCTCCACTTCCAAAATCGGCATGCCGAAGATCGGGCTTTGCGGATCGGTCTTCGCAGACGGGTTTGTCACGTCGTTGGCGCCGATCACGTAAGCGACGTCGGCTTGCGCAAACTCGTTGTTGATGTCTTCGAGCTCGAA
>CAZMCA010000057.1:0-8167 GCA_964564595.1 uncultured Caulobacteraceae bacterium
GCTCACCGCGCGCGGCGCCGCGCGCTTGAGACGCGCCATCAAAAGATCGCTCGGCGCGCCTGCGTCGTCTTCCGCCAGCAGCGCATCGAGCGCGCGCGCCTCAGCCAGCGCCTCAGCGCCTGCGCCGGTCGCGAGCAGCGCCTCCGCCGCCGCGCGTTCCTCCGCCGGCCAGCGCTTGGGATCAGCGCCATACGTTTCCAGAATTGCGGAAAGCCGTTCTGCGTTCATCGCGTCACGCTCCCGGCGCAAGATCGGCGAGCGCCGCGCGCAACGCCCGCCGCCCGCGCGCCAGCAAAGATTCCAGCGCCTCCACGCTCACCTCGAGCGCCGCCGCCGCTTCGATGTTCGTCGCTTCCTCGAAATGGCAAAGCGCGATCGCCGCGCGTTGGCGCTCCGGCAATTGCGCCAGCGCCGCGCGCACGCGCGCCGCTTGCTGGCCCGCCGCCAACGCATCTTCCGCCCCGCGCGCGGGATCCGGCACGTCCGCGCCCGCATCGGGATCCAGCGTCTCCCGGCGCTTGCGCAGCCGGTCGTAACAGAGATTGAGCGCCACGCGGTGCATCCACGTTTCGACCTTGGCTTCGCCCGCGCGCCAGCGCGGCGCCTGCTTCCAGACGCGCAGGAATACCTCCTGCGTCACATCCTCGGCTTCCATCGCATCGTTCAACATCCGGCGCGCAAGCCGGTTGAGACGCGGCGCATGTCGCGCGATGAGCGTGTGCGCCGCGCGCGCGTCTCCCGCGCCCGCGGCCTTGATCAGCGCCGCATCCGGATCGTGCACGCGCCGGGCTCACGCCGTCTCCATGCTTACCGGCCGCCGCCCATCGCGCGCACCATCGCAAGCTCGCCAGCTTCCAGCACCCCGTTGCGGTTGCCGTCGAGCCGCTCGAACAACCGGTAGGGCTGCGCCATGTATTCGGCGCGTGAGATCAGGCCGTCAGTGTTCGTGTCGGCTTGCGCGACCATCTGCGCCATCTGTCCGCTCGGCCGCTCCGACGTTTGCAGCGATCCGTCGCCGTTGGCGTCGAGCCGCGCGAACATCGCCGCGCGCGCCGCTTCCGCTTCCGCGCGCGTGATCGCGCCATCGCCGTTGGCGTCCTGCGCCATGATCATCGCGCCCATGCCGCCTTGCGCCAGCGCCGGCGTGGCGAGGAGGGCGAGCGCAACGAAAGCAGCGGCGGTCTTCAGCATCATTTGAAACTCCTGGCGCCCCTCGCCAGAGGGGTTGAACGGGCGAGCAACGCGAATCCGTCGCTTCCCGTCATACCACGAGCCCCTCGATCGCAGCGCCAGGCGCGAGCCCTGGAAACACGCGCGCCGAAATCGCCGCCCGCTCGAGCCCCCAATGATCCCGCAGCGCGCCCGCAAAGAGCCCTCGCACGTCATTGACCGGCGCCAGATCGCGCCCCTGATACAGCGCGCCCGGCGCAAGCCCCGGCCAATCGCCCACGAACCGCCCCCCGCGCACTGCGCCGCCGAACGCGAACGCCACCCCGCCCGTGCCGTGATCGGTGCCGCGCGTGCCGTTCTCCGCCACCGTGCGCCCGAACTCGCTGGCGACGATCACCACCGTCTTCTCCCAATGCGCGCCAAGCCCCGCCTCAAGCGAAGCGAGCGCCGCATCGAGCGCGCCGAGCCGCAACGCCAGCGCGCCGTCGCCCGCGCCTTGCCCCGCATGCGTGTCCCATCCGTCGAGCGAGACCACGCCCGCGACTGGTCCGCCCGGCGCCGCCATCAACCGCGCCGCCGCTTCTGTGAGCGTGCGATACGCGCCCGGCCCAACACGCCCCGTTCCGCCCATCGCGCTCATGTTCGCATCGCTCGCGATCGCCGCCGTCTCCATCGCCTGCGCGAGCGCCGGGCCAAGCAACGCATCGCCCGCATAAAGATCGGCCAGCCTCATCAGCGTGTCGTGATCGGCGCTCGGCGCAAAAGAGGGCGCCCAGTTCGTCGCGTGCGCGCTCCCGCGCAGCACCAGCGGCACGCTCGCGCCAATGCCGATCCCAGTGTTCGCCGCATCCGCGGGCAACAATTGCAGCGCGCGATTGAGCCAGCCGTCATTGACGCCGAACACCTGCGCCCCGCCGCTCTCCAGCACGTCCTGCCCATCGAAATGCGAGCGTTCGCGATAGGGCGAAGCCGCCGCATGCATCACCGCGAGTTTGCCCGCGCTCCACTGCCGGTGGAGATATTGAAGCCGCGGATGCAGCCCCATCCCATCGCTCAGCGGCAGCACCTGATCGGGCGCGAGCGCAAGTGTCCCACGCGCGGCCCGGTAGTGCGGATCGGAAATCGGCGCGCACGCCGCGAGCCCATCGAGCGCGCCGCGCAGGATCACCAGCACGAACTTCCGCGCGCCCGGCGCATCTGCAAAAGCCACGCTGCCCGCCGCGTTCGCCAACGTCAGCGCGCCCGCGCCAATCAGCGCGCCGCGGCGCGTAAGAGAAAGCATCGCGCTCATCTGCGTTGAAACTCCGGGCTCATCAGCGCGAGCGCCAAACCTTGCTCAGCGCTCTCCGCGCGCGCCACCGCTTCGCGCGTGCGTGGGCTAAGCGCATCGCCGAGCGCGCCCGCCAGCGCATCTTCCGGCCGCACGAACCGCCCCGTGCGCGCCGCCAGCGCCTGACTCCACTCCAGCCGCTTCATCACCGCATCGGGTGAGCCCCAATCGGCAGCGCGATCGCTCCATCCCGCAGGAGAGGGCGCCCGGTACATCGGCTGCCCCAGCATTTGGAACGCGCCCTGCGCCGCGCGCGGCTCAACGCGCGGCAGCCCAATCAGCCGCAGCGCGGAGATCACGAAATCATGCGGCGTTTTGAATTTGCCCGGCTGCGTTTGCCAAAGCTCCGGGCACGAAAGCAGCGCGCTATGGACTGTCGGCAGATGCCCGCGCGTCTCGATAAACGCGCGCTCCACGCGCGCGACCGCCGCCGGCGGCGGATCGTCGGCGATGAAATGGCGGCACAGCTTCGTCGCGATATGGCGCGCTGTCGCGGGATGATGCGCAAGATCGACGAGAATGGCATGCGCCTGCGCCGCGCCATCCTGCGCGTAGCGCCGCCCCAGCACGGTGCGAGCGCCCGGCTCATGCATCGCCGCCACGAACAACGGCTCGCCCAGCTGCGCTTGCGGTGCAAAGCGCTGCACCCGCCGGTTCGCCAGCGTGTACCCCGTCAGCGCCTTCGCAAATTCCGTGACATCGTTCTGTGTGTAGCCGCCGTGCACGCCGAGCGTATGCAGCTCCAAAATCTCGCGTGCGAGATTTTCGTTGAGCCCAAAATCGCGCAACCGCCCAAGCGTCGAATTCCGCCCCGCCGATTGCGCCTGATCGAGATAGAGGCTCATCCCAGCGTGATGCGCGCACGCGATCAAAAGCTCGCCGAACGTGCCCGTCATATGCGCGCGCACCGCTTCGCGCTCGAACGGCCCGACAAGAGGGATCACCGCCACCTTCGTGGCCGATACCGTGAAGTGATTGCACCAGAACAGCGCCAGCCGCTCCGCAAAGCCGTGCTCGGTCGTCAGCGCCTTCTGCATGCGCGCGGCAAGATCGGCGCCCGCAAGCGCGATCAGCGGCGCAAACAAGCGCCCCGGATTGTCGATGTCCTGCGGCGTGATCCGTTCGAGCGGGCGGGAGTCGCGATATTCTTCGAGCGCGATTACTGCTGTGCGCGTCGTCGCCAGCCCTTCGCCCGTTACCGCAAACGCAGCCGCATCCGTCAGCTGCGCGCCCGCCCAGCCGCGCGGATCGCGCCCGATGCGCGCCAATTCGCCGGGCCGCGCGCCAAGCCCGAGCCGTCCTGCCGCGATCGCTGCATCCGCCTGGGGCACTCTGGGCTCCCTTGATGGCTCACCGCCTCGTGAGCGGTTCAACGTGCATACGCCCAGTTTCCGTCGCGCGTCCGCCCGCCTAGTCTGACGTTGGGGAAAAGTACGCGAAGGAGGCCGCGCTGGCGCGCGACGAGAGCACCGAAGCACGCCTGATCGACCGCGCCTACGCCGCCGCCGTGCGGCCGGAAGAATGGCGCACGTTCCTGGCCGATCTCACTACTGCGCTCGATGCGGAGGGCGGCCTCATTCACGCGCCGCCCGTGAACGGCGCAATGCCGATCCCGTTCGTGCTGCACAACATCGATCCAACGCCCGTCTTGGACAAAATGGCCAAGTACGGCCGCCAGGCGCCGTTCGCCGAACGCGCCGCCACGATGGACCTCGCGCCCGGCGTCTTCCAAAACTTCGCCGTCATCCCGCCCGCCGAATTGTTCGAGACGGAATATTTCCGCGAATACATGACGCCCACGCGCACGGGAGACGCCGTGCAGCTTCTGTTGCGCCTGCCCGAACAAGAAGCGCCAGCACTCGGCGTCACGGTCGGCCGCCTCATCGATGCGCCGCCGTTCGAAGAGGAAGATGTCGCGCTCGGCTGGCGGCTCTACCCGCATGTGCGGCGCGCGGCGATGATCGCGATGGAGATCTACGGCAGCGCGCGCATCGATCCCGCGCTCGCGCAAGCGTTCGATGGGTTCGCCACGCCCTGTCTCCTGTTCGCGAACTCCCGCACGCCGCTGCTCGTCAACGCCGCCGCCAAGGAATTGCTCGACGCGCGTGACGGCGTGCGCTTCTCGCGCGGCCTCGTCTGCGCCACCGCGCCGAAGGCGCAAAGCGCATTCAACGCCGCGCTCGATCGCTGCGCGACGACGCAGCTCAGCCTCACGCCGCGCGTCGGCGCCGAAATTCTGCTACCGCGCGGCGAGGGCAAGGCCCCGCTGCTCGCGGTCGTGCTGCCGCTCGGCGCGGAAAATCCGTTCCTCGAATGGAGCGGCCCGGCCCGCGCCGCGCTCTACCTGGTGGACGTTGAGAGCGACGCCGCGCGCCTCAAAGGCCTACGGCGCGCGCAAAAACTCTTCGGGCTCTCCGCCGCGGAGGATGATGTGCTCCGCCGCTGGCTCGCGGGCGCGAGCGTTGCGGAAATCGCAGAAGGCCGCCGCGTCTCGCTCGATACGGTGCGCAAGCAGATGAAGGCGCTGCTCCTCAAAACCCAGTCGCGCCGCCAGGCCGATCTCCACCGCCTGCGCGCGCTCGGGGAAGTCGGCGGCTAGTTGCTACCGAATCTGAAGTAGCGCGCGCTTCGCAAAGTGCTTTGTGCTCCGGGCTCCCGGCTCTAACATAGAGGGATCGGAGAAAACGCCCCTTGATCGAGAACCAATATGTGGCGCCCGCGAGCGTCGCGGCGGCTGTGGCCGCTTTGCGCGAAGCGAATGGCGCCGGAAAAATCCTTGCCGGCGGAACCGACCTTCTGGTCCAAGCCCGTTCCGGCCGCATCCGCCCGCCGCTCATCGTCGATGTAAAGCGCATCCCCGGCATGACGGAGATCCGTCAGGAGCGTGACGGCGGCTTCACCATCGGCGCAGCCACATCGGGCGCCGTGCTCGGCGAACACGAAGCGCTCGTCGCCGCGTGGCCAGGCCTCATCGAAGCCGCCAACCTGATCGGCTCCAAACAAGTGCAGGGCAGAGCGAGCCTCGGCGGCAACCTCTGCAACGCCTCGCCCGCCGCAGATAGCGTGCCCGCTTTGATCGCCGCCGGCGCCATCTGCGTGATCGAAGGCCCGAACGGCGCGCGAGAGTTGCCGGTCGAAAAAATCCACGTCAGCCCCGGCAAGAACTCGCTCGCGCCCGATGAGCTGCTCGTCGCTTTCAAACTCGCCAAGCGCCCCGCCCACGCGAAGGACGCGTATCTCCGCCTCATCCCGCGCACCGAGATGGACATTGCTGTCGTCGGCGCCGGCGTGAGCATCACGCGCGACGCAAAGGGCGTCATCACTGAGGCCCGCGTCGGCCTAGGCGCGGTCGCGCCCACCGCGCTTCTCGTTGAAGCCGCGGGCGCAGCGCTCGTCGGCTCCAAGCTCGAAGAAGCCGCGCTCGCCAAGCTCGATGCGGCCGTCGCCGCCGCCTGCAAACCCATCAGCGACAAGCGCGGCACCGCTGCGTATCGCACCAAAATTGCCTGCGTGCTCGCCCGCCGCGCCGCAGGCATCGCTTACGAAAGAGCCGCCGCATGAGCAGAGTTCTCGTCACCACCACCGTCAACGGCGAAAGCGTCGAGTTTCTCGGCGGCACGCGCCAATCCCTGCTCGATGCGCTGCGCGATGAGCTCCGGCTCACCGGCTCGAAAGAGGGCTGCGGCACCGGCGATTGCGGCGCATGCTCCGTCATCGTCGATGGACGGCTCGTCTGCTCGTGCTTGATGTTGGCGCCCGAAGCCGAAGGCAAACGCATTGAAACCATCGAAGGCATGGCCGTCGATGGCCACATGCATCCGCTGCAGCGCCAATTCCTCGAACACGCGGCGCTGCAATGCGGCTTCTGCACGCCCGGCCAAGTGATGGCCGCCAAAGCGCTCCTCGATAAGAACCCGAACCCGACCGAGACCGAAATTCGCTACGGCCTCGCCGGCAATCTCTGCCGCTGCACCGGCTATGACAAAGTCATCCGCGCCGTGATCGATGCGGCCGCCGAACTGCGTCAGGCGCCAGACACCAACAAAGCAGGAGCCGCACGATGAGCGATGGAGCAGCAGGCGGCCGCACGCTGAAAGTCGTCGGCCAACGCCCCGTGCGCCCGGACGGCGCCGATAAAGTCACCGGCCGCGCCCAATTCGGCGCGGACTTCCACCTTCCCGGCATGCTCACCGGCCGCATCAAGCGCAGCCCGCACGCGCACGCCAAGATCGTGAAGATCGATACCCGCGCCGCCGCCGCGCTTCCGGGCGTCAAAGCCATCGTCACCGGCGCGAACTTCGTGCTCGGGGAGGGCGAAGATATCGATCACGGCGAAGGCGCCACGGCGCTCCTCGATGTCGCGATCAACTGCATGGCGCGCGAAAAAGCGCTCTACGCGGGCCATGCCGTCGCCGCCGTCGCCGCGACATCGCCCGAAATCGCCGATGAAGCCGTGCGTCTCATCGACGTGACGTACGACGTGCTGCCGCACGTCATCGAAGTCGAAGCCGCGATGGCGCCCGATGCGCCGCTGCTGCACGCCAACATGTTCACCAAGGGCGTCACCCCGAAGCCCGATAAGCCCTCCAACATCGCGCAGAAGATCGTCATGGGCCGCGGCGATGTGCCGGGCGCGATGGCGGCCGCCGATGTCGTGATCGAAGGCCGCTACGAAACCGCCGCAGTCCACCAAGGCTACATTGAGCCGCACGCCTGCGTCGCCTCCGCCGGCGCCGATGGGCAAGCGACGGTGTGGTGTTCAAGCCAGGGCCAATTCCTGGTGCGCACGCTCACCGCAAAAATCCTCGGCATGCCGCTCAGCGATCTCAAAGTGATCCCCGCCGAAATCGGCGGCGGCTTCGGCGGCAAAACCACCGTCTATCTCGAACCCGTCGCGCTCGCGCTCTCCAAGCAATGCGGCCGCCCGGTGAAGATGGTGATGAGCCGCGATGAAGTCTTCCACGCCAGCGGCCCAACGTCGGGCGCGGTGATGGAGATCAAACTCGGCGCCACCAGCGAAGGCCGGATCACTGCCTGTGATCTCACGCTGAAATACCAAGCCGGCGCCTTCGCGGGCTCGCCCGTCAACGCCGCCTGCATGGCCGCCCTCGCGTGCTACGACATCGAAAACATCGCGCTCACCGGCTACGATGTGGTGTCGAACCGCCCGAAAGTC
This sequence comes from uncultured Caulobacteraceae bacterium, assembly GCA_964564595.1. GTDB lineage: Bacteria > Pseudomonadota > Alphaproteobacteria > Caulobacterales > Aquidulcibacteraceae > JBEVOS01. The sequence goes on from CAZMCA010000057.1 coordinate 7,677, forward strand.
GCGGCCTATCGTGCGCCCGGCGCGCCGATCGCGGCGTTCGCCGTGGAAAGCGCCGTCGATGATCTCGCGCGCAAGCTCAACATGGATCCGCTCGATATTCGCCGTCTCAACGGCGCGCGCGATGGCGTCAAAGCCGTCTACGGCGCAACCTTCCGCTCCGTCGCGTTCCTCGAAACGCTCGAAGCCGTGAAAAACCATCCGCACTACACCGCGCCGCTTGGCCCGAACCAAGGGCGCGGCGTCGCGTGCGGCTTCTGGTTCAACATCGGCGGCGAAAGCACCGGCGCCGTCCACATCGATGAAGACGGCGGCGCAACCGTCGTGTCGTCGAACCCGGATATCGGCGGTTCGCGCGCAGCGATGGCGATGATGGCCGCCGAAACGCTCGGTCTCCCGATCGAGCGCGTGCGCGCCACCGTCGCGGATACGACCAGCATCGGCTTTTCCGGGTCCACCGGCGGCAGCCGCGTCACGTTCGCGACCGGCATGGC
>CAZMCA010000057.1:8267-13394 GCA_964564595.1 uncultured Caulobacteraceae bacterium
GATCCCGAAACCGGCCGCACCACCGTGCTTCGTTACACCGCCGCGCAAGACGTCGGCCGCGCGATTCACCCGTCTTACGTCGAAGGCCAGCTGCAAGGCGGCGCAGCCCAAGGCATCGGCTGGGCGCTCAACGAAGAATACGTCTACGGCCCCGATGGCGTGCTCGAAAATCCGAGCTTCCTCGATTATCGCATGCCCGTCGCGTCGGACTTGCCGATGATCGACACCATCCTGATCGAGGCCGCGCCCAATCCGCGCCACCCGTTCGGCGCCAAAGGCGTCGGCGAAGCGCCGATCGTGCCGCCGCTCGCGGCCGTCGCGAACGCTGTGCGCCAAGCGATCGGCAAGCGCATTTACGCGCTGCCGCTCTCGCCGCCGCGCGTGCTCGAAGCAATCGAGCAGGGGTAAGAAGATTGGCGCGCGTCGTTTCCATCTCGGCGCGCGTCAAGGAAATGACTGGCGGTCTCGGCGCATTCGACGTTGAGGCCGCCAGCGTCCGCCGCCTCATTGCCGAACTCGATGCACGCTACCCAGGCCTGGGCGCGCACGTCGAAGCCAACATGGCGATCGCAATCGACGGAGAAATCCACCAGGACGCGCTCAGCGCCGAGATCGCCCCCAATGCCGAAATCGTCCTGATCCCGAAGCTTTCAGGCGGCTAAGCAGAGGGCTCAACGCGCGGCGCGCGCCGCTGGTTCCGTCGCTCCGGAACAAATCTCGCAAGACCGAAAATATATCCAAATCAAGCAGCTGCGCGATTGACTTGCGCGCGGATTGGCGGCCGCAATGCCCCCAAACATTATTGTCGGCGAGCCACCCGTTGATCACTTACTTCGCCCGCGCCCCGCGCTTTGCTTCGGGGGCGCGCCATGCCGCGTAACGCAGCTTTGCGCCGCCTTTCCGGCAAGGGCGAAATGGCCGAGCGCATCCGCGCGCACGATTGGGGCGCAACGCCGATCGGCGCGCTCGAAACGTGGCCCGATCCGCTGATCGCCGCCGCCAACATCGCGCTGCACGCAACGTTCCCCACCGCGATCTACTGGGGCCGTGATCTCACGCTGCTCTACAACGATGCGTGGTCGCCCATTCCCGCCGAGAAGCATCCCTGGTCGCTCGGGCGCACCGCAAAAGAAGTGTGGCCCGATATCTGGGACGTGATCGAGCCGCAATTCATGCGCGTGTTCGAAACCGGCGAGGGCTTTTCGGCTTACGATCAGCTGCTCTTGATGGAGCGCGGCGGCAAACGCCACGAAACGTATTGGACCTATAGCTTCACGCCCATTCTCGGTCCGTCGGGCGAAGTGCTCGGAATCTTCAACCAGGGCAACGAAACCACCGCCAATGTGCGCGGCCTCGCCGATCGCGCGGCGGAAACGACGCGCCTTAAAGAGCTCTTCCAGCAAGCGCCTGCCGCCGTCGCCGTGCTGCGCGGCCCCCAACACGTGTTCGAACTCGCGAACCCGACCTATCTCGAACTCGTCGGCCGGCCCGACATCGTGGGCAAGCCCGTCGCCGAAGCGCTCCCGGAAACGGCGCAGCAAGGTTTCGTCACGCTGCTCGATGAGGTCTATCGCACCGGCGTGCCCCACGTCGGGCACGCAACGCCCGTGCAGCTCCGCCGCAACGGCGGCATGGAAACGTTCCAGCTCGATTTTGTCTATCAGCCGATCCGCGACGAGAAGGGCCGCATCGACGGCATCTTCGTCGAAGCGACGGACGTCACCGATCGCGCGCGCGCAGTCGATGCGCTTCGCGATAGCGAAGAGCGCTTCCGCCTTGTCGCCGAAAGCGCGCCCGTCATGCTCTGGATGGGCGATGCGAACGGCAAATGCGTTTATCTCAACGGCCCGCAGCGCGCGTTCTGGGGCGTTGCCGAAGAGGATCTAGCCGCGTTCAACTGGAACGACACCGTCCATCCGGAAGATCGCGACGCGCTCTTCGCGCCGTTCGGCGAAGCCATGCGCACGCAATCGGCCCTCAAGGTCGAAGCGCGCTACCGCCGCGCCTCCGATGGCGCCTGGCGCCTCCTGCACACCGATGCGCGCCCGCGCTTCGATGCGTCCGGCGCTTTCCTCGGCATGATCGGTGTCAACGTCGATGTCACCGATACGCGTGAGGCTGTTGCGGCGCTTGAAAACGAAAAGCGCCGCCTTGAAGTCCTGAACGCAACCGGCGCCCTGGTCGCGGCCGAGCTCGATCTCGATGTGATCGTCCAATCGGTGACGGATGCTGGCGTCGCGCTCACCGGCGCGCAGTTCGGCGCGTTCTTTTACAACGTGATCGACGATTCCGGCGGCAGCTACATGCTCTACGCGCTCTCTGGCGCGCCGCGCGAAGCGTTCGACAATTTCCCGATGCCGCGCGCCACCGCGATCTTCGAGCCGACCTTCCTCGGCAAGGGCGTCGTCCGGTCGGATAATGTGCGCGAAGACGCACGCTACGGTCTGTCCGGCCCCCACCATGGCATGCCGAAGGGCCATCTGCCCGTTACGTCCTATCTCGCCGTGCCCGTAACATCGCGCACGGGCGAAGTGCTCGGCGGCTTGTTCTTTGGTCACGTCGAAGCCGGCGTCTTCAAGCCCGAACACGAAGCGCTGCTCTCGGGCGTCGCCGGCCAGGCCGCGACCGCGATCGACAATGCGCGGCTTTTCCGTTCCGCCCAGCGCGAAATCGAAGAGCGGCGCCGCGCCGAAGCCGCGCTCCAGGCGCTCAACGCCACGCTCGAAGAGCGCGTGGTGGAGGAGGTCGCCCAGCGCGCCGTCGCCGAAGAACAATTGCGCCACGCGCAAAAGATGGAGGCCATCGGCAAGCTCACCGGCGGCATCGCGCACGACTTCAACAACATGATGGCCGTCGTCATCGGCGGGCTCAACTTGCTGCAGCGCCGGATCGCGCGCGGTGAAACCGATGTCGCGCGCTACGTCGAAGCCGCGATGGATGGCGCAACGCGCGCTTCCGCGCTCACGCAACGCTTGCTCGCGTTCTCGCGCCAGCAGCCGCTCGCGCCCGAGCCGATTGACGCCAATCGCCTCGTTGGCTCGATGACGGAGATGCTCACGCGCACGCTGGGCGAGCAAATCCGCGTCGAAACCGTGCTGCTCGCGGGGCTCTGGCGCACTTACGCCGATCCGCTCCAGCTTGAGAGCGCGATCCTCAATCTCTCCGTCAACGCGCGCGATGCGATGCCCGATGGCGGCAAGCTCACGATCGAAACCGCAAACGCTTACGTCGATGAGCGCTACGCACGCGAGTTCGAGATTCCCGAGGGCCAGTACGTGATGATCTGCGTCACCGATACCGGCACGGGCATGACGCCCGAGGTCGCGGCCCAAGCGTTCGATCCGTTCTTCACTACCAAGGGCGTCGGGCAGGGCACGGGTCTCGGCTTAAGCCAAGTGTTCGGCTTCGTGCGCCAATCGGGCGGCCACGTGAAAATCTACAGCGAGCCCGGCCACGGCACGACGCTGAAGATCTACCTCCCGCGCCATTACGGCGCCGAAGCGACCGCCGCCGCAAAGCGTGAAGCCGTCGGTCTACCGCGCGGCAGCGCCGATGAGATCGTGCTCGTCGTCGAGGATGAAGAGCGCGTGCGCAATTACTCGATCGAGGCGCTCCGCGAGTTCGGCTACACGGTCGTCGCCGCCGCCAACGGCGCCGAAGCGCTGCGCCTCATCGAAGAGGGCCAGCCCGTGACGCTGCTCTTCACCGATATCGTGATGCCGGGCATGACGGGCGCGCAGCTCGCCGTCGCCGCGCGCAAGAAGCTTCCATCGCTGAAGGTGCTCTTCACCACGGGCTACACACGCAACGCCATCGTCCATAACGGCGTCCTCGATCCCGGCACCCAGCTCCTCGCCAAACCCTTCGGCCTCGAACAGCTCGCCTCAAAAGTCCGCGACGTGCTTGACCGCGAGTTCGCCTAGCGCCCCTCGAATTTCGGCGCGCGCTTTTCCTGGAACGCTCGCACGCCCTCGCGCACATCCGCGCTTGGGTTGGTGATCATTACCGCCATCTGCGCATCGACGAACGAATCCTCCAGCGTCACGTTTGCCGCGCGCGTCATCATCATTTTGACGAGCCGCACCGCGAGCGGTGCGCGCGTCGCCAGCGTTTCGGCGAGCCGCAGTACATGTGCGTCGATCTCATCGTCCGCGACGACTTCCGTCACCAGCCCGAGCTCCGCGGCGCGCTTGGCGCCGTAGATTTCCTGCAGCCAGCTCATCTTCAGCGCCCGGTCGAGCCCCATGATCTCCGGAAAAAGCCACGCGCCGCCTTCATCCGGCAGTAGCCCCGCGCGCCCGCTCGTGTCGCCAAGCTTCGCGCTCTCGCTCGCGATCCGCATGTCGCACGCGAGTGCGAGCGCCAGCCCGCCCGCCACCGCATAGCCGCGCACCAGCGCGATGCTCGGTTTGTCGAGCCGCTTGAGCGCGCCAACGACAGCCTGCATCCCGTCGCGCATCTCGCGCCCTTGGCCCATCGGCTGGCTGCGCACCAGCGCGCTATGCTCTGCGTCCGCGCCCGAAAGATCGCCGCCCGTGCAAAACGCGCGCTCGCCCGCGCCTGTCACGATCAGCACGCGCAAGCTGTCATCGTCACGATATGCCGCGATCGCGCTCTGCAATTCCTGCGTCATCGCGAACGTGTAGGCGTTCATCTTGTCCGGGCGGTTGAGCGTGATCCGCGCCACATGCGCGGCCGGGCTGTCGCATAGGATCGTCTCGTAGCGGCCTTCGCCAAAAGCAGCGTGCATGTGTTTCTCCCTCAGCGGCCGGTGAACACAGGCGTGCGCTTTTCGACGAACGCTTTGAACGCTTCCTTGGAATCCTCGCTCGCGCCCGCCGCACGATGCCGCGCGGTTTCAACGTCGATAAATTCGCGCAAGCCCATCCGCTCGCTATCGAGGAAATTCGCCTTCATGCCCCGCAGCGCAATCGGCGCCGCATGCGAAAGCCGCGTCGTCAGCGCGCCAAGCTCGGCGTCGAACGCATCATCCGCCCATACGCGGGAAACGAGCCCGATCCGCAGCGCTTCCGCTGCATCGAACTTGCCCGGCAGAAAATAAAGCTCCCGCGCCTTCGCCGCGCCCAGAATGCGCGGCAGCGTCCACGGCCCGCCCATATCGCCCGA
>CAZMCA010000057.1:13494-18489 GCA_964564595.1 uncultured Caulobacteraceae bacterium
CGCGCCACCGCGCCCTCCCGCGCCACCGTGATCGTGCCATAGCCCATGCGCGCCTCCTTATATTTGGAGGCAGCCTACACGATTGCCGCGCGCGGGAGGAGGCGCGTCAGCCCGTCCAGCCAAAGCGCCGGTCGAGCTTGCTGAGTTGGCTGGTGAAGCCCTCCTTCTGCATTTGCGTGAACGCTGGATCGTGCATGCCCGAGAGCGTCACCGTCATCCGCACGCTGTCGCCCAGCGGCTCGAACGTCACGGTGATGTCGTTCTCATAAGGTTCAACGCCGGGCAGAAAGTCGATCATGCTTGTCAGCACAAGGCGCGTGCGCGGCTCGAACACCGAAAAGCGCGCCGTCACGGGATGCGACGCCGGCTGGCCCGCGCCCTCCATCGTGGCGATCATTTCGGCGGTGTCGGCCGCCATCTCGTACCGCAGCACGCCGCCTGCGCGCGCATCGATCTCACGCACGTCGCCGCGAAAACCTTCCGGCCCCCACCAGGATTCGAAACCCTCTTTTGTGGTCCACAGATCCCACACGTCCTGAAGCGACGCGCGATAGACGCGCGCGATCACGATGCTCATGTCCGTTTGCTCCGTTTCTTTTTGGCCGCGCCAAGCTTTCTGGCGCGCTGTTTCTGTTCGAGCGCCGCGCCGAACCGATCGAGCCGCGCTTCCCAAAGATCGCGATACCCCGCGAGCCACAGATCGAGCTCACGAAACGGTTCGCCGCGCAGCGCATAGAGCCGCCGCTGCCCATCCGGCCGCATCGTCACGAATCCCGTCTCAGACAAGATCCGCAGATGCCGCGACACGCCCGATTGATGCACGCCCGCTTGCGCCACCACATCGCCCACCTGCGCTTCGCCGCCGCGCAGCACCTCGATGATGCGCCGCCGCGTCGGGTCCGCCAGCACCTGGAATGCATCTAGTTCCATGAGCACGCATATACACGGATATGCATATATCGTCAAGCAGCCGGTTTGATGCAGCGCAACGCGCCTGCGAAAGCGCGTGGCTCCATAGGCGCCGCAGGAGAGACGCCATGATGGACGCTGGCCTCAAGCAGATTGCGCTCAAGATCATCGCCGAGCATCGCGTGCTCACGCTCGCGACGCTCCGGCCAGACGGTTGGCCCCAAGCCACCACCGTCGGCTATGCCAGCGAGGGCATGACGATCTATTTTCTCTGCGCCGCCGAGAGTCAGAAGGCCGCCAATCTCGCGGCCTGCAACAAAGTCTCGCTCACCATCGGCGATGATTCCGATGACATGCTCGGCCTCAAGGGCCTGTCGATGGCCGCCACTGCCGAGTTCATCGCCGATCCGGTCCGCGCCGGCGAAATCTTCAAAATGCTGATCGCGAAATACCCGGCCGCCAAGGATCTGCCCGTGCCGGAATTCAACACGGTGCGCTACGTGCGCCTAACGCCGAAGGTGATTTCCGTGTTGGATTACGCCAAGGGCTTTGGCCACGCCGATACCGTCGCGCTCACCCCGCAAGACCTCGCCGCATAGACTTAGCGCGCCGCCGCTGCGCATGAAGCGGCGGCGGTTCCTTCAGCCAAGCACGCCGCAACGCGCAGCGCAGCCTCGTATTGCGCGTCCGCGCCGGCGGAATAGGGCAGCGCCTGCGCAACCGGCGCATCGGGTGCGACACCAACGCCCTCCAGCACTGCGCCATCGACGGTGATGCGCGTCACCGCGACATACGCCGCGCCGCCATTCGGCAAGGCGTAGAGCCGCCCCGCGCTCACCGCACCGGCCGTGTTTGCGCCCACGATCACGCCGAATGCGTTGCGCCGGAAGCCGGAGGCGAGCAGCTCCGCGCCGCTGCGCGAGTGCTCGTCCGTCAACAGCACCGTGCGCCCGCGAAAGCTGCGCGGCGCGCATCCTTCGGCGCCACCGCGCGGCGTTGAGCAGAGCACGCCAACGCGCGCGTCCAGTTGGTCGAGCAGCTGTACGCCCCCGCCGCCAACGACGCCGCGAATATCCAGCACCAGCGCGTCCGCCTGCGCGAGCGGCATTTGCGCCAGGATTGCGCCCGGCGCATCGCCCACCAGCGACCACATGCGCACATAAGCGATCGTGCGCCCATCGCGCGCGATGCTCTGCACGCTGGCGCGCGAGGCTTCGTTCAGCACCGCGAGCCCACGGCCCTGCGTTACAGGCACGGTCACCGTTCGCACCCTCCCGCCGCGCGCCCGCCGATACGCGACAGAAACGCTCTGCTTGCCCGCGAACGACGTCGCCGCGTCGAACGGCGCGCCATCGACCGTGACAATTTCATCGCCCGCGCGCAGTCCCGCGCGCGCGGCAGCGCCCCCGCCCAGCACCAGATCGGCGAACGTCCTGCCGTCAACGCGCCGCGTGAACACGCCAATGCCTGTCAGCTGCGGCCCATCGGCTCCGAACCGGTCGCGCAGCACGGCAAGATCCGGCACGGCGCTGAACACATCGAGCAGAATGGCGAGCATCGGATCGTCCGGCCCGTAATAGGCCGTGTGCGACGTGCGCAGCCGCGTGAGCATCTCGTTCATGAGCGCGCCGAACGCCGCCTCGTCGCGCGCCGCCGCCACGCGCGGCCGATATTCGGCGCGCACGGCGCTCCAATCGACGCCGTTCATCTGCGGATCGAGAAAGCTCTCGCCCACGACCGTCCAGAGCGCGTCGAACGTCTCTTCCCGCGTCGCCTGCGCGTGCGCGGGCGTCAGCGCCAAGCAGAACGTGAGCATCGAGAGTGCAAGAGAAACCAAGCCGCGCGCCATCTGCCGTCATGTCCCCGTGATCGTGGGCCACCCGCTTAAGCGAGACGCCGCCGCCGCGCCAGCGCTTGGCGCAACGCAAAGCCCCAGCTTAAGATCGCGCATGACCGAAGCGTATGACGCCGACACGCTCGCCTTCTACGATCGCGAAGCGCAAGCTTACGTCGCGCATAAAACCCCCTCGCGCCTGCTGGCCGCATTCATCGCGCAGCTTCCGCAAGGCGCACGCGTCCTGGAACTCGGCGCCGGTTCCGGCCACGATGCGCAAACGATGCTTGAGGCCGGCCTCGATGTCACCGCAACCGATGGCTCGCGCGCACTCGCCGCGCTCGCATCAGAGCGCATCGGCCGCCCCGTGCGCGTGATGCGCTTCGATGAGCTCGACGAAACGAACGCGTATGCCGGCGTGTGGGCGAGCGCATCGCTCCTGCACGCGCGCGCCGCCGCGTTGCCAGATATCCTCGCGCGCATCCACGCCGCGCTCGTCACCGGCGGCATCTTCCACGCCAGCTTCAAATCCGGTGAAGGCGAAGGCCGCGACAACCTCGGCCGCTACTACAATTTCCCAACCCGCCCCGCGCTCGAAGCCGCCTACGCGCAAGCCGGCGCTTGGACCAGCGTCACGATCGAGCAAGCCGAAGGCGGCGGCTACGACGGCGTCGAACGCACATGGCTGCTCGTGACCGCGGTGAAGTGAGCGGCGGCGATCTGCGCTACGCGCGCGCCTTCTTCCGCAAGTCCGCCAATACAAGCTCAACGGTATGCGCGATCGTGTCCGGCGCGCGCTCTGGCGGGAGGCCTTGGTCCACGAGCGTCCAGGATGCGTCGGCGCCCGAGAGGCTGAGCAACACCGCGGTCGCATCTTCCGTTGCACGCTTTGGCGCGCCAACGGCCCTCACGGCTTTGCGGATCGAATCCAAGCGCGCGGCGCGGCGCGAAGCGCGCACATCGCGCCAGACGCCCTTCGCCGAAGTCAGCGCGCGGCTGATCGGATGCTTGATCGCCATGCGGTGAATGTCGCGATAGTAGCGCACAAGATCGTCAGGCCCGCGCGCGAGCTGAACGCCCTCGGGAAAGATCGCCTTCTCGAACCATTCGCCGAGCGCCTTGATCTGCGCTTCTTCGTTCGGAAAATGCACATGCACGGTGCGCAGCGAAACACCCGCGCGCACGGCGGCCTCGCTCGGCGAGAGCGTGATCCGCCCCGGCTCGGAGAGCTGCTCGGCGAACGCTTCGAGGATCGCCGTGCGCGTCGCGAGCGCCTGCGCTTCGCGCTTGGGGCTGACGTATTTGCGCGCGGTGCTCACGTCAGGAACGTGATCCCGTGCTTTGCGCCCACATCGATGATGCCCGGAATATCCGGCGGGTTCATCTCGACTTGCGCGACTTCCTTGAAGAACTTCGCGGCGTTGCCCTTCGAGACGATGGTGAGGAAATGCGTCTCGTCGATCGTGGTGTAGCCGTGCGGCGTATCGGCCGGCACATGCGCGAACTCGCCGGGGCCGAGATGAAGCACCTTGCCATCGACCGTGACATCCATACGGCCGGAGAGAACCACGTAAATCTCTTCCCACTTGTGCTTGTGCGGAGGCGGGCCGCCGCCAGGAATGCCGCGTGTGTCGAAAATCTCGATCGCCGACCCCATTGCGTTGGTCAGCATCGGCGTCAGCGCTTCGCCGAGCACGTAATGCGTCTCTTTTTCCTGCGTCGTGGCCATGACCGGCCTCCAATTCCGTTGCATTCAAGTGCAACGTAATCCTTTTAGGGTTCGGTGCACGAGAGTGCAACCAAATAATTTGCGTGCCGCAAACAAAAATGCGCGCCGGCAACGCCAGGCTCGGCCTTCCTAAGAACGGGGGCGGCGGCGAGTGGGCGTGGAGGGACTTGAACCCCCAACCAGACCGTTATGAGCGGCCGGCTCTAACCATTGAGCTACACGCCCCCATCGCCACGAAAGCGGCAATGTCGCCGCGCGATGACGGCGCGGCCAGCGCCGGTAGCACGCGCCGCCCATCCGCCGCAAACCGCGCGTCCCGCGCGCAAAGTTGTGATCCCGCGCCGTTCACCCGCCGCGCGCGCCGCCTTGAAGCCGCCGCAACCGCGCGCCCCGATGCGTGTGGGACGACACCGACCGAGGGGAAACGAGCCGCCATGAAAACACTTCTCGCCGCCGCGCTGGCCGGCGCGGCGCTCGCCGCCGCCGTGCCAGCGCCCGCTGCGCACGCGCAAGTCATCGCGCC
>CAZMCA010000058.1:0-17945 GCA_964564595.1 uncultured Caulobacteraceae bacterium
GCTTGCCCTTGAGGTCGGGGATCACGAGACCGATAGCCTTCGCGGCGCCCGTCGATGTCGGGATCATGTTCAGCGCAGCGGCGCGGCCGCGATAGAGATCCTTGTGCAGCGTGTCGAGCGTTGGCTGATCGCCGGTGTAGGAGTGGATTGTCGTCATCATGCCGTGATCGATGCCGACGGCGTCGTTTAGCACCTTCACGACCGGCGCGAGGCAGTTGGTCGTGCAGCTCGCGTTCGAGATGACCTTGTGATCCTTCGTCAGCCCGTGGTGGTTGACGCCATAGACGACGGTGAAATCGGCGCCATCGGCCGGGGCGGACACGATCACGCGCTTGGCGCCGGCGTCGAGGTGCTTGGCGGCGTCGTCGCGCTTGGTGAAGATGCCGGTGCACTCGAGCGCGATATCGACGTTCAGATCCTTGTGCGGCAGCTCGGCCGGCGCGCGGATCGCGGTGACTTTGATCGACTTGCCGGCGACCACGATGGAGTCGCCCTTGGCTTCGACCGAAGCGGGGAAGCGGCCGTGGACGCTGTCGTACCGCAGCAGGTGGGCGTTGGTTTCGACCGGGCCGAGATCGTTGATCGCGACGACTTCGATGTCGGTGCGGCCAGATTCCACGATGGCGCGCAGCACGTTGCGCCCGATCCGTCCGAACCCGTTGATCGCAACACGCACCGCCATTTTCACGTACTCCGGCCAGTTGAAATGAGGAGCCCGGCTTTGCCGCCGTTGGGCGGCCAAGTCCATACAATAGAGGCGCAGAGCAGGAAGCTGCTTTCGCCGCAACCGTGTGTGGCATAGCCTCGCATCGCCGCGCGTGAGTCGCGCGCGCGAGCGCCGGAGACGCGCCATGCCGCACACCCCGATCACGGTTTTGGGACGCACGATCGACGTTCCCTGCGCGGCGGGCGATGAGCGCCGCGTGGCCGATCTGGCGGCTGTTCTCGACACGCGGCTCGCCGCTGTCGCGGCCAGCGGCGATGAGGACGGCGTGAAGCGCCTCGTCAGCGTTGCGCTCGCGCTTTTGGCGGAAAATCAAGCCTCTGGGGCGGCGCTCGCCCGCGCCCATCATGAGATCGACCGGCTGAACGACCTTAACGTCGACCGCGTGGCCGTGAGTTGGCGGGGCGAGCGGCTGGCGCAGCGGCGCTAGCTTGAGAGCGGCCCCGAACGGCCCTATCTCTCGGGCGGGCGGTTCCTGCGGCGTGCGAGACGGATTTCATCCCCAGGGCCGTATCTTCTCTAACGGGAGCTGTCCCTGTCCGGGCCTTGGTCCGGACACATGGCGCCCACCTAGTGCGCTAGGGCTTAGAGGGATAAATCGCCGTTACGGCGCGCGCGGTGCCGCCCAACCGTTTTCGCCATGAGCGCGCCGGACCTCGACGTCGAAAAGGCCGCCGCCCGCCGCGAGGCGCGCGCGCTGCGGGCTGCGATCGACGATCCGGCGGCCGCCCTCGGCGTCATCGAGCAGTTTCCGGTGGAGCTTGCCCGGATCGGCGGGCCGGTCTCGGGCTATTGGCCGTTTGGCGGCGAGATCGATTGCCGCCCGCTGATGGCCGCGCTCGCCAAGGCGGGCTTCACCGTCGCGCTGCCGCGGATGGACACGCGGGACGCGCAGGCGCGCTTCCTGTTGTGGGAAGGCGGGCCGCTCCGGCCCGATGCTTTTGGGGTGATGGCGCCGCCCACCGATGCGCGCGAGGTCTTCCCGAAGCTCATCCTAACCCCGCTTCTGGCATTCGACCGGAAGGGGCGCCGGCTCGGGCAGGGCGGCGGGCACTACGATAGGACGCTCGCACGCCTAAAGCCCCAGGGCGCCGTCGCCGTCGGCATCGCTTACGCGGCCCAGGAGATGGCGGAAGTGCCCGCCGGCCCGCTCGATCAGCCGATGGACTGGATCGTGACCGAGAAAGAAGCGATCCGCTGCTGGGACGGCTTCAAGCCCGAAGCGCTCACCGGCGATGGGCTGCGCGGGCGCTAGGCGTGGCGTTTTTCGGCGTTCCGGCCTAGAAGGCGCCGCTTCACTTATCGCCCGTTTGGGAACGACATGGCCGGCCATTCCAAATTCGCCAACATCATGCACCGCAAGGGCGGGCAGGATAAAAAGCGCGCCCAGCTCTTCACGCGTCTTGCGCGGGAAATGCAGGCGGCGGTGAGCCTTGGCGGGCCCGAGCCCGCGAACAATCCGCGGCTCTATCGGGCCATCCAGGCCGCGCGCGCGCAGAACATGCCCAAGGACAATATCCAGCGCGCAATCGACAAGGCGTCGGGCGCGGGCGGCGAGAAGCTGGAGGAAATCCGGTACGAGGGTTTTGGCCCGGGCGGCGTTGGCGTCATCATCGAAACGCTGACGGACAACCGAAACCGCACCGCCGGCGAAGTGCGCGCCGCGTTCGGGAAGAACGGCGGCAATCTCGGCGAAACCAATTCCGTCTCGTTCGGCTGGGACAAGATGGGCGAGGTGCGCTACCCGCTCGCGGTCGCCGATGAAGACACGATGCTGGAAGCCGCGATCGAGGCCGGCGCGGACGATTGCGAGGTCGAGGAGGAGGCGCATGTGGTGCTCTGCGCCACGGACGCGCTCGGCGAAGTCTCGCAGAACCTCGCCAAGCGCTTTGGCGACGCCGCGAGCGCCAAGTTCGTGTGGCGGCCCAAGATGACGACGCCGATCGAGGGCGAGGCGGCGGACTTGCTGATGAAGATGCTCACCGCGCTCGACGATCTGGACGACGTGCAGGACGTCTACTCGAACGAGGAAATGAGCGAGGCCGAGCTGGCGCGCCTCGGCGGCTAGTGAAGAGGTGACGCCCCCGTCATCTTGACGCCGGCCCGCGGGCGGGCGGACAGTGTCTTCCGATGAGAAGCGGGCAACCGCCCGCCGGAGGACGCCTATGGACGACGGATCGCTGCTCAATCTGCAAAAGGCCGCCCGCGAGCACGCCTATTCGATCCCGCTCGACCAGATCAACGTCGCCGACGGGATGCTGTTTAAGAACGATACGCACTGGCCGTATTTCGAGCGGCTGCGCAAAGAAGCACCCGTGCATCTCCAGAAAGAGCACGAGTTCGGGCCGTATTGGTCGATCACCAAGTACAACGACATCATGGCCGTGGACACGAACCACGAAGCCTTCACGTCCGAACCCGCCATCACCATCGCCGAGCCGGATGCGGACTTTCAGCTTCCGATGTTCATTGCGATGGATCCGCCAAAGCACGACGCGCAACGCAAGACGGTGAGCCCCGCGGTGGCGCCGCCAAATCTCGCGCTCATGGCGCCCATCATCCGCGAGCGCGCCGCCGGCATTCTGGATTCGCTGCCGATCGGCGAGGAATTCGATTGGGTCGATAAAGTCTCGATCGAGCTGACGACGATGACGCTCGCGACCTTGTTCGACTTCCCGTGGGAAGATCGGCGCAAGCTCACCTATTGGTCGGACCTCATCACCGCGCCGCGCCCGCAAGAGGGCGATGCCGTGCCGATGGCCGAAGACGGCGTCACGCCGATGGACGAGCAATACTGGCGCGGCGAACTCTTCAAGATGGTCGAGTACTTCATGGTGCTCTGGCATGAGCGCGCCAAGAAGCCGGGCAACGATCTCATCTCGATGCTGGCGCATGGCGAGTCCACGAAGAACATGGACACGATGGAGTTCATGGGGAACCTCATCCTCCTCATCGTCGGCGGCAACGACACGACGCGCAACACGATGACGGGCTCGGTCTATGCGATGGCCAAGCTCTTTCCGGAGCAGAACCGCATCCTGCGCGCCAACCACAACCTCATCCCGAACATGGTGTCGGAAACGATCCGCTGGCAAACGCCGCTCGCGCATATGCGCCGCAACGCAACGCGCGATGTGGAGATCAACGGCACGACGATCCCGAAGGGCGACAAGGTCATCATGTGGTACGTCTCGGGCAACCGCGACGATGAAGTGATCGAACGCCCGAACGAGTACTGGATCGAGCGCCCGAACGTGCGCCGGCACCTCTCCTTCGGCTTCGGCATCCACCGCTGCGTGGGCAACCGCCTCGCCGAGCTGCAGCTGCAGATCATCTGGGAAGAAATCCTGAAGCGCTTCCCGGAAATCCACGTCACGGGCGAACCGACGCGCGTGCAAAGCGCGTTCGTCAAAGGCTACGACAAGCTGCCCGTGGTGATTCCGCGCCGGGCCTAGGCGCGGGCGGTTGTTGCGGCGCAGCCGTTCGCTGCGTGCTGGTCATTGCAAATGAATGCGTTTGCCGACGCGCTGGAGCGGGCCGATCTGGCGGCGCTTCGTGCAATCCCCAAGGGCGATCTGCACAATCACGGTCCGCTCAGCGGATGCCGCGACTTTCTGCGTGCGCGGACCGGGCGCGACATTGCGCCGTTGCAGCAGCCGATCGCGTCGATGGCGGAGATGAGCGCGTGGATCAGCGCGAATCTGCAAGACCTACTGCTTCAGCCCGGTGGGCGGCTGCTTGGGTACGAGGCCGCGTTTGCGCTCGCCAAACGTGATGGCGTCACGCGCGTCGCGTTTGGAGACGACGTCTGGCTTATCGACGATGGGTTCGATCCCGCCGCACTCTACGGCGGCCTACGCGCGCTGCAGCAGCGCGTCGCGCCGGAGATCGACTGGATCGCACAGCTTGGCGTCAATCGCGTCTGTGCGCCTTCCGACGTGTTGCGTTGGATGGAGCCGTGCCTCGCGCTTGGCGTCTATCAGGCCATCGATATGTCGGGCGACGAGATGGCGCGGCCGATCGAGGCGTTTGCGCCGGTCTATCGCGCAGCGAAGGCGGCGGGCCTCAGGCTGCGCGCGCATGTGGGGGAGTGGGGAAGCGCCGATGATGTCGTCCGCGCCGTTGAGGTGTTGGAGCTCGATGAGGTGCAGCACGGCATTGCGGCCGCAACGAGCCCAGCAGCGATGCGCTTCCTGGCGGACAACAACATTCAGCTGAACGTATGCCCCACATCAAACGTGCTGCTGGGGCGTGTTGAATCTCTCGCCGCACACCCGATCCGGCGCCTGTACGACGCCGGTGTGCGTGTCACGGTGAACACCGATGACGCTTTGGTCTTCGGCAAAAGCGTCTCGGAAGAGTTTCTCGCCCTCTACCAGCACGGCGTGCTCGACGCCGAGGCGCTGGATCGCATTCGGTTGAACAGCCTGAACTGAGCGCCGCTCAGCGTTTCTTCTTACTCACCGCGAACATGATCGCGGCCAGATCGGGCGGTGTGAATTCGCCGCTCGCATCCGCCAGCGGTTCCAGCTTGCGCATCTGCTGTTCGAGCACGAGGTGCGCGTAGCCGTGCGCGACGGACCAGACGAGCTTGATGATCTCCACGCGCTCGCTCTCGCTCGTGTAGCCGAGCGCTTCGGCGGCCGGCATCGAGATTTCCACGAGCTGCGAGAACGCAGAACCGGCTGAGTCGACATAGGCCGGGTCGTCGCAATCGATCAGGGAGTCCGAGAACATCAGCTTGAAGAGCCCGGGATGGGCGCGCGCAAAGGCGAGATAGCCCACGCCCGCCGCGCGAAGCTGTGCTTCCGGCGTCTGATCCGCTGCTTTGCGCGCGGCCGTCATCGCGTCGCCGAACTTGAAGAACGCGATTTCGCCGAGCGCAGTGCGCAGCGCCTTGATCGACGGAAAGTGGTGCGCGGGCGCGGCGTGCGAGACGTTGGCGCGCGCCGCGACGCCCCGAAGCGTCAGGCCCTCGAGGCCTTCTTCTTCCAGAATTTCGAGCGCCGCCGTGAGCAGCGCTTCGCGCAACGCGCCGTGGTGATAGCTGCGTGGTTTGGCCTTCGCCCGGGTCATGGCGCCCACATTATGAAATGATCTTTACACTGTCAAAATAAATCTTGACGGCGCCAGGATTGGCGGGCAGAACGATCTTGGCACTGTCAACATATGAGGAAACGCCATGCCGGTCGGAGATATCGCTTCTTGGGAAGGGCCATTCGGCATCGCCAACCTCTCGGCCATGATCGGGTGGGTGGCGCTGATCTTCCTGCCGCGCTGGCCGTGGCTGATCACGACTTTGCGCTTCGGGCTGATCGGCATTCTCGGCGTCGTCTACGCCACGCTGATCTTCGCCTACGCCGCCGGCGCGGAAGGGGCGAGCTTCTCCACGCTTGCGGGCGTCGCCGCGTTCATGGCGGTGCCGCCGCTGATGCTGGCGGGCTGGATCCATTATCTCGCGTTTGATCTCTTCGTAGGCACGGTGATTGCGGAAAAATCCGACGCGCGCGGGCTGTCGCGCTTCCTGCAAGCGCCGATCCTGTTTGCGACCTTCATGCTCGGGCCGCTCGGCTACGTGCTGCACCTCGCTTCGCTCGCGCTGCCCGCCAAGCGCGCCGCTGAACCGCAACCCGCTTAGCCGAAGGAGGTCACGGTGACCGCTGTCGCTTATGCCGCGCCTACGCGCACGAAAGAGCACGACGCTGAGCTCACGCTTTGGGCCGGCGCGCTGATGATGGTTGCGCTCGCACTGCCGACGCTCGCGTCGCACTACATGGATCACCGCACGCTGATCGGCGTCAGCGTGTGGGATAAGCCGCTGAAGTTCGAGATCGCGATTTTTATCCATCTCGCGACGCTGGCGCTGGTCGTGCGCCAGATGACGCCGGAAGCACGCGCGGGGCGCTTCGTGCGGGGCGCAGCGATCATCAGTTCGTTCGCGGCGGTCGGGGAGATTGCGTACATTCTTTACCAGGCCGGCCGTGGGCGCGCGTCGCACTTCAATTTCGATACGACGTTCGAAATGGTGATGTACGGCGTGATGGGTGCAGGCGCGTCCTCCATGGTGATCGCGTCGCTGCTGCTTGGCTGGAACGCACGTAAATCGCTCGCCCCGCAAACGGGCGCGGGGCTAAAATGGGGCGTCGTGCTGGGGCTGACGCTTGGTTCGCTGCTGACGCTGGTGATCGCCGGCCTCATGTCGTCGAGCACGCTGACGGAGCCCGGCCATTGGGTTGGCGGCGAGCGCACGGATGCGAGCGGCCTGCCATTCTTCGGCTGGTCCACCACCGGCGGCGATTTGCGCGTGCCGCACTTCTTCGCGACGCATCTCATGCAGGCGCTGCCGTTGCTTGGGCTGATCGCCGATCGCACGATCCGCCAGCTTGCCGTCCCGATCGTCGTGGCAGGCTCGCTGTTTGGCGTCGCGGTGGTTGGCGGCACGTTCGCGCAAGCGCTGATGGGGCTTCCGTTTCTGCCGCTGCCGTGATGACGTCGCGCCCACGATAGGAGGCGCGCATGGCTTACGAAGCGGAGATCGCGGCGGCGCAGAAGGTGCTCGATGATTTTATGGCGGCGTTCAACGCGCGCGACATCGCGGCCTGGCAGAAGACGTTCAACTTCCCGAGCTACCGGTTTCATTCGAACACCGTCTCGGTGATCGACGAGAGCTACCACCAGCCGGACATGTTCAGCCGCGGCGCGCTGACAGATTGGGATCACTCCGCCTGGGATCGCCGCGCCGTGATCCACGCGGGCGCCGACAAGGTGCACATCGACACGCGGTTCACGCGCTACCGGAAGGACGGCAGCATTATCGGCGGGTTCGACAGCATCTACATCATCACGCTCGAGCAGGGGCATTGGGGCGTGAAGGGGCGGTCTAGTTACGCGCCCTAGCGGCACAGAGCGACCGCGTGAATTGGGGGCAAGGTTAAGCGGAACCTTGGCGACGCAGCTTCTTGCGGAACCTGACGCGGCGCGCGGGCTTCTAGTGCCAAACCCCAGGTTAGGCGCCAGCCATGCTCCGTGATGACGATTTTGTAGACTTCGAAACGCCCGAAACGCCCGCCCAAGAGCGCCCAACGCGCGCTTGGTACGCGCAAGCGGCAAGCGTGTTCGGCGGCGCACTCGCGCTCGGTCTTGGCTTTCTCGCCTTCACCGTAACGGGCGGCATCGGCGCCGACTTTGGCATCGGCCAGGCCGACGCGCGCCAAGCGGCGGCGATCGTTCGGCCCGTGTCGTATGGCGAAGAACAACGCACGAATTCGTACTGGTTCGACTCGATGCTGCACAACGTAGCCGCGCGGAACGATCAGGCTGAACCGTACGAAACGGCCGAACTCGATCAGCCCTATCAGGGAATTTCCGGCCTTGAAGCCGAGCCGCTGGAAGGCGCGGCGCCAGCAGATGACACGCGGATTACCGTGATGGGCTTCTCCGGCGAAGATCTGGAGCCGGGGTTCGATGGTTCGCAGGGGCCGTTCGCCGAGCCCGAGACCATCCCAGCCGACCAGCAGCTCGCCCCGCCCAAGCGCCCCGAGCCAGCGCCGGCCTACGTTGCGGTGATGTAAGCGCCGTAGGCGCCTCCGCTTGCCTGGCTGCTGCCACTATGCTGTCAGCAGGGTGGCAGTAGGACGGCAGGATGAGACGCGCAGATCGCCTGTTCCAGATCATCCAGATCCTGCGGCGCACCCGCCGGCCGACGACGGCTGATGCGATCGCGGCCGAACTCGAAACCTCCAAGCGCACGATCTACCGGGACGTCGCGGACCTCGTGGCGCAGCGCGTGCCGATCCGCGGCGAAGCGGGCGTTGGGTACGTGCTCGACAACGGCTTCGACCTGCCGCCGCTGATGCTGACGCCCGATGAGATCGAAGCGGCCGTGCTTGGCGCCCAATGGGTGGCGACGCGCGGCGATCCGGCGCTCGCGCGCGCCGCGCAGGATCTCACGGCGAAGATCGCCGCGACTGTGCCGGAGCGGTTGCGCCCGTATGTGCTCGAACCCGCGACGCGCGCCGTGCCGGGCTGGCGCCACGAACAAGACGCGCTCGATATGGCGCAGCTGCGCGCGCACATTCACGCGGGCCGGAAGATCGCGCTGCGCTATCGCGATGAGCAGGGTGCGGAGACGGCGCGCGTGATCTGGCCGATCGCGATTGGCTATTACGAAGCAGTGCGCAATCTCGTGGCGTGGTGCGAGCTGCGCAAAGACTTCCGCTCGTTCCGCACCGATCGCGTCGCGGGCGCGGAGTTTCTCGACGAGCGCTATCCCGAACGCCCCGCCGTGCTGCGCGCGAAGTGGCGCAAGGCGATGGATGATGAGCGCCGCCACATGCGCGAAACCGCGCGCGCCGCCGAAGGCTAGCCCGGCTCTTCCGTAACGCGAACGACGCCGCGTTCTCGCTTGCGGCGAGCGCTTCGCGCGCGTTGAATGCGCGCGGAGGAACACCGATGGCCGACGAAATTATTCTGCATCACTACGATACTTCGCCGTTTTCGGAGAAGGTGCGCGTGTTCCTTGGCATGAAGCGCCTCGCTTGGCGCAGCGTCATCCAGCCGAACATCATGCCGAAACCTGAGCTGACCGCGCTCACCGGCGGATACCGCCGCGCGCCGGTGATGCAGGTCGGCGCCGATGTGTTCTGCGACTCGCAGGTCATGCTGGCGGAGATCGAGCGGCGCTATCCGGGCCATGTGCGTGGCGGCGATTGGGCGCTCAACCTCTGGGCCGATCGTTTGTTCTTTCAGCCGAGCGTGGCGGTGATTTTCGGCGAGATCGGCGACAATGTGCCGAAGGAGTTTGTGGCCGATCGCGAGAAGCTTTCGGGCCGCCCGTTCGATACGGCTGCGATGAAGGCCGCTGGCCCGCCGATGCGCGCGCAATGGCGCACCTACGCGTCGTGGCTCGATGCGCAATTGGCGGGCGGTCCTTTCATTTATGGCGCCGAGCCGAGCCTCGCGGATGCGGCGGCCTACATGAACATCTGGTTCACGCGCGGCGCCGTGCCGAAGATCGCAGCGTCCCTGCTCGAAGGCTTGCCGCGCGTTGCCGAATGGGCGTCGCGCGTCGCCGCGATTGGGCACGGCACGCGCACGGAGATGTCGCGTGAAGAGTCGCTCGCAGTCGCGCGCAACGCTGAGCCCGGCAGTTTCACGCGCCACGACAGTGCGGACCCGACCGGCGTTCAGCCGGGTGAGGGCGTTGTCGTGATGGCGGATGATTATGGGCGCGATCCGATCAACGGCACGCTCGTCGCCGCCAACGCCGAGCGCATCGTGCTGTCCCGAGATGCGGGCGATCTCGGCAAGATCAACGTGCACTTCCCGCGCGCGGGCTATCTGGCGTTTCCGGCGCGCGCCTGAAGCTGCTGCAAGACGGTGCTGGCGACTCGGCCGGTTTCGTCGAGCGGGCGATAGCTCCAATGCGCCAGCGGCAGCTTGAACGGCCGCGCACATTCGCGCGCAAACAGCGCCGCTTGGAAGCGATCGAGCTTGCCGCCCGTGCCATCGACTTGCAGCACGTGGATCGGCTTGCCGGTTGCGGCCGCTTCCGAGGGAATCGAGACGCTATCGGGCGTCAGGATGATTGCATCCGCCGCGCCCAGCATCGCGAAGTACGGGTTCGGCCCTTCGCCTTCGTAGAACAGCGCGCAATGCGGCGCGAGGCGCGCGCGGAATTGGAGCTTGGCCGCTTCGCTGGTGCGCCGAGAGAGCGTCGTCATCAGCGTGCCGCCGGTCCGGCGCTGGAGATCGGCAAGCTGCTCGGAGATGAGCCGCGCGCGCGTTGCGGAAATGTCTTGGCGCTTCGACTTGCCGCCGATCAGAACGGCGTAACGCGGGCTCGGCAGCTCATCGAGGCGCGTTGGAAAATCCACCACCGCCTGCGCGATCTTCTCGGGCGTCACGCGGTGACACGCGCCGAGGATCGGCATCACGTTTTGCCCTTCAAGGCCATCATGCTGCGGCGGCACGACAAGATCGAACTCGCGCGCATTCACGCGTGGATCCTGCAGCTGCACAACGTAGGTGCGCCCCTTCGACCAAGCGCGCATGCCGAGCGAGAGCGGCACGCTGGCGCGGCCATTGCCGATCCAAATGTCCGGCCACGGTGGATTAATCGCGGCGCTATCATCGCTCAGCGCATGGCGCGGTGCGGGCACAAAGCCAGAGGGAAACCACGAATAGGGCGTGCGTAGCGAGACGCGCTTGGTGACGATCTCCGCAGGCGCGCGACGCGCGATCGCTTCGGCGAGGCCCAGCGCCTGGTTCTCGATCCCTGCGCGCCCATCTGAGACCGCCCAGATCGTCAGCGGCCGTGCGGGCTGATAGCCGACAACGCGCATTATTCAGCGCAGCGGTCGGTTAGATCGGCGAGCGCGCAACCGACTTGGCGCGCCGCGAAGATCATGCGCGGCGGCGCGCCGTAAGAAACCTCGCGGCCGAAAAATTGCGTGACGTTGGCGCGCGCCGCTTCCGGCGCATAGCGACGCGGATCCCACACGTCGCTTGCTTGCAGCACGCTGTCGCGGAAATAGCGCGCAACATCGGGCGCATCTTCGGCGCGCGTGCGGGAAAGATCGATAAAGGCCGCCACGCGTTCAGTCTGGCTCGCATCGTTGCGTTCGACCACGAGATAGGGGCCATCGCCCAACAAACCAAGTTTGCGCTTGATGCGCTGCGCGCGCGTCCAGTCATACGCCTCAAGGCGCGCGGCGCAGCGATCGACGCCTTCCGCCGCAACGCTCGCGCTGCGCGCAAGCCAGTAGATCGGGCGCAGAACCAGGCCTTCTTGCGCGGGCGTCACGGCGGCGGCGCTTTGAAACAGCGCGCGGCAGAGCGCGTGGTTGCGCGCCGCGCCAAGCGGCGAGGCCGGATCGGCCAGCAGTACGATTCCGCTGCCGCCGAGCACGGCCGCGCGCGGCGCGCCGGTGATGAGTTCGAGCACGATGCTTTGCGCGGGCTCAACGCCAGTTGCGGGCGCAGCGGTTGCGGCAGCGACCGTTGCTACAGCGGAAGCGGGCGCGCCGCCTTTGGCGAAGGGCGCGGTGAGCTGCGCGCCAATGGGTTCAGGGCCTGGCGGCGGGGGCGTCGGGGCCTGTTCGGTGCAGGCGCACGCGATAAGTGCGGCGAGGGCGATGAAGCGGCGGCGCATCGGCGTACGATCCTCCGCGGCGGTTACGCGCCGGCTTCGGTCCCGGTTTCCAGCCGCCCAATAGCGTAATAGCGCTCACGGCGCTGTTTGCGCAAAGCGGCCGCATCCAGCGGCGCAAGCTCATCGAGCGCTTCTGCGACCGCCGCGCCAACGGAGGCGATCGCGATCTCCGGCTGCCGGTGCGCGCCGCCGACGGGCTCGGGCACGATCTCTTCGATCACGTTAAGCTCTTTGAGGTCCTGCGCGGTGATGCGCATGGCCTGCGCGGCGTCCTTCGCGCGGCTCGCGTCACGCCAAAGGATCGAGGCCGCGCCCTCGGGCGAGATCACCGTGTAGATTGCATGCTCAAGCATGATGACGTGATTGCCCGATGCGATGCCGATCGCGCCGCCCGAGCAGCCTTCGCCGCAAATCACGCTTACCATAGGCACGCCCAGCGTGAGGCACCGTTCCGTCGAGCGCGCGATCGCTTCGCCTTGGCCGCGCTCTTCAGCCCCAATGCCCGGATCGGCGCCGGAGGTATCGACGAGCGTGACCACCGGCAGTTTGAAGCGCTCCGCCAAATCCATGAGGCGCAC
Source organism: uncultured Caulobacteraceae bacterium (assembly GCA_964564595.1). Classification (GTDB taxonomy): domain Bacteria; phylum Pseudomonadota; class Alphaproteobacteria; order Caulobacterales; family Aquidulcibacteraceae; genus JBEVOS01. The sequence continues at coordinate 12,455 of CAZMCA010000058.1, forward strand.
GGCTTTGCGATAGCCCTCAGGCTTGGCCATGCCGAAATTGTGCTTGAGGCGGTCCTGCGTCGTGCGGCCTTTCTCGTGGCCCATCACCAGCACGGGGCGGCCGAGAAACTTACCGACGCCGCCAAGGATCGCGGCGTCTTCGCCATAGGTGCGGTCGCCTGCGAGCTCGACGAAGTCGGTCACGAGGGCTGCGACGTAGTCGCGAAAGCGCGGCCGGTCCGGATGGCGCGCGACCTGAGTCTTCTGCCAGGGATCGAGCTTGGCGTAGATGTCTTCGAGCTGGCGCTCGGCCTTGGTCTTAAGGCGCGATAGCTCAACGCCCATCGCTTCCGCGCCGGACGACGCGGCGAGCGCCGACAGCTCCTCGATCTTCTCCTCGATCTCGGCGATCGATTTTTCAAAGGTAAGATAAGACCGCACGCAGCTCGCGCCTGGAGGGGGAAGGGCGGGCAAGAGCCGCCGGACAAGGTCGGCAGGAACATAGCCATCGCCCCGGCAGGGGCAAGCCGCCGCGCCTGCCCGGAGAGGGCGAAAGCAGGGGCTTCGGGGTGGGCTGATTTGCGTTTATGCTGCGCCTGCACACGCTGAAGCCCCGCCGACAGGACCATCTGTATGAAAACGCCGCGCCAGTTTTTCGCTCCGCTCGCGATCGGGGCGCCGCAACCTCTGCGGGAACTGCCAACGCGGCTGGAGCGGATGATCCATTTCATCCCGGCTCATAACCCGAAGATGCGGGCCAAGGCTGGCGACCTGCTCGGCGAATGCGACGTGCTGCTTGCTAACCTCGAAGACGCGATCCCAGCCGATGAGAAGGTGAACGCGCGCCACGGCCTCATCGAAATGGCGCGCACGATCGACTTTGCAGGCGCGGGCGTCGGGTACTGGACGCGCATCAACTGCCTGAATTCACCGTGGCACCTCGATGAGGTGACGGAGATCGTCGCCGAAGCGGGCGATAAGGTGGACGTGATGATCGTCCCGAAGGTCGAAGGGCCGTGGGACATTTTCTACATGGATCAGTTGCTCGCGGCGCTGGAAGCCAAGCACAAGATCAAGAGGCCGATCCTGCTCCACGCTTTGCTCGAAACCGCGCAGGGCGTTGCACGCGTCGAGGAGATCGCGGGCGCATCGCCGCGCATGCAGGGCATTTCGCTGGGGCCGGCCGATCTCGCAGCATCACGCGCGATGAAAACGACGCGCGTCGGTGGCGGTCATCCCGGCTATCGCGTGATCGAAGATCCCCGCGAAGACGGCGGCGCGCGCGCCAGCGTGCAGCAAGATCTTTGGCACTACACGTTCGCGAAAATGGTCGATGCGTGCGTGATGCACGGCATCAAGCCATTCTACGGCCCATTTGGCGCGTTCGATGATCCCGATGCGTGCGAACAGCAGTTCAAGAACGCGTTTCTGATGGGCTGCGCGGGCGCGTGGACGCTGCATCCCTCGCAAGTCGCGATCGCCAAGAAAGTGTTCTCGCCCGATCCCGCCGAAGTGCTGTTCGCGAAGAAGATTCTTGAGGCGATGCCTGATGGCTCCGGCGTCGCGATGGTCGACGGCAAGATGCAAGACGACGCGACCTGGAAGCAGGCCAAGGTGATCGTCGATCTCGCCAAGCTCGTCGCGAAAAAGGACAAGGATTTGGCGAAGGTCTACGGGCTCTAACGTCCGCTGCGCGGGAACCTTTGACTGGCATTCGCGCGTTCAGCGCGCATGCAAGTCCTCCGCGCCATTCCGCTCATGGCCATTCCGGCCCTTTTCTATGCGCTGTTCGCGCTGCCTTCGGGGATTGAGGGCATACGCACGGCGCTCGATATGCCCGCGTTCACGATTGGGATGGTCAGTGGTACCGAGCTGGTGTTTCAGCGCGGCCATCTGCTGATGCTGTTTGCGATCGTCTGCCTCTTCCTGGAGGTCGTGAAATCGACGGTGCCGACGACGTCCGCGATGATCGAAAATTCGCTCGCGGTGCTGTTGTTCGCTGTTTTACTGACGCTTTTCCTGCTCGTGCCCGCGTTCGCGACGGCCGAGTTCTTCCTCATCATGGCGATGTGTGCGCTCGACTTCATGGCCGGCGCGATCGTGATGGTGTTCACGGCGCGCCGGACAGTCGCCTACGAATGAGCCTAGTGGCGCGGCAGTTTCAGCTCTGAGGCTTTCGCTGCGATTTCATGTTCGGGCCGGCCGAGCGCTTGCGCGATGAGGTTTGCCGGCACGCCCGCGCTCCACAATTCTTGAAGCTTCTGCACTGAAGCGTGCTTCCAAGCGGTGTCGGCGTTGCGGCTGGTGTTGAGCGTCATCGTCGGTTCTCCAAGTTAGATTGAAGAACAACGATCGATGCGCCGCGTTCGTTCCAGGCGTTACTGCGCTGTGGCGAAGCGCTGACGTGAGCGCTCCTTGGCTTTCGCCGCTTCAACTGCACGATCGCGCGGCGGGCCTTTGGCTTCGAGCGAGTGGATCAACTTCTGCGCCGCTTCCGTCACTTCCGCGACCGCGGCGTTGAACGCGGCTTCGTTGGCTTTCGATGGTTTGTTTGTGCCCGAGAGCTTGCGGACGAACTGCAGCGCCGAGGCGTGAATTTCGTCATGCGTCGCGGGCGGTTCGAAATTGTGCAGTGTCTTGATGTTCCGGCACATGGCGGTTCCTCCGGCAATTGGTCGTTATGGTTCTACCACTACCGTGCCGTCTTTGCCCCAGGTCTCGACCAGTTCGTGCGCGGCGGCCGTTTCTTCAAGAGGGAAGGTCTTGGCGACGTTCAGCAAGCGCTCGCCTGTAGCGATCCAGTGCGAAATGTCGGCCTGCGCGCGTCGGCGCGCGTCATGCGGTGCGGCAGGCAGCACCATGCCGGCGATCTGGATGTTCTTCTGCATCAGAATGCCGGCCATCAGCTTCGGCGCCGGCTCGCCGCGCGTCGCGTAGAACGCGAGCGTGCCGTTGTTCTTCAGCGACGGCAGCGTGTGCGCGAGGTTGCCGCCAAAATCGACGTCAACGACGTGATCGACGCCGGCGCCGTTCGTGATCTCCGCGATGCGCGCGGCGACGTCTTCGGTCTTGTAGTTGATGACGTGCTGCGCGCCGCCTTGCTTGGCGCGTTCGGCCTTCTCGGCCGAGCTCACGGTCGCGATCACCGTCGCGCCCGCCCAGCTTGCGAGCAGCACGGCGTACAACCCGACTGCGCCTGCGCCGCCTGTCACCAGCAGCGTGCGTCCTTGCACGGGTCCGTACATGAACACGCAGCGATGCGCCGTCATCGCGGGAATGCCGAGCGTTGCGCCTTCCGCGAAGCTCACATGATCGGGCAGCGGCGAAACCAGATCGGCGTCGAGCGAAATGTATTCCGCGCAAGAGCCAAACGCGCGCCCGTTGCGCTGGCCGTTGTAGAACCACACGCGCTTGCCGACGAGCGAAGGGCTCACCCATGGGCCGACGGCTTCGACGATGCCCGCGCCATCGCTGTGCGTCACGATGCGCGGATAGGCCATCGGGCCCGCGCGCCCGCCGCGCCAGCCGACATCGGAGGGGTTCACGCCGGACGCTTTGATGCGGATCAGCACTTCGCCCCGCTGTGGCTCGGGCTTTTCCATCTCGCCGAGCACGAGCACGTCGCGGGCCGGGCCCTGCTTGTCGTACCAAACCGCGCGCATTGGTCTCTCCCGTTTTGCGGGAGCTTAGCGGTTAGCGTTTGCGCTTGGCCAGCGGGTGCGCCGTTTCGACCAGCGTGCGCAGGCGATCCTCCGCGACATGCGTGTAGATCTGCGTGGTCGCGATATCGGCGTGCCCGAGCAGCGTCTGCACGGTGCGCAAGTCCGCGCCGCCTTCGACGAGGTGCGTCGCAAAAGCGTGCCGGAGCACGTGCGGGCTCACGCGCGCCGGATCGATCCCGGCGGCGACCGCCGCTTCGTCGAGAATTTGCTGCACGCGGCGGCGCGTGAGCTTGCCATCCGCCGCGCGCGAAGAGGGGAAGAGCCAGCGTTCGGCGCGTTCGCGCGCCGCCGTGTTCGCTTTCGGCAGCAGCGCCGCGCGCGCCTCAAGAAAAGCCGCAAGCGCCTCGAGCGCGGGGCGGCCGAGCACGATCATGCGCTCCTTGCCGCCTTTGCCCATCACGATGAGATGCGCTTGCCCCGGCTTTGGCGCCGCGCGCGCCGGCAGCGCGATCAGCTCGCTCACGCGAAAGCCGCCGCCATAGAGCAATTCGATCAGCGCGCGGTCCCGCAGCGCAGAAGCATCGCCCTTCGCTGCCGCTGCGTCGGAGAGACGCGTGATTTCATCGGTGGAGAGCGTCTTCGGCAGCGATCGCCCCCGCTTGGGGGCATCGAGCCGCGCGGTTGGATCGTCGGCGCGGGCGCCTTCGGCGAGTTCGAAGCGATAGAATTGCCGGAGCGCAGAGAGGCGGCGCGCCGCCGTCGCGGCCGCAAGGCCGCGCCCGGCGAGGCCTGCAATGTAAGCTTCGACGCCTGGCGCATCCGCGCGCGTTAGCCCGCCCATGTGCTCGACAGCGTCGCTTAGATCGCGGCGATACGCGTCGAGCGTATTGGCGCGCGCGCCGCGCTCGGCCGAGAGCATTTCCAGAAACGCTTCGATCCGCGCGCCATCGCTCATGTGTTCGCGCTCATCACGCAGGCGGCGCGAAGATCAGCGCTTCCACCGCGAGGCGCCGGGCGGAATCGCTGAGTTCGACAGCGCGGAGCGCGCGCAGTACAGCGCCGAGCGACGCCGTATCGAGCGTGTTGGCGCCGGCCGCGCTTGCGAAGGCGGCGGAGAGGGCGGTTTCGCCGATCGCGCCGCGTTCCGCCGCGGCCGTCATCGAGGCGAGCACGCCCGCATCGCCCGCCCGGCCGCCCTGTGGCGCATTCGTTATTAGAAACGCCCGGGTGTTTGCATCGGCGGGCGCGCCGAGCGCGGCGAGGATCGCGGCGTCGCGCGCCGCGAGGCGGAGGCCATTGGCGGGCGCGGCGTCGAGCCGGCGCTGGATCGTAGCAAGCGTGATCTCGTTCTTCGCGACCGCGAGCGCCGCTTGCGCTTGCGCGAGGCCCGCGCGATCCGCGTTGGCTTGCGCAGCGTTGCCGATCAGCCGCTCCGCGAGCGCCACATCGTTCGCCGCGAGCGCTGCGCGCGCGAAGAGCAGCGTTGCGGCGGCGTCGGGCGCCGCGGTGAGGTTGGCGATATCGCCGCGGAACAGCAGCGCGGCGGCGGTGAACTCGGCCGGGTTCGCGTTCGCGGCGCGCAGCACGCCCGCGATCGCGGTCGCGGCGCCAACCGTGGCGGGCGCTGCATCGACCGCGCGGATCGCTGCTGGCAGGCCAGTCGTCACGGTTGCGGGCGCAGCGGCCAGCAATTCGCGCGCTTGCGAGGGCGTCAGCGCACCGCGGCGATAGGCGAGCGCCGCGGCTTGCGCACGCAGCGGCTGCGCCGTCGCGTCGCTGCGCGCGAGCGTGACGAGCGCGAGCGTCGAAGCATTGGCGAGCGGCGTTGCGCCGGCGTAGTCGATCGTCCC
>CAZMCA010000059.1:0-17799 GCA_964564595.1 uncultured Caulobacteraceae bacterium
GGCGGGATTGCGGGCGCGGCGCTCGCGCATGCGCTGAGGGCGCGCGGCGCGCGCGTGGCGATCTACGAAGCGGGCGGCGCGCTTGGCGCGGGCGCGAGCGGCAATGCGGCGGGGCTGGTGATGCCGCGGCTCGATCGCGGGCGCACGCCGGCGCAGGAGATGTTTGTGGCCGCGTATCTGCACGCGATCGCCGCGTATGAGGCGATCGGCGCGCTCGATGCGTGCGGCGTTGTTGAAGCGGGGCGGGAAGATCTGCACGCCGATCCGCCGCTGCCGGGAGATTGGCTTGAACTCCGTGCGGATGATGCTGTGCGCCATGTGCGCGGCGGCGTGGTGCGGCCGCTCGCTGCGATCTCGGCGTGGACGGCGCAGAGCGAGGTGCGTTTGAACGCGCGCGTTGGCCGGTTGGAGCGGCATGACAGCGAGTGGCGCTTGATTGCGGGCGATGGCCGCATTCTTGGCGTGGCGGATGCGGTTGTGCTCGCGACGGGCGCGGGGCTTGGCGATTTTGCGCAGACCGATTGGCTGAAGCTCCATCGCACGGCAGGGCAGATCGAGCATGGGCCGCTCGCGGGCGCGCCGCTCGCGCATGCCGTTGTCGATGAGACGTATGCTGCGCCGCTCGATGGCGGCGTTGTGTTTGGCGCCACGTTTGACCGGGATGCAGAGCCTGTCGTCAGTGCTGAAGCGCGCGCGCGCAATCTCGCGGCGCTTGCGAAGCTTTCGCCGGATGTGGCCGCGCGCGTTCACCATGGTGCGTTGACGTCGCGTGCGGCTTTGCGCGCGGCGGCGAGCGATTATCTGCCGATCGCCGGGGCCGCGCCGGACGCGCCAACGTGGTTTCCAAACTCTGTATCGAATGCGCGCAATCTGCCTGGCTTTTACCTTCTCGGCGCGCTGGGCTCGCGTGGGCTGACGCTCGCGCCGCTGCTTGCGGATCAGATCGCAAGCGAGATGTTCGTTGAGCCACAAGCGCTGTCGCGCGCGTCCCTTGATGCGGTAAGCCCGGCACGCTTGCTGCATCGCATGCTGAAGAAGGGCTTAACCAAGCCCGCTTCGGTTAAGGACGATGGCGGAAACTAACCACCAAGGCGGCGATTTTCTCGGCGTTGAGTTCGACGCGATGACGCTCGATAGCGCGCTTGGCGCGATCGCGGCGCGTGCGGGTCGCGAAGAGCCGTTCGCGTATGTCGCCACGCCGAACGTTGACCATATCGTTGGGCTTGCGCGCGAACCTGCGCGCCATGCGCTCTACGCCTCGGCTTGGCTGACGCTGAACGACAGCCGCATTCTGGAAACGCTGGCCGCGCTGGCGGGCAAGCGCCTGCCGCCCGCGCCGGGCTCGGACATCGCGCAGCGCCTGTTCGAAGAAGAAATCTCGCCGCACGAGCCGGTGACGATCATCGGCGGCGACGATGCGCTGATCACGGCGCTCGAAGACCGCTACGGCCTCACCAACATCCGTTGGCACGATGCGCCGATGGATCTGCGCGGCAATGCGAGCGCGATCGCGGATGCCGCTGCGTTCATCGCCGAGCAGAAGGCGCGCTTTGCGTTCATCTGCGTGGGCGCGCCGCAGCAGGAAATGATCGCGTGGGCGACGACGATGCGCGGCGACGCGACGGGCGTTGGGCTCTGCGTTGGCGCGGGGCTCGCGTTTCTTTCGGGGCAAGCCACGCGGGCGCCGCGCTGGATGCGCCAATCGCGGCTCGAGTGGCTGCACCGCCTTGTGCGTGAGCCGGGCCGGTTGTGGCGGCGCTATCTCGTGGATGGGCCGCGCGTGTTCGCGCTCTACGCGGCGTGGGCGTTCGCCCGCTAAAACTAAGGCTTAAGCGCCTTGTTCAGCGCGCCGGCGATCTTTTCGTTGGCGGCGGCGAGGATGTGGCCGGTTTGCAGGAAGTCCGCGCCGTCGATCTCGCGCGCGAGGCCGCCGGCTTCGCGCACAAGCACGGCGCCCGCGCCGATGTCCCACGGGCTTAAGCCGCGCTCCCAGAACGCATCGAAGCGGCCGGCGGCGACGTAAGCGAGGTCGAGCGCGGCTGAGCCGAGGCGGCGCACAAGCGGCGTGCCCTCGAGCACGCGGCCGAGCGCGCTAAGATCGGTCATCCGTCCGCAGGCGATCATCGCGTCGCCAAGGCTCGTGCGCGCGGAAACGCGGAGGCGCCGGTCGTTGAGATAGGCGCCTTGGCCCTTCTCGCCCCAGAACAGCTCGTTCTTGATCACGTCGTAGACCACGCCCGCGACCAGCACGCCTTCGCGCTCCAGACCGATCGAGATCGCGAAATGCGGCACGCCGTGCATGAAGTTGAGCGTGCCATCGAGCGGATCGACGACCCAGCGGTGCGTCTTGTCCGAGCCCTCGACGGCGCCGCGCTCTTCCATCAGGAAGCCGTAGCCGGGGCGGCCCTTGGAGAGCTCCTCGAACAGGGTCTTTTCGGCCTTGAGATCGGCGGCGGTGACGAAGTCGGCCGGGCCTTTGCGGGAGACCTGAAGGTTTTCGACCTCGCCGAAATCGCGCGCCAGGGCGCGTCCCGCCTTGCGGGCGGCGGCGATCATCACGTTGAGGAGGGCGGAGGCCTGCGGCATGGGCGGCAGGGCTTAGCAGGGGGGGCGCGCGGCGTGAAGCGCACGCCCCAAAGGCGCGGGGGCCAAACGCACAAAGGGCGCAGCCTTGGCTGCGCCCTCTTGCTTTGCCCCCTTTTGGGGAGGCTCAGCCGACGATTTGCGAGGCTTGCAGGACCGTCGCGTAGGCGCCCGGGGCGAACACGATGCAGGCGGCGAGAAGGGCGATCGCGCGGGTCTTCAAAGAGGTCATGGCTGGCTCCGTTTGGCTCGGTGTTTCATCGCGTCTGGCGATGAACAGAAGCTACGACGGGCTAGGCCGGATGGCCGTGACGCGCGTCACGCGGCGCACGCCTGTTGAACCGCGCGCCGCAAACTTTAGAGACGGTGCATGAGCGATCTGATTGTTTGGACGTATGATTGGGTGCCGGAGATGCCGCGCGGGTTTGTGCGCGATCTTCGTTTGCGGTGGGCGTGCGAGGAGGCGGGGCTTTCCTATGCGGTGCACACCGTCCCGTTCGAAAATCGAGGCGAAGCGCATTTTGCGCACCAGCCGTTCGGACAGATTCCGTTTCTGAGCGATGGCGACGTGGAGCTGTTCGAGAGCGGCGCGGGGCTGCTGCATCTTGCGCGTAAGAGCGAAAAGTTGATGCCGCGCGATCCGGTTGGCGAAGCGCAGGCGCTGCAATGGACGATCGCTGCGCTGAACTCCATCGAGATGGTCTCCGTGCCGTGGTGGTTCTTGGAGGTCACCGGCGCGAAGGAGAATGGGCTGACCGGTTGGTTCGAGAGCCGGCTGGCGCATATCGAGAGCGTGCTGGCGTCGCGCGACTGGCTCGCGGCAGATCGCTTCACGGTCGCGGACTTGCTGATGGCGGATGTGCTGCGCGTTGAGAAAGTGCGCGCGTTCGGAAAGCGCCCGGCGACGGAGGCGTATGTCGCGCGCATCTTGGAGCGGCCAGCGTTCAAGAAGGCGCGCGCCGATCAGATGGCGCACTTTGCAGCGGCGGACGCCGCGCGCGCTTAGCTACGCGGGCCCGTGGCAGACGGCTTCGAGTTTGTTGCCGTTCGGATCGCGCACGAACGCGCCGTAATAGTCGGGGTGATACTCTGATCGTAGGCCCGGGCCGCCTTCATCGGCGCCGCCGTTTTCAGTGGCTGCGAGGTAGAATGCATCGACGGCCGCGCGCGTCGGTGCGTTGAAGGCGATGTGGACGCCGTTGCCCATGCTGGCGGATTGGCGGTTGAGTGGCAGCTGGATCCAGAAGCTCGCCTTGTTTGGCTCATCGCCGTAGCCGACCGCGACGAGCGCGCCGCCGACCTCGACCGGGTAGACCGGGCTCATGCCGAGCGGGGCGAGGGCTGCGTCGTAGAACGCTTTCGCCTTTTTCATGTCGGACACTCCGACGGAGACGTGATCGAGCGGCATGAGCAGAACCTCCAGCTTTCACGTGCTCTTTTGGGACAAAGGCGGCTTCGCCTGCAATCGGAAACGCACGCGGCCCCCTCGCGCCGCACGCAAGCGTGCATAGACGCCCCGCTGAACGCTGCTAGGCTCACGCAAAAGAGCGCGGCCGCGCCGATAGGGAGCACGAGGCAATGCGCACGCTACGCTGGCTTGCTGCGGTTCTGATTTGCGCCACGGCGAGCGCCGCGAGCGCGATGCCGACGCGCACGCCCGCGAGCATCGAGGATTTGCCGGCGCCGGAAGTAAACGTCGAAGAAGACCTCACCGGCCGGATGCGCGCGCCGGTCTACATCAATGGGATGGGGCCGTTTAATTTCATCGTCGACACCGCGGCGAACCGCACGGTGATCTCGGCGCGCCTTGCAGCGCAGCTTGGACTTCCGGTGGCGGGCCAAGGAGAGGTGCACGCGATGGGCGGGGCGTTCACGGCGCCTATGGCGCAGGTGCACACGTTGCGCGCGGGCGTGATCGAGAGCCGCGGCGTTGAGATGCCGGTGATCTCCAACGATGCGCTTGGCACGGCGGATGGGCTGCTTGGCGTCGAGGATATGGCGGGGCGCCAGCTCACGATGGATTTCGAGAACGAGCGCATCCTGATCGAGCAGGCGCGCCGGCCAGTGTCGCCGCGCGATTGGTCAACCGTTGAGGCGCGCCGCAGGTTCGGCAATCTCATCGTTGCCTCGGCGCGGATCGAAGGCGTGCCGGTGCGCGTGGTGATCGATACGGGCGCGCAAGCGTCGATCGCGAACACGGCGCTGCGCGATGAACTCGTGCGCCTTGGCCGCGCGCGCACCGATCCGGCGACGATCCGCACGCTGACGGCCGGCGGGCCGATCGTGCTTGAGCAGCTGATGTTCATTCCGCGCTTGCGGATGGGCGGCGTCGACGTGTCGAACGTCCGGGCAGGCGTTGGCGATCCCTACGTGTTCACGCTGTGGGATTTGCACGACGAGCCGGCGCTGCTGCTTGGCATGGACGTGCTTGGGCGCGCGCGGGCTATGGTGATCGATTACGAGCGTAGCCGCGTGCACTTCCTCAACCCGGAGCCCGCGGCGCCGCGCCTTACGCGTTGAACCGGAAGTGCATCACGTCCCCGTCGCGGACGATGTATTCTTTGCCTTCGAGACGCATCTTGCCCGCGTCCTTGGCGCCCGCTTCGCCGCCGCCGGCGACGTAATCGTCGAATGCGATCGTTTCGGCGCGGATGAAGCCCTTTTCGAAATCGCCGTGGATGACGCCGGCGGCTTGCGGCGCGGTCCAGCCCTTATGGATGGTCCAGGCGCGCGCTTCTTTGGGGCCGGCCGTGAAGTAGGTCGCGAGGCCGAGGAGATCGTAGCCGGCGTGGATGAGCTTGGTGAGGCCCGGCTCATCAAGGCCGGCCGCGGCGAGGTATTCGGCTTGCTCAGCGTCATCGAGGGCGGCGAGTTCGGCTTCCATTTGCGCGCAGATGATGACGCAGGCGGCGGATTCCTTGGCTGCGCGCTCGGCGACGCGCGCTGAATGGGCGTTGCCCTTTGCCGCGTCGGATTCGTCGACGTTGCAAACGTAGAGCACGGGCAGGGCGGTGAGGAGCTGCAGCATCGCGAAAGCTTTTTCCTCCTCCGCGGCGCGCTTGGTGAGGCGGGCGGGCTTGCCGTCTTCCAGCAAGGCTTTGGCGCGCAGCACCAGTTCGAGCGTGGCTTTGCTTTCTTTGTCGCCGGTCTTGGCGCGCTTCTCGAGGTTCGCGACGCGTTTTTCTAGGCTCTCAAGATCGGCGAGCATCAGCTCGGTTTCGACGGTTTCGAGATCGGCGATCGGATCGATGCGGTTTTCGACGTGCGTGATGTCGTCGTTCTCGAAGCACCGGAGCACGTAGGCGATCGCGTCGCACTCACGGATGTTGCCGAGGAATTGGTTGCCGAGGCCTTCGCCCTTGGAAGCGCCGCGCACGAGGCCCGCGATATCGACGAAGTTCATCCGCGCCGGAATGATCTCTTTCGACTTTGCGATCTCCGCGAGCTTGACGAGACGCGGCTCTGGTACGGCGACTTCGCCGACATTTGGCTCGATCGTGCAGAACGGATAGTTCGCCGCTTGCGCCGCGGCGGTGCGCGTCAGCGCGTTGAAAAGCGTCGATTTGCCGACGTTCGGCAGACCGACGATGCCGCACTTGAAACCCATCTCACTTACTCCGGCGCGCCGCGCGCGCTTCGTTAACAAAGTCCAAACAACCGCTTCTCGCGCAAATTACATCGGGGACTCTTTGCGGCGTCTGCGAACACATATACCGCAGGTTACCAGATGCAGAGATGAAGCGAGGAGCGACGCGATGGCGCGCTTGAACGCACGACGCACGATGGACTGGGATACGCCGTTCGACGAGATCATCGCCGAACCGCCGTTGGCCAGGCGCCGCCGGATCGATGCGGCGGCAAAGGACGGAAAGCGCGGCGTCGAAATCGACCGCACGGGCTGCGTCATTCACATGGAACGGGCCGCCAAGCGCCTCAAAGCCGCGAACGTCGCCGACCGTGTCTTGCGCGTGCCCCAGTGGGACATGCCGAAGGCCGTTGAAGCGATGAAGCGCGCGGGCGTGAACGGGCGCGTGACGAACCTGTGCGAAAGTAAGTTTCGCCGCGCGCGCCCCAAGCGTGCGTTTGCGCTGGAAGACTGAGCGCATCTCCTAGTCCGCTTCGCCCCCAGCGGGCGGCGCGCCTGTGCGGGGGGCTTTCTCGGCGGGAGCGAGGCGCATCACTTCGCCTTGGTACTTTTCATCGTCGCCGGCCGCGAGCAGGGGCGCTGCTTTGACGATCGCGTCGAGCAGCGCGTCGCGCCAGGCGTGGTCGTTCTTCGGAAAATCCGAGAGCACGTAGCCCATCACTTTATCTTTGTGGCCGGGATGGCCGGTGCCCATGCGCGCGCGGCGGAAGTCATCGCCGAACCACGCGGAGACCGAGCGGATGCCGTTGTTGCCGGCCGCGCCGCCGCCGCGCTTCATGCGGAAGCGCCCGGGCGCGAGGTCGATCTCATCGTAGAACACGACGACATCGTGCGGCGCGAGCTTGTAGAACTTGGCCGCTTCGCCGACGGCGTGGCCTGCGTCGTTATAAAACGTCTGCGGTTTCAGCAGCAGCGTTTTGACGCCGCCGATGTTTCCCTCAGCGATCTCGCCGCGAAACTTCTTCTTCCACGGCGCAAAGCCATGGCCGCGCGCGAGCGCGTCGGCGGCCATGAAGCCGAAATTGTGCCGGTTGCCCGCGTATTTCGGGCCGGGATTGCCGAGGCCAACGATGAGCAGCATGCGACCAACCTAATGTGGCGGGCCGCGCGCCGGAACGATTAGTCGGCCTTCTTCTCCGCGTCGGCGGCGGGGGCGGCGTCAGCAGCGGCTGCGGGAGCCTCTTCTTCCGCGGCGCGGCCAACGATCGTCGCGATCGTGAAGTCACGATCCTTGACGGTGGGCGTGGCGCCTTGCGGAAGTTGGATCGCCGAAATGTGCACCACCGCGCCGATTTCGAGACCGGTGAGATCGACGACGATCTCTTCCGGGATCTTGCCGGCCGGAACGTGCAGCTTGATCGTGTGGCTGACGATGTTAAGCGCGCCGCCCTTCTTCAGGCCAGGCGATTGATCCTGGTTCTTGAAGTGAACGGGGACTTCAACGTCGATGATCGAGTCCGCTTCGATGCGATAGAGATCGATGTGGATCGGCTCTTCGCTGACCGGGTGATACTGGATCGCCTTCGGGATGACGTTTTGCTTTTTGCCGCGGTGATCGAGCTCGATCATGTGCGAGACGAACTTGCCCGACCGGAGCGCGCGCAGCAGCTCATCGCGCTTGAGCTCGATCGGCACCGGGCCGAGGGCGCCGCCATAGAGCACGCCAGGAACGAGTTGGGCGTTGCGCGTTGCGCGCGCGCCGCTGGTGCCGACGCGCTCACGCTGTTCGACGCTCAAAACAATGCCGGCCACGTTGGGGCCCTTTCGCCGCTTAGGGGGTAAAAATGAAGCGCGGCTCTTAGCGGAAGACGCCGCCAACGGCAAGGCGGGGCCGATTTAGGGGGCGGCCGCCCTTGCCGGGGGACCGCCAGCCGCCTCGGCCCGGGCGATGGCCGCCTCGAACGAGGCGATCAGGGCAGGAACGCAGCAGGCGTTCAGGAAATGGTCCCCGCCCGGGACGGGGACGAACTCGGCCCCATAGGTGCGGGCAAAGCCGATCGCGGCGTCTTCGGGGACGAAGGTGTCCTGGTCGCCGTGGACGAACGCGACCGGCATCCGCAGGGACTCGAGCGCGGCCCAGGCCTGCGGGAGCTGGCGGCTCTGGCCGTTCATCTCCGCAACCGAGTTTCGCAGATCGTGCGGGAGGAGCGGCCGGACGATGGAGCCCGCCGTCATCAGCCGACGGGCCGTCCGGCCGCGAACGCCGAAATAGCTTGAGGCCAGCACCAGGGCGCGGACCTTATCGGGGTGCTCGGCGGCCATGATCGTGGCGATGGGCGCGCCGAAGCTCTGGCCGACGAGCAGCACCGGGCGGCCATCGGGCGTCGCGAGCGCCGGGGCCATCGCATCGGCCTGCTTCTGCAGATCGAGCACGGGGCCTTCCGGCTCGCTTGCCGAGAAGCCCGGCCGGTCGATCACGATCATTTCGCGGTTGGGCGGGAGCGCGGCGATCGTCGGCGCCCAATATTCGGACCAGGAGGGCGTGCCGGAGATCACCACGATCCGCCACGTCGCCTCCGGGCGCGCGCCCGACTGGAGCGAGGAGAGCCGCCAGCCTTCCGGCACGCCGGCGGTGAAATCGACGCGCTCCATCACGCCGGGTGGATAGTCCTCGGAGGTCGGGAAGCGCTCTTCGCCCGGCGGATCGCCGCCGCCGCCGGCGCAGGCGGCAAGGAAAAGGGCGGCGATGAAGGCGAAGGCATAGCGCATGCGGCGGGGGTCCCCGCCGGAATGTAGGCGCGTGGGCGCGCCGCGCCAACGGACCATGCGATGAAGCGCTATTCGAAGAGGACGGAGACGCTTTGGTCGGTGGCGACGCGCCAGATCGCGTCGCCCATGAGAGCCGCGACGGAGACGATGCGCACTTTTTTTGAGGCGATCGCTTTATCGCTGGGCTGGATCGAGTCCGTGACCACGAGTTCGGTGAGGCCGCTTTGCTCGACGCGGCCGACGGCGCCGTTTGAGAGCACGCCGTGCGTGGAATAGGCGGAAACGGTTTTCGCGCCGTTCGCGATCAGCGCGTCCGCTGCGTTGCAGAGCGTGCCGCCGCCATCGATGATGTCGTCGATCAGCAGGCACTGACGGCCCGATACGTCGCCGATGATGTTCATTACTTCCGAGACGCCGGCTTTTTCGCGCCGCTTATCGACGATCGCGAGATCGGCGCCGAGGCGGTTCGCCAGAGCGCGTGCGCGCACAACGCCGCCGACGTCCGGCGAGACGATCATCAGATCGCCGACATTGGCGCCGTAGCGATCGCGCACGTCGGCTTCGAGCACGGGCGTGGCGAACATGTTGTCGGTCGGGATGTCGAAGAAGCCTTGAATTTGGCCCGCGTGCAGCTCGAGCGTGAGCACGCGATTGGCGCCGGCTTTTTCGATCAGGTTGGCGACGAGCTTGGCGGAGATCGGCGTGCGGCCGCCGACTTTGCGATCCTGACGGCCATAGCCGTAATAGGGGATCACTGCGGTGATGCGTTTTGCGGACGCGCGCACCAGCGCGTCGATCCCGATCAGAAGTTCCATCAGGTGGTCGTTCGCGGGATAGGACGTCGATTGGATGATGAACACGTCCTGGCCGCGCACATTCTCGGCGATGCGGACGAAGATCTCGTTGTCCTTGAATCGCTTGAACTCGGCCTCGGCCAAAGGCGTATCGAGGTGTTCGGCGATGGCGCGCGCGAGGGGCTGGTTGGCGTTGCCGCTAATCAGTTTCATGGGCAAAGCCCCGTATGCGCTGCTGCAGATGGGCGTGGGTCTAGCGGATCGGCCGAGTCGTTCAAGGCGCTTATGACAGAGATATTTCAGACGCGACGATTCGTTGCGCCGCCGCCACGCTCGCCTTGCCGCTAGAGCAGCGCGATGGCCGCGCAATTGCGGCCGTAATCGCCTTCAGCGCGCAAAACCGCGCGGCGATTCGAGAAGTAGCGCTCTGCATCGGCGCAGGTGTCGTCCCCAAGCGATTCGATGTTGGCGACGCCCGCGGCCGCGAGGCGATGTGCGCAAAAATCCGGCAGATCGAAGTGGAAACGGTCGCCCACGCCAGGGCGGAAGAAGCGGGCGTTGGCGGCGCCGCTTTCCACAAAGCGCGCATGGAACTCGGGGCCGACCTCGTAGCTCGCTTGTTGGATCGTTGGGCCGATGGCGGCGCTGATCGTGCGCGCGCCAGCTTCGCGCATCTTCGCGACGGTCGCTTCAATCACGCCGCCGATGGCGCCCTTCCAGCCTGCGTGCGCGGCGCCGATCACGCCGGCCTCAACGTCGGCAAACAATATCGGCGCGCAGTCGGCGCTCAGCACGCCAAGCGCGAGGCCGCGCGACGTCGTCACCACCCCGTCGAGTTCCGGCCACGCGCCGGGCCACGGGCCGCTCACGATCTCTGCGCGCGCGGAGTGCACTTGATGCATGGAGAGGAAACGATCGGGCGCGACGCGCATCGCGTGCGCGATGGTTGCGCGATTGACGCGCACGTTGCGCGCGTCGTCTTGCGAACCCGGGCCCGCGTTGAGGCTGGCGTAGATGCCGGTGGAGACGCCGCCTTGGCGCCCGAAGAACGCATGCGTGACGCCGCTTAGCGCGCGCGCGAAGCGGGCCGGTGGCGCTTCAGCGCTCAAAAGCCGGCGGGCGGCGGCAGGTTCGGGCTCGACAGACATATGACTTTGAAGAGTTCGCCCATCTGGTCGGGCGCCGTCAAACGCGCATGTTCGCGTGCGACTCGTTCAGTGCGTTCGGGGTTGGCGGTGGCGAGCGCTTGGGCGCGCTGATCGAGGCCGAGCGCGCGCAGGAACTGCGCTTGCGGGACGGGGCCGTGCACGTCGAGCCCGGCGGCGCGCGCAAAGCGCGCGATAGCGGCGAAATCGACATGCGCTGTGAGATCGGCGTGTCCCGGCGCGTCAAGCGGATCGACTTTCGTGTGCGCGGCGAGGGCTTGGAACGTGTCGCCGCCCGTTTCATCGGCGCCGCCATAATCGATGAAGAGCGCGCGGCCGGGCGCGAGCTTTTCCGCGAGCGCCACGATCAGCGCTTCGGCGCCGATTGCGACTTCCGCGATTGCGCCTTCGGGGGCGTTGCGGAGCGGCTCTGGGATAATCGCGTCGTTTGGCAGCGGCCCTTGCGCGAGGCCGAACGCGAGCGCGCCATCGCGCACGCCAACGAGACGTTCGCGCCAGCCGTCGCGCGCGCGCACGAATTGGCGGATCGGCAGGCAATCGAGCAATTCGTTGCCGAGGATGAGTGTGGCACCGTTGGCGAGCGTGCTCAGATCTTGTGTCCAAGCAGGCGCGTGGGCGGCGAGCGTTTCGGCTTGGCGCGCGCGCAGGGCGGGGCTTGCATCGATGAGCGTGACTTTTGCGGCGGCGGTGAAGCCGGGCGCTTTACTGGCGGCGCGCAGCACGTCGCGCATCAACACGCCCGTGCCGGGGCCGAGTTCGGCGAGCGTGAAGGGCGCGGGCGCGCCAAGCTGCGCCCACTCATGCGCGCACCAGGCGCCGATGAGTTCGCCGAACATCTGCGAGATTTCGGGCGCGGTGATGAAGTCCGCGCCGATCCCCGGGCGCGTCGGGTAATAGCCCTGCGCCGGATCGTGCAGCGCGAGCGTCATGTACTCCGCGATGGTGAGTGGGCCCGAAAACTGAATCTGAGCGATCAGTCTTTCGCGCATCCCCCTCCCCGCGAGGGGAGGGGGCAGGGGGTGGGGTGACTCGCTGCGCTCAGTCATTGGAACGCGGCGGCAGAACACGATTGGCGCGCGTGCGGCGTGTGATGTGTTGTTTTGCAATGGGCCGAGGTTGGGCTTCACCCCACCCCCTTCCCCCTCCCCTTGATGGGAGGGGGAGGGCGGCGCGGACCGTCGCCAGGATTTGTTTGGGCGGCGTCTTCCAATCGAAACGGATGAGACGCCAGCCCATGTTTTCGATGTAGGACGTGCGTGCTTTTTCGTGCGCGAGATTTTCGGGCCAGCTGTGAAACGGACCGTCGATTTCGATTGCGATCCGCGCTTTGGCGATTGCGAAATCTGCGACGTAACGGCCGATCGGGTGTTGGCGGCGCACGTGGACGCCTTGGGCGTGCAACGTCCTCAGTGCGGTCCACGCGTCACGCTCGGCTGCGCTGGGTGCGCGGCGCAAGCGTTGCGCAGCTTCCTGTGTCACGTCGCCGGCTGAGGCTGGGGTGTTTTGAGGGCGCGGTTGATGAGCCATGCGCCGGCGGCGATCATGGGCAGGCAAAGGATCATACCCATCGTGATGTAGCCGCGCAGCGCGTCGGGCATTTGCGCATCTGGTTCGCGCGCCAGTTCGACGAGCGCACGGAAGACGCCGTAGCCGACGAGGAAGACGCCCGCATTGAGACCAGGGCGCTTCAGCGCATCGTAGCGATGCGTGAGCACGTACATCACCACGAAGAGCACGACGCCTTCGAGAAACGCTTCGTAGAGTTGGCTCGGGTGTCGCGGTTCAGGCCCGCCGCTCGGAAACACCATCGCCCAGGGCGCGTCACTTGGGCGGCCCCAGAGTTCGCCGTTCACGAAGTTCGCGAGACGGCCGAAGAACAAGCCGATCGGCGCGCAGGCCGCGACGAGATCTCCAACGCTGAACAGCGACGCGTTGCGTTTGCGCGCGAAGTAGATCGTCGCGACGATGACGCCGAGGAGGCCGCCGTGGAACGCCATGCCGCCTTCCCAAATGCGGATCAGCGTCAGCGGATCGTCGGCGATGCGCGCGCGGTCGGCGGCGTTCGGCAGCATGTAGAAAAGGACGTAGCCGAGGCGGCCGCCGATGATGACGCCGAGCGTCGCCCAAAAGAGGTAATCGTCCGCATCGATGGCGGTGATGGGCGCTTTGGCCGGCGCCCAGAGCCGCTCCTTGCGGATGAGATAGACCATGTAGCGCCAGCCGAGCACGAGGCCGGCGATGTAGGCGAGCGCGTACCACCGCAGGAGGAACGGCCCGATCGACATATCCCCGATGGCGAACGGCCCGAGCCGAAGCGCGACCGGGTCGAGGTTCGGGAACTGCAGAGCGGCTTCAAACATAGCCCCTGCTTAGCGTTTGGGCGTCCGCTGTTCCAGAGACGTTGCGCCGCCTTGCCGGAGCGGGTTCGGCGGTCCACCTTTGGGCCATGACAACCATACCTCCTTCTTCCGTGTTCGACGACATCGCCCGCTTGATGACGGGCGCGATGGGCGTCGCGCAGGGCGTGGGCGACGAGGCCAAGAGCTTCGTGCGCTCGCAGGCCGATCGCTTCGTCGCCGAAATGGACCTCGTCACGCGCGAGGAGTTCGAAGTGGCCAAACAAATGGCCGCCGATGCACGCGCGGAGGCAGACAGCTTGCGCGCGCGCGTGGAAGCGCTCGAAAAAGCGCTGTCAGAAAAACATTGACATTAAGCAGATTGCGACCGTTTCCGAACGAACCTAGCGTCATCGATGGGGACTGATTCGTTCGCGTCTAAACGCGGCTCTGAGGGAGGTCAGCACGGCGCGCGCCGGGGCCTGACCCGCGTGCGCCCTGGCCAGAGAGGGGCGTGAAGAATGTCGCTTTATCACACAGACGATGAAGAGCTGCCGTCCGATCCGATGGATCTGATCGAGGCGATCGTGAACTCCGACGATCGGTTCAACGCCGAGCGCGCGGAAGATGGCGACGTTCAATTCTGTTTCAAAAGCGCATGGACGGAAGCAGCCGGCTATTTCAGCTACCGCACCGAGCTGCCGGCGCTGCTGTTTACGCTGGGCTTTGATCTGCAAGCGACGCCCGAGCGCATGACCGCGACGACGCGCCTTGCGGCGATGATCAACGAAAATTTGTGGCTTGGGCACTTCGATGTGTGGAGCGACGATGGCTCGATCATCTTCCGCCACGCTGCGCCGATGATCGGGCGCGACGAGATTTCGCCGGGCGAAGTGCAAGCTTTGCTTGCGGCGGCGCTCGATGCGGCGGAACGCTTCTATCCGGCGTTCAAGTTCGTCGTCGAAAACGGCGCGACGCCGGAGGACGCCGTGCAAGCCGCCATGTTCGAGATCGCCGGAGAGGCATGAGCGGGCTCGACGCCCCGTCCGTCGCGCTGGTCGGCGCGGGTGCGATGGGCGGCGCGTTGGTGCGCGGCTGGATCGAGGCGGTGCGTCGCGGCGGGGGCCTGACGCTTACCGTGCTCGAGCCGAACTTCGATCCGAAGCTGGAAGAGGCGCTCGAGCAAGCCGGCGCGGTGCTCAATCCGCCGACGCCCGGGCCTGTCGATATCGTCGTGCTTGCGGTGAAGCCGCAGCAGTTTCTCGCGACCGCTGCGGATGTGCGTCCGTTCGTCGGTCCGCAGACGTTGGTTCTTTCTGTGATGGCGGGCGTTACGCTGCTGACGCTCGCGAAGGAGCTTGGCGCCGATCGCGTGATCCGCGCGATGCCGAATACGCCCGGGCAGATCGGGCAGGGGATCACGGCCTATGTCGCCGCGTCCGCGTGCTCGGTTGAAGATCGCCAGCTTGCTGAGCAATTGCTCGAACCGCTTGGCGCGGTGGAGCCCTTGCCGGCGGAACGGCTGATGGATGTGGTGACGGCGGTGAGCGGGTCTGGGCCGGCTTACGTCTTTTTACTTGCTGAAGTGCTCGCGCGCGCGGGCGAACTTGAAGGGCTCGATCCCGATGTCGCGGCCCGTTTGGCGCAGCGCACTGTCGCGGGCGCGGGCGCGCTGATGCTGGAGCCGGGCGCTTCGCCTTCGGCGCTGCGCAAACAAGTCACCTCGCCCGGCGGCACGACCGAAGCGGCGCTCGACGTGCTCGCGGCGGGAGACGGGCTTGGGCCGCTGATGCGCAAAGCTGTGAGCGCGGCGGCGCAGCGGTCACGCGATCTCGGCAAGAGCTAGCGCTGCAAGCGGACCGCCGGCGCCCGCGGCCGCCAGCGCCGCGCTGTGCCGGCGAGGGCGCCGGCGATCCGGGGCGTGTCAGCGCTTCAGCTTGCCGATTTCCGCGACCAACCTGGTCACGTCGTCTTCCTTCTGATCCCAACTGACGACGAGGCGTGCTTCGCCGGAGCCTTCGCCGACCCAGTCGTAAAATTCGGCGCCCGCGGCGCGCAAAGCGGTGAGGATTTCGGCGCCCGGATTGATGAAGACGTTGTTGCTCTCGCAGGGATGCGAGAGCCAATCGCCGGCCGCTTCGGCGATGCGCGCGGCGAGGCGGTTGGCGCGCTGCGCGAGCGTGAGCCACAGGCCGTTGGCGAGATAAGCGTCCATCTGCGCGGCGACGAAGCGGTGTTTGGAGAGCAGGTGCCCGCTGCGTTTGCGCAGGCGCGCGACATCGCCGACGCGCGCTTTGTTGAACACGATCACGGCTTCGGCGCCGAGCGCGCCGTTCTTGGTGGCCCCGAAGCTCATCACATCGACGCCTGCGCGATGCGTGAGGTCGGCGGGTGAGCATTTGAGGTGCGCGACGGCGTTGGCGAAGCGTGCGCCATCCATGTGCACGCCAAGATTTGCGCCGCGCGCGATCTCAGAAAGCGCGGCGACGTCTTCCGGTGAATAGGCGCCGCCGCGTTCCGTGGCGTTGGTGATCGAAAGCGCTTGGGGCAGCACGGAGTGCACGCCGCGCTGATTGCGCGTGAGCGCTTCGCGGAGACCGTCGGGCGCGATCTTCGCGGCGGGCCCGCCGATCAGCACGAGCTTTGCGCCATTGGAGAAGAATTCCGGCGCGCCGCATTCGTCGGTCTCGATATGCGCTTCGCGGTGGCAGAGCACGGCGCCCCAGGGATCGGTCAGCGCGGCGATCGAAATCGCATTCGCGGCGGTGCCGGTGGCGGTGAGGAAGACGGAGACATCGGTTTCAAACAGCTCGCAGAAGCGCTGCGTGACGCGCTTGGTCAGTGCGTCTTCGCCGTAGGACGGCGCGCGGCCATCGTTGGCGGCGGCGAGCGCGGCCATGATCTCGCCCGCGGCGGCGGCGGTGTTGTCGGAGCGGAAGTTCATGGCGCGAACCTACCGGAGTTGGCGCGGCGCGCGCCAGCGTGCTTTATCGCCGCCAAACAGAGAGGCGCGTCATGGATTTGGGACTGAAGGGCAAACGGGCGATCGTTACGGGCGGCACGCGCGGGATTGGGCGCGCGATTGCGGAAACGCTGGCGGCCGAAGGCGCCGACGTGGCGATCTGCGCGCGCAAGCAGAACGAACTCGATGAAGCCGTACCGGCGCTCGCGGCGCGCGGCGTGCGCGCCATTGGCGGGGCGGTCGATATTGCGGATGGGCCGGCGCTCAAAGCGTGGATCGGCAAGGTTGCGGGCGAGCTTGGCGGCCTCGATATTCTCGTGTGCAACGCGAGCGCGCTTGCGCAAGGCAACACCGAACAGGCCTGGGCCGATATGTTCGCGATCGACGTGATGGGCGTGCAGCGCGCCATCGACGCAGCGCTGCCGCATCTCACGGAAGCGGCCAAGAAGACCGGCGATGCGTCGGTGACGATCATCTCGTCCGTCTCGGCGGCGGAAACGAGCAACGCCAATTCGTATGGCGCGCTGAAAGCCGCGCAGATTCACTTCGCCAAGGGGCTCGCGAAGGAGAACGCGAAGAACCATGTGCGCATCAATGTCGTCTCGCCGGGCACGGTCTATTTCAAGGGCGGCGTGTGGAACATGATCGAGCAGGGCATGCCGGACATGTTCAAAGCCACGATGGCGCGCAACCCGATGGGCCGGATGGCGAGCCCGCAAGACATCGCGAACGCCACCGCGTTTCTCTCGAGCCCGGCGTCTTCGTTCACCACGGGCATCAACATGGTCGTCGATGGTGCGATCACGAGCCGCGTGAACTTCTGATGGCGGCGGTGCGCTATCTCGTGAGCGACGTCGATTCCGCGTTGCTGTTCTACACGCTGCAACTCGGCTTCACGCTGGAGAAGCGCTACGGCGATGCCATGGCGATCGTGAAGAACGGCGACGCGACGCTTTGGCTGGCTGGGCCGAGTTCTTCGGCCGGGCGCCCCTTGCCGAATGGCGCAACGCCAGAGCCGGGCGGCTGGAACCGGATGGTGCTCACCGTCGCGGGGCTCGATCCGGTGCTGAAGCGGCTGGACGCCAACGGGATCAACTTGCGGGGGCCGGTCGTGATCGGGCCGGGCGGGCGGCAAGTGCTGGTCGAGGACCCCTCGGGCAATCTGATCGAGCTGTTCGAGCCGGCGTAAGCCCGCCCCATCGACGTGACCCATTGGAGGCCGGCCAAATTCCCTACAAGGTCAGGCCGCGCCAAGATCGCATCCGCGCGCCCAGGTCGCGGCGACTAAGGGCGAATACGGACGGTTAGAGGCCGCCCCGCAAGGTTAAGGAGAGCCTCCGTGCTCGAAATCTTCCGTGAATCTCCGTGGTTGCTGATCGTTCTGGCGGCTTTTGCTGTGCCGATCTTCGGCATGGTCCTGGGGGCCTGGACGGCCTGGCTCGATAGCCGCCAGCGCAGCAAGGCGCTCGAGGCGCTGCAGGCGTTCGCCGCCACGGGCCGCGAGCCGCCGCCAGAGCTGCTCGCCGCCGTGAGCGGCCGGCGGTTTCGCCGGCGTGACTACTACCGGCGTGGCCCGGGCCCGGCGGCCGCGGCCGATGCGCCG
>CAZMCA010000060.1:0-17622 GCA_964564595.1 uncultured Caulobacteraceae bacterium
CCGGTCGGCTGCGTTACATGAACAACGGCGCATTCAAGCTCGGCACATACGGCGAGCTATGGATCGAGGAGGCGGGGAGCGATCTTTCGCACGTCGAAGCGCCGTTCAAGCGGCAATACGATCCTGAAGTGATGGAGCGCGGGTGATGGAGATTTATTGGGAACGCGTCATTTTGATCGTCGTGGCGATCGTCTTGATGTTCGTGTGCTGGATGGGCGATCGCGAAAGTAAGCGCATCGATGCGCTCGAAGCTCGCATGAATGCGCGCGACGCGACGCTGGATGACGGGCGATGATCTCGCTCGCACGCATCAACCTGCAGTGGCCGATCTTCGTCGAGATGAAGTATCGGGTGCGCCTGCAACCATCCGATGATGCGACGTTGCGCGATGCGTACAGCGATTATCGGCGCGCATGGCAGGCGGCGATTGGCCGTCCGATCGGCGAGCAACGGCGCGGGAGGCCAGCGTGATCCGCGCTCTATCCGACGAAGAGATCAAAGAGCGCGCACATCAACACGCGCAGCGCGTCGCTGAGTTGCCAGACGCAGCGCGTGACGCGATCTCAACGCTCTCACAATGGATCGATCGCGCGGACACCTGGGATGTCGCCGTCGAGCGCCGTGAGTGCATTGAGCTGTGCATCAGTAAAGGCGTCGACTGGAATAAGCCGCATGATCCGGCGCGGATGGATAAGTTTCTTACCGACCAGCACCGCAAGCTCTCGATCACGATCGAGCACTATGGCTGGCCGTCGAATTGGCTGGAAATGACGGCGGAGGCGCGCCGTAAGTGGATGGAGGAAGTGCGGTGATAGTCCCCCTCGGTCTGAGCATCGCGGCTCTAGGCATCGCGATCGCATTCATTGGAGCCACACATAGCGCGCCGAGGCCGGGCGCTGTGTGGGCGTTCATCGCAAGCCCTGGCGGCGCTTCGAACAACGTCGAGCTGCAGGCTCGCGGCGAAGACGTGTCTTTCGCGAACAACGTGATCGAGGCGCGGGATAAGCAGGGCAGGGTAGTTGCCCGCATCGAAGTGCTCGACCGCAATTCACGCCCGCATCATCTCGTCGGCACACAATGGTTCGGGACTCCGAAGGAGCGCGCACCATGGGAAGACTGGACGACTGAGTCGCCCGCAGCGCCGTGAGCGATCTCGATAAGATCATCGCCGCTTACGGCGCGCTGCAGGGCGACGAGAAGGCGGAAGCTGACGCGGCGATCGCATCGACGATCGGCGATTATCCGTGGGTGCCCAATCCTGGGCCGCAGACGATGGCGTATTTCAGCCCTGCCGATGAGCTGCTGTTCGGCGGTGAAGCGGGCGGCGGCAAGTCTGAGTTGCTGATCGGTCTGGCGCTCAATGAACACGACGTCAGTCAGATTTTTCGCCTGCAGCACAACGATCGCGTCGCGCTCGTGCGCCGTCTCGGCGAGATTTTGGACGGCATTGCTGCGCCGCCTAAGGGCTATCGCGGCGATCTGCATACGTTTCAGCGCATCATCGGCGGCAAGATGCGCACGATCGAGTTCGGCGCGATGGCGACGCCGGGCGCGTGGCAACACTATCAGGGTCGACCGGCGTCGGCGAAGCTATGGGATGAGCTGGCGCAATTCGCACAAGATGGATACCTGACGGTCAACGGCTGGCTGCGCAGCGTCGATCCAAATCAGCGTAAGCGCATTGTCGGCGCCAGCAACCCGCCCGTCACGCCGGAAGGGCTCTGGCTCATCGATCGCTGGGGCGCGTGGCTCGATGACCGGCATCCAAATCCTGCGGAAGATGGCGAGCTGCGCTGGTACGCCAGCGTCGAGGGCGTCGACACGGAAGTCGATGCGGATTGGGAAGAGGAAGACGATAAGGGCCGCATCATCCGCCCGCGCTCGCGCACGTTCATTCGATCCTCGCTCGCCGATAATCCTGATCTCAATGAAACCGGGTATGGCGATGCGCTTGCGGCGCTGCCGAAAGAGCTGCGCGCGGCGATGTACGAGGGCAAGTTCAACGCCGCGCTTAAAGACAATCCGATGCAGGTCATTCCGACGGATTGGATCATGGCCGCGCTCGATCGCGGCAAGAAGCGCAAGGATTTAGACACCGGGCCGATGACGGCGGTCGGCATCGATCCGAACGGCGGAGGCAAGGACGAATTCGGCATCGCGCCGTTGCGCGGCACGTTCTTCGATGAGCCGATCCTTGAAACGGAAGGGCTCGATTTCAAGAAGCCGCGCAAAAGCGCCGCCTACATCATCGAGAACATCGAAGATGATCCGCAGCTCAACATCGATTGTACGGGCGGCTGGGGCAACGGCATCGTCGAGCACTTGGAAGAGCACTACGCTTGCAAGGCGCTCGGCATGTCGATGGCGTCAAACAAGCGCACGAAGGGCAAGATCAAATACGAATTCGCCAACAAGCGCGCTGAGTACATTTGGGCTCTGCGCGAGGCGCTTGATCCTGATGAGGGCGACGACGTTGCGATCAATGGCGGCGATCTCACGCGCCGCATCATCCAAGAATTGTCGACGGTGCGCTTCATCCTGCGCGGGCGCATCATCCAGATCGAGCCGAAGGAAGACATCATCGCGCGCATCGGGCGCTCGCCGACGATTCTCGATACGTTCGCTTACGCCTGGGCAGAAGCTGATCCGCTCGATCGCGCCGAACGGCCTTCGAGTAAGCGCCTGGGGCGCAAGCGTGGCGGCGCGCGTTCCCCCGTCGTTCACACGTCCTATGCGAGTGCCAGAGCGAGGTATTCTCGTTAGGGCGTCACCATGTTCAAAAGAAAGCCGCCGCCGCCGCCCGTCGTTGTGGAGCCGCCTCCGCCGCCGCAACCGGCGACGCTGCCGGTGGCTGGGACGCCGCAGGCCGAACGTCCTGTGCGGGCCGCGCAAGAACTGGCGGAGAAGGCCGAAGCGAAGCGTCGCGGCAGATCGTCGACGATCCTCAACGGCCAAGTCGCCGACGGCGCCGTGACGGTGGTCAGCCGGGCGGGCAATGCGCCGAACCGGATGTCGCGCATCCTGGGCTATGGCCGGTAAATGGCCTATCCCGCTGACGGATATGCTGCGCCGCGTGCGTCAGCGCCGGTCGATCCGATCGCCTTAGCGCGTCGTGAGTACGATTGCGCTGAACTGGTGCGGCGCGGCAAAGCCGCGTTCGACAATTTCGCGAACTTCCGGCTGCTGTGTCAGGCGATCGCCGAAGTCTTCTATCCTGAGCGCGCCGATTTCCAGACGCAGCGCATGGCGGGCGCTGAGCAATATGATCTGATCTTCGACGGCGAGCCGATCATCCTGCGCCGCGATCTGGCGAACCAAATCGGCTCGATGATCCGCCCGCGCGGGCAGTCATGGTTCAAGGCCAAGGCGTTTCTGTCGGCGCTCAACAAGCGTGATCACGTCTCGAAGTGGTGCGAGACGTCGACGCTCACGATGCGCGAGATCGTGTATGCCACGCACGCGAACTTCACCGCTGCGATGTCGCAGAGTGACAACGACTATGTGACGTTCGGCACAAGCGTCGTCACGCATAGCTATCTCACTGATCCTGAAACCAAGCAGCGCACGGGCGTCATTTTCCGCTGTCTGCACCTGCGCGATTGCGCGTGGTACGAAAATTCGAACGGCGTGATCGATGAGATGTATGAGCGCATGACGCGCTCCTATGCGCAGCTCATCGAAATGTTCGGCTATGACGCGCTGTCGGACAAGATGAAGAAGGCGCACGAGAAGAACGCGCACGAGGAGATCACAATCCTGCGCGGCGTTATTCCGCGCGAGAAGTACTGGGGCCGCATCCCGTCCAATAGCGCGCGCTGGGCGGTGGTCTATGTGCACGAGGAAGAGAAGCACGAACTGAAAGCGCCTGGCGCTGCGGCGGCTTACTTCAAGACGTGGCCGTATCTCGTGCGCCGCTGGATGAACGTGAGCGGCGAGAAGTGGGGCCGCTCACCCTGCACAAGCGTCGCGCTCGCCGACGCGCGCATGCTGCAGTCTGCGCAGATCGCGATCATCGATAGTCTCGAAAAGCTGGTGAACCCGCCGTTGATCGTGCCCGATGAAGGCGTCAACGACATCTCGCTCAAGGCGACGGGCCTCATCACGTTCGATCCTGACATGCTGGCGTCGACCAATGGGCGCGCGCCGGTCACGGCGCTCGAAGTCGGGCGTCCTGATTGGGGCATGCAATGGACGGCGGAGCGCCGTCTGTTCATGGGCCGGGCGTTCTTTCAAAACCTGCTGAAATTGCCGCCGCTCGATAGCGGCAAGATGACGGCGACGGAGGTCAATGAACGGATCGAGGAATACGTGCGCAGCGCCGCGCCGATCTTCGAACCGATGGAGGCGGAAAACGGCTTCCTGATGGAAGGCGTGTTTCAGCGCGCGCTCGAAGCGGACGGCCCGGCCAATCCCTACGGCGCATTCGATGAGCCGCCCGAAGAATTGCAAGGCGCGGAGGTCCGCTTTGAGTTTGAAACGCCGCTCTCGATCGCGTTCCGCAAGCTGCGCACTGAACAGATCAGGATGCAGACGGCGTTCATCGGCGAGCAGGTGGCGAGCGGGCTCAATCCGGGCGCGGCTGATCACTACGATTGGGATGAAGCGACGCGAGCGGGCCTTGAAGGGCTCGGCCCGGCTGAATTCCTGCTGGCGCCCGATGATGTCGCGGCGCTTCGACAACAAAAACAACAAGCGCAAGCAATGACGGACGCGGCCAATCTCGCATCCGCGCTCGATCATTCGGAGAAGGGTAAGCCGGGCGCGCCGGTCGCGCTGCCGCCCGCTGATCCGATCGCAGTCGCAGCGCGAGGAGGCGTGTGATGCAAGCTGTCGTCGAACATCGGGCCGGTGATGCGTGCGATCGATGCAAGCGCGGCATGCTGTCATGGCGTCGTCGACGCACGGCGGGCGGCGAGACGATGCTGATGCTGGCGTGCTCGCATTGCCCGGCTGTTTATGAGCGGGTGCCCGATGCCCCCGCAGCCTGAGCGCAAGCCGCACATCGAAAAGCCGGTCGATCCCACGCACAACCTGCTTGTGGTGCTCGGCGCGCGGGCGCCGTCGACGCACGAACTGCAGGCGTTGCAGCACGTGGCGCGCGGCAACGCTGGGCCGGGCGAGCAGAAAGCCGCAATGGCGTACATCCTGGGCGAGCTGTGCGGCGTGACGCGATCGACGTTCGATCTCGATCCGCGCATCGGCGGCGTGAGGCAGGGCGCGCATGCCGTCGGCGTTGCGCTTACGGCGCTCGCTGACGGCGCGGTCGTGCATTTTGGCGGTGTGATCCACAAGTCGGATGAAAACGGCTGAGCGGCGTTCCCATGCCGTTCACAGCGGCGCGCTTAGACGATCAGCATGAAAATTCGCGGCCACAATTTCGCGCAACGCTTCACACGTCGACCGGATGAGGAAGTTCCGGGTGGCGGCTCTCCGCCTGCGCCTCCGGCCCCACCCGCGCCCCCGGCTCCTCCGGCGCCGCCCGCTCCGCCGCCTCCGCCGCCGCCCGCTGTTGCGGAGTGGCGCGCGAAGATGGCGGGCGAGAACGCTGACGATCTCAAGCAGCTCGAACGCTTCACCGACGAGTCGGCGGTGTGGAAGTCGTGGAAGGAGAAGGAGGCGTTGATCCGCTCAAAGGGCGTGGTCGCGCTGCCGGAGAACGCCACGCCTGAGCAGATCGCCGAATTCAACAAGGCGATCGGCGTGCCCGAAACCGTCGAGGACTTCATCAAGGCCGTCGAGGTCCAAGCGCCGGAGGGCTACACGCCCACGGAAGACGACAAGACGTTCCTGAACGCATCGCTTACGCGCTTGCATGCGGAGATCGCGAAAGACCCGCGCCCGGCGAACGTCGCGAAAGTGATGCAGGCGATCTATTTCGAGACGGCGCACCAAGCGGAGCGCCAGCTTGACGAGATCGCCGACAAGGTTGCGGGCGACACCGATGCCGCGCTGCAGGCGCTTTGGGGCGCTGGCAAAGACGAAAACATCAACTGGTACAAAGCCGCCGTGAGGCAATTCTTCGGCGCCGATGGCGTCGAGAAGATCGCCGCGATGCGCCTGAACGATGGTTCGTTCTTGGGCGACAATCTCGATTTCGTGAAGGCCTTCGCCGCGATCGGCCGCGCCAACGCGGAAGACGAAAACTTCCTGGCTGCGAGCGGGCTCGGCAACAAAAACGAGACGATCGATGCTGAGTACGATCGTCTGATGAAGCTCCGTCAAACGGACATGAAGGCATACAACCTGCCGGAAACGCAGGCTCGGATTAAGGTTCTTCTCGATGCGAAGGAGCGCGCAAGACAGCGCTCCGCAGCATAGAGACGATAGAGTCGCGCGCGCATCCCTCTCGGCGATCGATGCGCGCCAGACTCCACGGCCACCCCGCTTTGCGGCCCCGTGTTTGAATGAAGGGACGTTGCGGCCCCGCGTGAGCGGCTACCCCGCGACCTTACCGGCATCGCCTCCATTTTGGTTTTAATGGAGACGCGCCATGACTGGCGTTAATCAAATCACTGCGCAATTTCGCACGCAGTACAGCGACGAATTCAAGCTCGATTACGAAGTCGATCAGGCGCAATTGCTGCGCTGCGTTCACTCGAACGGCCTCGTGAACGGCGATCAGGTCAAGTTCGACGTGGTCGGCGTTGGCGAAGAAGCGGTTAAGAAGGGCCGCGACGGCAAAATCCCGACGCTGCAACTTGGCCTGAGCCAAGTGACGGCCACGCTCGATCAGGATCACGCGAAGTATCGCATCGACAATTTCGATGCGTTCCGCGCCAATCCGAACACGCGCACGGTGATGAACGTTCGCGGCAAGAACGCGATCAATCGCAAGATCAATCAGGTCATCATCGACCAGCTCGATACTGCGACCAACGTTCAAAACTCGGGCGCCGCCGCTGCCGCGTCGTCGCTGGCGGTCATCTCGGGCATCCTCAAGAGCCTGATGGATCGCGACGTGCCGATCGGCGACATGGACACGTGGGGCCTCATCACCCCGTCGATGTTCCTGCAGATGTGCCGGATCACGGAATTCAAGTCGTCGGATTACGTGAGCGACGCGGGCATCATCTCGAAGGGTCCGCCCGGCGCGGGCTCGAAGTACGAAGTGCGGCGCTGGATGGGCGTCAACTGGATGGTCGTGCCGCAGCTCACCGGCAAGGGCACGGCGTCGGCGAAGTGCTACGTCGCGCACAAGTCGGCGCTCGCGCACCTGTTCGGCGGCGAGCCTTCGCCGATCCTCTTCCAGAACGACGAGGACGCCTATTCGGGCGTGCGTTTCGAAGTCACGCACGCGGCGAAGATGTGCTTGCAGAGCGGCGTGCAACAATACCTGCACGACGATACGGCGGCGTTCACCTAAGCGGCGGCGCGCTGCGCGCTTCCGCTCTCGATCAACCTCTTAAGGACAATTGTCATGGGTTATGACACCACGCACATGCGGGTTGCGCTCGAAGTGCCCGGCCCGGTGCCGATGAAAATCTTCGCCTACGATACGGTCGATTCGCTCGCGACGATCTACGCGGCTGGCTATGTCAGTGACGCCAAGCGCCACGGCATGCAGAAGGGCGACATCGTTCTCGTGCGCCGTTGGACAACCTCAATTCCGGCCGCGAAGTCTGAATTGATCACGCCTGCGGGCTCGGCGAACATCCTCGTCACGTTCACGATCCATTTCGTTCTCGGCATCAACGCCACTACCGGCGCCGCTGACTTGACCGACGGGCTCGCGATCACGGCGACGAACACCTAAGCGGCGTTCCCGCGCCGTTCACAACGGAAGGGGCAGGGTGAAGCCTGCCCCTTTTGCTGTTGTGGAGAACGTATATGGCTCGCCTGGAAGCGTCGAAAACTGGCGCTGCGCCGAAGAAGTGCCCGATCAAGGCGGCGCGGATCGATCGCGAGGGCCACACACGGGGCTATTGGGCGGCGCGCGTGCCGGTCGAGCACGAGCTGACGGACGTCTTCGCGGACGGCTATTTCTCCGATCTCCTGAGCCTGCAGGCGCCGCCCAAGCACGGCGATGAGATCGAGATCGAGAACGAAGGCATGACGTGGTGGGCGCGCTGCCGCGTCCTGGCCGTGGTGCCGCAGATCAAAGTGATCCGCGTCGTCGAGCTGGAACGCCACGATTTCTCGGTCGAGCCGCCGCCCGGCTTCAAATTTGAATGGGCGGGCGCGCAAGACCTTTGGCGCGTGCGCAAGGGCGCGACCATCGTCGCGACGCAATGCTTCTCGCAACACGATTGCTTGGCCGCGATCGAGTCGATGCGCTCCGCCGTCGATAACAAAGACGCGGCCTAATGCCCTCGCGCGTCTCTGTCTTCAACGGCGCGCTCGATCATCTCGGCGAGCCGAACATCAGCGGCCCGAACGACACGTCGTCGTGGGCGCGCAAGCTCGCGCAATCCTATCCGCGCGTCGTCGAAAGCCTGCAGTCGATCTATCCGTGGAATTTCAGCGGCGCGCGCGCTGAACTTGCGCTGCTCGATGAAACGCCGATCGGGCGCGATTACGCTTACGCCAAGCCAGCGGATTTTCTTTCGATCCGCATGATCAACACGTCGGGTGATCCGAACGATCAAGCGCGGTTCGATTACGACGATGAAGGCGGCAAGATTTTCACGAACCTGTCGCCTTGCTACCTGTTCTATGGCCGCATCCTACTCGATCAAGAAGGCATGTGGCCCGCCGTGTTCGCTGATGCGGTGTCGGCGGAGCTGGCGTTCCGCACAGCGCCCGGCATCACGGCGCGCGATAAGCGCCGCGACCAATGCGAGAAGGACGCCGCGCGTCTGCTGCGCAAGGCAAAGACGTGGGACGCATCGCAAAAGCCCTATCGCCAAACGCCACACGGTTCGATCGTGATGTCGGCGCGCGGCGGCACGCGCTATCGTGAGAACGGCTAAACCACATGGCGATGAACGTCCCGCTTGTCTCGTTCAACGGCGGCGAGATCGGCAAAGAGGCGATGGCGCGCGTCGATCTCGATGTCTATTCGACGTGCGCCGAAGTGATGGAAAACATCTTCCCGCTGCTCGCTGGCGGGATGACAAAAGCGCCGGGCACGATTGTTTCTGATGAGACGCCTTCGAGCGGCGTCGCGATCGTTCGCCCTTTCATCTACAACGTCGATGACACGCTCACGCTCGAATTCTCGGACAACATCATCCGCGTCGATCTCGATGGCGGCACGGTGCAGGTTGAAGGCGGAGCCGCGACCGTAAGCACGGGCGCGGACAACACGTCGACGGGCGGATCGAGCGTCGTCACGACGGGCGGCGCAATCACGCTCTACTGCGCCAGCGGCGGCATTGCGAAAGGCCGATGGGCGATCACGACGGCGGAAACGACGAAGGCTGCAACGTTCACGTTCAACGTCACCCGCAGGCCGGTGAAGGTGCAGGTAGGTACTGGCGTCACGTCTGCGAACATCATGGCGGAGCGGACGTTCATGCCGGGCTCGCACGTGATCACGGTCACGCCGGGCGCGGGCACGTACTACATTCAGGTTCAGCTCGAAGAGCCGGGCTCTGCGGTGATGTTCGATCCGGTGCGTATGGCGCCCGGCGATCTGCGTATTCCGTCGCCTTATGCCGACACTGAATTCCGGTCGCTGCGCTATCGGCAATCGAACAACGCCTATTATCTTTTCCACCCCGATCATCGTTCGCGCGTGCTCGAACGCTACTCAAATTATGATTGGTCGCTGCGCTATTTGCGCCCGCAGCGCGGGCCGTTTGAGCCGGTGAACACGCGCGAGATCACGTTGACGCCAAACGTGCGTGTCGGATCGGTTGCGATCAGCGCCAGTGAGGCGGTTTTTACGTCGAGCATGGTCGGCAAGCTGATCGAGCTGACGCACAGCGGTCAGGTGCGTTCGCGCAACATCAACGGCAACAACCAGACCACGGACTCAATTCGTGTCGTCGGCGCGGGAACGGATCGCGCTTTCACGCTCGAAGTGACGGGCACGTTCACGGGCAACGTGTTGATCGAGCGCTCGATTGGAAACGAGACGAACTGGCAGGTGTATTCGACGCACACCGGGGCAGGAACGGCGCCCGTCAACGATGGCCTGGATGATCAGATCATCTATTACCGGCTCAATTCGTCGGGCTGGGCCTCTGGCTCTGCGGATGTCGTGCTGACCTATTCGCTCGGCGAGACGACGGGCCGATGCGAGATCATTCAGTACAATTCGACGACATCGGTATCGGCGGAAATTTTCGACGATGAGCGCTTCGGCGCAACTGCGGCGACATCGCTTTGGTCGCTCGGCTCCTGGGGCGATGATACGGGCTGGCCCGCTGCTGGCGCGTTTCAGGATAATCGCCTGCATCTCGTTGGCGAAGATCGGTACTGGTTCAGCGAAAGCGACGATTACGAGGGCTTCGAGGTCGGCGAGGAAAGCGATCAGGCGGGCAACCGGCGCATGGCCGTCGGCAATTCGTCGAACACGTCGCGCTGGCTGGAAACGAGTGATCGCATCATGGTCGGCACAACCGGCGAGATGATGCAGATCAGATCGAGCGCGCTCGATGAGGCGATCACGCCGTCGAACGTCAACCTGCGCGGCGGAAAAGCGAAGGGCGTGGCGAATGCGCAGCCGATCGTTGTCGACGATCGCATCGTGGCGATCTCGCGCAACATGAAGCGCCTCGTGCAGCTTTTTCCGAATGGCGACAAGTTCGGGCTCGATGATCTCACGTACTTGCACAAGCACATCGCGGGGCGCGGGAGCAATTCATCCGGCTTTATCGAGATCGCCTATCAGGAGGAGCCTGAACCGCGCGTCTATTGTGTGCGCCAGGATGGCGAGCTTGCGGTGATGACGTTCAAGCCGGATCAGCAGGTCTATGCGTGGTCGCGCTACACTGAGCCGACGGGCGGCGGATTTGAGAGCGTGTGCGTCACGCCGGGCGTGCCAGAAGACTACATTGACGTGATCGTTCGGCGCGTGATCGGCGGCGTCGAGAAGCGTTTCCGCGAGCGCTTTGCGCCGCAGGATTTCGATGAATCCGTCGAGGCCGTGCGCGTGCAATCGGCGGTCGTTTACGATGGCGTTGCAACGGACACGATCAGCGGACTCGATCACTTGGAGGGCGAGACGGTCGCGGTGTGGGCGAACGGCCGCGTGCACGACGATTGCGTCGTCGATAGCGGATCGATCACGCTCAATTACGAAGTCACGCACGCGGTTGTCGGGCTGAACTATGTCGGCAAGTGGCAGAGCGTGAAGCTCGCCTACGGTGCGCGCTATGGCACGGCGCTCGGGCAAGAGAAGAAAGTCGAGCGCGCTGGCCTGTGCGTGCTCGAAACACCGGTCGGCGCTGTGGGGTATGGCCGCAATTTCGAGGCGATCGATTGGCTGACCGGCGAATATGAAGACGGCATGATCATGGATGAGCCGGTGACGCTGATCACGGATGAGATCAGCCAGTCGATCGAAGGCGCGACCGAACGGGATGCGCGCTTCTGTGTGCTGATGGACAAGCCCGCGCCCGCAACGGTGCTGGCCGTGATCCCGAACGTGAACCTGTCGGAGACGACGGGATGATCGGCGATCTGCATCTCGAAATGCTGCACTGGCGCCACCTGCGCGAATGGGGGCTCGATCTTTCCGCGACCGATGCGCAGCTCGCGGCGACGCCGATGGTGGGCTGGGCTTACCGGAACGATTGGGGGCGCCTCGTGGCGCTTGGCGGCGTGCGGTGGGAAGGCGAGGCGGCTGACGTCCCGATCGCGTTTTTGGACGCCACGCCAAGTTTCCGCGCCGATCCGCGTTCCCGCCGCGTTCACAGGCTCGCCCTTACGACGTTCGATGCGGTGATGGCCGTCGAGCCCGCGATCTACGCCTGGGTCGATGAGGCCGTTCCGCGCGCGCGTGTGTGGGTTGAGCGGTTGGGCTTTAGCCCGCAAGAAAACGGGTTGTGGATTTATGGCGCACATGCCTCTCGTCGCGATCGCATCCGCCGTCGGGACGGGGATGCAGGTTGCGGGCACGATCCAGCAGGGCAACGCCGCGAGGGAAACGGGGCGCCAGCAACAGCTTGAAGCGTACCGCGCCGATGCGTCGGCTCGCGCGGAAGCGGCGCAGATGCGCATCATCGCGCGTCAGACGCGCACCAAGGGCCAGATCGAGGCGGAAGATTATCGCAGGCAAGGCGCGCGCCTCCTGAGCGATCAGCGCGTGGCGCTGGCGTCGACCGGCTTTTCATCGAACGATCAGACCGCGACCGCGATCAAGCGCGCCACGCTGCGCGATCTCACGATCAATGAACTGCTTGGGCTCGCAATGAGCGAGGATGAAGCCAAGGATCAGGAATACGGCGCGACACTGAAAGAATATGGCGGCGCGACGATGAAAGCGAGTGGCGACGCCGCTTACGCCGCTGGCGTGAAGACGCAGAAGATGTCGCGCCTGCTGGCCGTCGGGCAAGCGGCGCAGGGCTTTGTGTCCTGGCGCGATCGGTACGGCACCGGATCGAGCGGACGCACGCCCTCGTCGTCTTCGTCGTTCAAGCTCGGCGCGCGCTCGCCGTCGTCGATGGAAGTCCTGCAGGCGAGCAACGCCTTGGCGATCGGCTGATGGTCACGGTTCCAACTTCACGCGAGGTTCAGACGGTCACGCCGCGCGTCACGCGCCAAGTGCGTTCCGTTCCGTTTCAGCGCGCCGATCAAGTCAGCACTGCGGGCGCGGACGCGCTTAGCCGCGCGGGCACGGCGCTCGTCGAGCTGACGAACCGGATCAACGATCAGCAGATCGAAAACGAGATCGTCGGCGCGGAGATGCGCCAACGCAAAGAGATCGATGCGCTGACGGCGACGTTCGAGAACGATACCGATTACGAGACGTTCGAGCAGCGCTTCGCTGATCAGGCTGGCGAGATCACGGCGCGCAACCTTGAAAGCCTCTCGTCGCAGCGCGCGCGCAATCTGTGGCAACAGCGTGCGAACGAAAACACGTATCGAGCGCAGCAAGCGATCTCCAATCTCTCGCGCCAGCGCGGCGTTGAGATGGCGCGGGCGGGTCTGATCACGAACCTGCAGACGGCGGAAGCAGCGCTGCAGGACGATAATTCAACGCCGGAAGCGCGCGCGCTGGCGATGCAGGCGATCGAGGGTCAGCTTGCGACGGCGCAAGCGCGCGGCATTCTCGCGGCGGATGATGCGGCGGAGCGCCTTGTGCGCGCCCGCAACACGGCGCTCGAATTCGAGCGCACGCGTGGAATGCGTGCGCGGGCGCAGAGCGAAGAAGAGCGTATTTGGGCAGAAAGCGGGGGCAACCTTGCCGTCGCTTATGAAATGGCGCGCGAGATCGATGATCCGGTTCTTCAAGACACGGTAACGGATCGCCTGAGCGCCCGCAGCTCCAACAATGATCGTGCGCGTGAAAACAGCGTGCGTTCGGCGATGGAGCAGGCGCTTGTTCATCTCGAAGGCGGCGGCTCGCTTGACGGCCTTTCTGCCGGTGTTCGCGATGTGCTTACGCGCGCTGAGCGCATGAACGATCTTCGTGACTACATTCGCGCGCGAGCTGGTAGGGGCGGCGGCTCAATCGCGAGCGAGGAAAGCGAGGCGGTGCGCGATCGCATCCTCGCTGACGCGGTGGAGAATCCCGCTGGCTTCGCGCGCGCCGATCTGACGCCGCTTCTGCCGCTGATGAACGCGGATGATCGCGCGGCGGTGCTGCGTCAGCAGCAATATCGGCGCGGCCTCGCGCCCGCGACCGATGGCGGCGACGATCTCGTCGATCAATCCTTCACGGAAGTTTGGGCGATCGCAGAGGGTATGGCGGCGGCGCGCGGCGTGCGCATCACTGGAAATAACCAGGCCGACGCGCAACGGCGCGGGCGTTTCCGCACGTTCCTGATGCGCGCGACGCGCCGCTTCGTGCAGCAAAACGCGCGCCAGCCGACGATGCAGGAGCGCGAGCAGATCGTGAATTCCGCGCTCCTGAGCGCGGGCGGCGAGCGCGTGTTCGAGAACCGCATCGTGCGCGAAGGCGGCTTGCGTATCGGCAGCACAAATCTTGGTGGGCGTGACGCGCCGCGCATCCGCATCACGATCGGCAACATCCCGCAATGGGAAGCCGATCGCATCGCGCGCGATTTCTACACGCGGCATCGGCGCGAACCGACGGTCGAAGAGATCGAGTCCGAATATTCGGCGCTTACAGTGCGAGACGAAGACTAATGGCCGATTATGGGCTGACGCTGCGCCGTCTTCGCGAGGAAGACGAAACCAATCGCGCGCGCGAGAATATCAGCGGGCCGAACGCGATGTCGCCTGATGAGGCGACGGCGGCGCGGCGCGCGCGCGAGGCAACGGGCAACATCTTTGCGGGCGACATTCCCGGCATGATGAATGCGCCGCGCTCGCAGCGTGAGTTTGAAATTCTGGATGTGTCGCCGCGCTTGCGCGCCTATCTCGCCGATCCTGAGAACGCGGCGGAAGCGCGCGATGACGTGCGTCCGCTCTCGCTGTGGGAAAGCGTCTCGCGCACGGCGATGGATGTGTGGGGTCAGCACTACCAACGCGGCGAGCGCAACATCGAGGCCAATCGGCTTCGCTACCGCCAGAATCCCTATTCGACGCGCGCCTATGATGCGCAGCCTTTCACTGAGACGGATCGGCGCCGGTTGAAGGCGCTGGATTGGCAGGCCGATCGGGAGCCGCGCACCGGCCTGTGGGGCGATCTGGTCGCGACCGTCCCCCAACTCTTCGGCGCCGTTGAGGCGTCGGCGCGCCGGGCGGTGCGAGACGCGCGTCAGGCGATCGATCAGGTGTACGGCGATGAGCCGCGCCCGCTCACGGTGCGGGAGGGCGTCAGCCGGGCCGTCGTGGCGCCGATCGCGGCTGTTGGGGTTGCGACGGGCGTGGGCGGCGGGGCGGTGCGTGGGGGCTTGGGCTTCACGGCTGAGCAGGGCGCGGGCGACGCCTATCGCGAATTCCTGGCGATGCGGGACGTCAACGGCAACCCGCTCGATCCCGAGATCGCCGGGCGCCGGGCGAACGAAGTCGGCATCATGCATGCCGCGATCGAATTTGGGGCCACGGCGACGGGCGGGAAGGCCGTGGGGCTCGATCGGCTGGCCGCGCGCATCTTAGAGGCCCCCGTGCGCGACGCCATCAGGCGGGCCGCTGTGCGCGATGTAGCGGGTCGTTTTGCGGGCCGGGTCGCCTTGGCGGGCGTCAATGAGGGGATCGAGGAGGTTTCGCAGGAAACCGTGACGATCTTCCAGGGGCTCGCGGCCCAGGCGGAGCAGGGCGGCGAATTCGAGGGGGCGACGCCGGAGCAGATCGCCGATCGGCTGTGGTCGGCCTTCTCTGTCGCGATGGTGCTGGGGTCGGCGCTCGGCTCGGCCCCGTCGGGCGTCAACGCCGGTTTCGAGCTCCAAGACGTGCGCCGCGCCCGGCTGCAGGGCGAGATGTTCGAGGCGCTGGCCGAAGGGTCGACCGCCTCAAAGCTGCGCGGCCGCTCGGCCCGGCGCTATGCCGAAGCGGTCGACCGGCTGACGGAAGATGGGCCGCTGGCCGAAGTGCGGATCGACGGCGGGCGCTTTGCGGCCTTCTTTCAGGACCGCGATCAAGATCCGATGGAGGTCGCCGATCAGCTCCGCGGCGTGGGCCGCGAGGCGCTGCAGGCGGCGATCGATACGGGCGGCGAGATCACGATTCCGGCTGGCACATACGCAAGCCAGATCGCAGGTACGCAGGCCGATGCGGCGCTTCGCGAGCACGTTCGGATCGGGCCGAACGAAATGACGCCAGCCGAAGTGCAGGCACGCATTGAGATCGGCGTCGATCTCGAACGCGCTGTCGGCGAGGCGCGCCGCATTCATGCGCAGATCGAAGCGGCGCGAAGCGAGCAAGCCGAAGTCGTCGATCGGATCGAGACAATGCTGTCGGAAGCGGACGCTTATGTCGGCAGCGCGAACCGCAGCTATGCGCAGCTCATCGCGAGCAACATCATTGCATGGGCGAAGCGCACCGGCGTTCGTCCGATGGACTTGATCGATGCGATCGGGCTCGATGTGCGCGGCCCGTTCGGCGATCTGACGGCGCGTCCATTGCGCGAGCAGATTTATTCGCGACTCGATAATGTGGCGGCGGATATTCCGGTGAACGAAACGCCGCGCGATGCGATCCGCGTCGCGCGCCCGCGCGGCGGCGATGCTGTTGCGGTGTCGGCGCGTGAAGCGACGGAAGACGCGGAATTCACGACAAGCTGGGGCGCGACGCTGCAGGCGCGCGCTGGCCGCGACATGGTTGTCGGTGAAGCGGAGGGCGATGCGCGCCCGGTGCGCCGTGACATCTTCGAGGCGACGTATGAGAGCGATGGCTCGGGCCGCTACCGCAAGCGTCGCGACGCGGTTGTCGGCTATTACCGGCTCGATGCGCCGCGCACGATCCAAACGCTCGAAGGGCCGGTTGACGCGAAGAAGGGCGATTACGTCCTGATCGGCGCTGTTGGCGAGCAATGGCCGGTGCCGCCTAAGAAGTTTCGCGAGCGCTATATCGAGATCAGTGAAGACCCTTACGCGCATTTTGGCGGCGTGAATGCGATCGGCGCGCCGCTGCACACGCT
Source organism: uncultured Caulobacteraceae bacterium (assembly GCA_964564595.1). Lineage (GTDB taxonomy): Bacteria > Pseudomonadota > Alphaproteobacteria > Caulobacterales > Aquidulcibacteraceae > JBEVOS01. Next base: position 16,595 of record CAZMCA010000060.1, read on the forward strand.
GCAGACCGCGCGCACGATGGATGCGAACGGCGAAAGCAAAGAGAAGATTTGGCAGGCGACGGGCTGGGAGCGCGCACCAGATGGTATGTGGCGCTGGGAAATCGATGACAGTGAAGCCGATTGGAAACACAAGACGCTCGATCGGTATGCTTCTTCGACACATCTCGGCGAGGTCGTTTACTACTCGGGCGACATCGATGCGTTTCTGAATTTTGAGGCGTTGTTCGCGGCGTACCCGGTGCTCGGATCGCTGCGCCTGACGCTGCACATCGGGCCGATGAACGCAGCGAAGTTCGAGAAGCCGAACGGGTTCTTGACGCAGGACATGCTTTACGTGCGCGCGCCGACGCGCGAGCTGGCGCTTGAAATCGTTCTGCACGAATTGCAGCACGCGATCCAATGGATCGAGGGCCTTGCGGGCGGCGGCGGGCCGCAAGGCGTCATGTACGAAGCGACATGGGCGCAATTCGGCGAGCCGACGCTGATCTCGAAAGTGTACGAATATTTCTATGCCCGCGCGCTCGATCAGATCGTGATGGGCACGGGCGCCCAAGGCGGCATCGATGAGATCGGGCGCATCGATCGCGATCTCTACTGGAACATCCTGAACACGGCGCGTCAGACCGCCGCGTTCGCGACCTATCAAAACCTGCTCGGCGAGATGGAGGCGCGCGCGGTGCAATTGCGTCGTGGCGGCACATTCGCTACGCGCAAGAAGGGCCAGCAGGTTGCGCCGCTCTCTCGGGAACAAAAGCGCGCAACCCCGCCTTCTGCGAGTTACGATGTCCCTGTTGAGCGCGCTATTGTCCTGCCTCCGGCGACTGAGCCGCTTATCACGCTCAAGTCGCTTGCCAGCGCCCCCTTCCCCGACATCTACGGCGATCGACGGTCCGCTGGGGTGGGCTCCTCCTATGGATTTGAAGACGGCGACGGAGCTGTACCGGCGCCGGTTCGAGCAAGCGCAGAAGACGTCGCAGCGGGACTCAAATCCCTAATCGAGAAGATCGACACGAACCAAGTCGCCGACG
>CAZMCA010000061.1:0-17344 GCA_964564595.1 uncultured Caulobacteraceae bacterium
GCATGAGGTTGAGCGTTTGCTTCAGCTTGAAGCGGTTGCGCGCGGCGGCGGGGCGAAGGTTGGCAAAGTAAATCGTGGTCGGGTTGCCGAAATAGCCAGCGACGTTCTCGATCAGACGGCGCACCAGCGGCCAGCCTTCTGGGCTGTGCTGGAAGAGTTGCGGGGCGTCGTCTGCGGTGGTCATGCGCGGCATTGTACGGGCGTTTTGGCGCGGTCGGATTGAGAGCGCGTCGATCCCACCCGGCGCAATGCGATGTGCGTTGATGCGCCTCGAAAATTCTTTCGACGCCGTCCGATCTATCCTCCGAATTCAACACACCCATTCCCGGATGCCGCGCAGCGGCAGTCCGGGACCCATAGACTCCATGCGTGGTGATTATGGGTCCCGGACTGCGCCTGCGGCGCATCCGGGAATGGGTGGAGAGGTTGGCGCTTCGCTTCTGTTTGTCATTCCGGACGCGCGAAGCGCGATCCGGAACCCAGGGGCCAATGTCGCGCGCGTGGCCCCTGGGTTCCGGGTCTCCGCTACGCTCCGCCCGGAATGACAAGGCGCGAAACTTCACGCGTCGTGCTTTCACCCCTCCCCCTGCCCCCTCCCCCTCTAGGGGAGGGGATTGTGCTCTGCGCTTTGCGTCGGCTCAGGCGATAAAAACAAAAAGGGCGGCGCTTGAGCGCCGCCCTTGGATCGTTGTGTTTGTGTGCGGTTACGCCATCGCGCGGCGTTTGGCGTTGCGCTCGATGACCTCTTCGGCCTGGCGCATGATGTTGGCGACGAGTTCCTTGCAGGTCGGGATGTCTTTGATGAGCCCTTGGCTTTGGCCGACGGTCCAGATGCCGCCATCGGTATCGCCCTGCCCCATCACATTGGTGCGGCCGCGCACGCCCGCCACCAGGTGGCGCACGTCTTCGATCGTCTTGGTCGGGTCCTGCTGAATTTTCACGACCTCTTCCGACACGGCGTTGCGCGCGACGCGGCTGGTGTTGCGGAGCGTGCGGTTCGTCAGAAGCGTATCGCGCTCGGTGTTTTCGACGATCTTCTTCTTCACGTTCTCATGGATCGCGCATTCCTTGGTGGCCATGAAGCGCGTGCCCATGTTGACGCCTTCGGCGCCGAGCGCGAGCGCTGCCGCGAGGCCGCGGCCATCGGCCATGCCGCCCGACGCGATCACCGGCACGCCATCGAGCGCATCGACGGTGGCCGGCAGCAGCACCACGAGACCGATATCGTCTTCACCCGGGTGGCCGGCGCATTCGAAACCGTCGATCGAGATCACGTCGATGCCGTGGCGGGCGGCGGTGATCGAGTGGCGAACGCTCGTGCACTTATGGATGACCTTCACGCCCGCATCCTTGAAGTACGGGAGGTGGTCAGTCGGGTTGCGGCCGGCGGTTTCGACGATCTTGATGCCGCTCTCGATGATGGCTTCGCGATAATCGTCGTACGGAATCTTGTTGAGCGACGGCAGCAACGTGAGGTTCACGCCGAAGGGCTTGTCCGTCAGCTTGCGGCACGCGTCGATCTCCTTGAGGAGCTCTTCCTTCGTGGCCGAATGGTGCGCGGTGATGAAACCGAGCGCGCCAGCGTTGGCGACGGCGGCGACGAGCGGGGCGTAACCAACGCCTGTCATGCCGCCCATGACGATGGGCGTTTCGACGCCAAACATTTCAGTGATGCGGGTCTTGATCACGGGGCTTCCTCCGGGGGGCGCTCTGACGGCCTTCCCCGCTAGCCTATGACGCGCGCGGCAAGGCGCCAAGATTTGCGGAGCGGAAAGCGCGGCTGCCCTCGTCCCTCCCCGTGAGGGGAGGGTGTCGCCGCAGGCGACGGGTGGGGCGGAAGCTCGACGCTACTAGCCGGCTGATGGGGCGCCGCCGCCCCACCCGTCATCGCGCTTCGCTGCGATGACACCCTCCCCTCGCGGGGAGGGACGCGCGCACCGCCCGTTCGCGCCGCGGATCACCAAGCGCCGTAGATCGGGCCGATGTCGAAGCGGACGCGCTCGACGGCGTCGGTGCGCAGCGCGATTTCGCGGAGCTGGACGCGGATGTCGTCGTTGACGCGGCGGCGCTCGTCGTTGAGGCGGCCAAGCTCGTTGCGGATGCGGCGGCGCTCTTCGTCGGTGGTGGCGGCGGCGAGCGCATCTTCGTTGCTGCGGATGTCGCCGTCGATGTTGTTGCGCTGGCCTTCGAGCCGGTTGCGCTCGCTCTCGGCTTGCTGGAGCGCGTAGTTGGCCTGGTAGGCGCGATAGCCATCGGCATGCGCGACCATGAAGCCCTCATGCAGATCGGGCGGGCAAAAGCCGTTGTAGCTGGCGCCGCCGAGGCCGCGGCGGAAGCCGTTGAACGGCGTGCAATACTGGCGGATGCCTTCAGCGTTGCCGACGCGGTAGGCGTCGAGATCGGAAGCAAACCCCCGGCGCGCGCAATCTTCTTGGCGGTCGTCGAAGCGATAATTGCCGCCCGCGCCGTCAGAGAACCCCAGCGCGCGCCAGTCGGCGACCTTGCACTCTTCGGCGCTCATCGTTTGGCACGCGCTCAAGAGGAAGGCGCCAGCGCCCGCCGCTGTCATGATCGCGAAAGCTTTCCACATCGCCCGTTCCCCTATCTCTTCAGCCCCGGTGTTCACCTCATGGGCGTGACGCTAGGCGCGCCAGCCTGAGCGCCGTATGAACGAAAATACATGCGTACGCGGCTTTACCTCATCACGCCTCCGAAATTCGAGACCGGCGCGTTCGCACGCGTCTTGGGCGAGGCGCTCGCGGCGGGGGACGTCGCGGCGGTGCAGCTACGCATGAAGGACGCGCCCGATGCGGAGGTGATTGCGGCCGCGCGCGTGCTGAAGCCCGTGATCCAGGACGCGGGCGCAGCGTTTATCTTGAACGACCGGCCGGATCTGGCGGCGCAATTAGACGCTGACGGCGTGCATGTTGGCCAGAACGATGCGTCGTACGCTGAGGCGCGCCGCATCGTGGGGCCGGACCGGCAGATCGGCGTGACGTGCCATGCGTCCAAGCACCTCGCGATGGAAGCGGCGGAAGCTGGCGCGGACTACGTGGCGTTCGGCGCGTTCTTTCCAAGCGACACGAAAGAGACCGTGCATGTCGCGGAGCTGGAGCTGCTCGAAGATTGGCAGGCGATGACTGAAATTCCCTGCGTCGCGATCGGCGGGATCACGGTTGAGAATTGTGCGCCGCTGGTGCGCGCGGGCGCGGATTTTCTGGCGGTGGCGAACGGCGTGTGGCGCCACGGCGAAGGCGCCGCAGCGGCAGTCGCCGCGTTCAACGCGCTGTTCGACAAGCTCGCCGCGGAATGATCCAATCGGCGCGGGAGACGCCAATGAGCTACGTCGTCGATTGCGACTCGCATGTGATGGAGCCTGCCGATCTTTGGCAGCGCTACCTTGAACCCAAATATCGCGACCGCGCGATCCGCATCGAAGAGCGCGAGGGCGTGCAGCATCTAATCATCGCCGAACAGAGCGTGTTGGCGGGCGTGCTCGCGGGGCTCGGCGGCGCCCATCGCGATGCGCTCGATCTGTTCAAGCCGGGGCTGACCTATGAAGACGGGTGCGAACCGGCGAGCTATGAGCCGCGCGAGCGCGTGAAATTGCTCAACGATTGGCGCGTCGATTGCGGCGTGCTGTTTCCGACCATCGGGCTCCTGCCCTTCCCGACGGACGATCTGGAGCTCTCTTCGGCGTATTGCCGCGCGTACAACACCTGGCAGCGCGAGTTTCACGAAGGCGCGCGCGGGCGCGTTGCGCCGATCGCGGTGCTGAACTGGCGCGATGTGGAGGAAGCGGCGCGCGAGTTGGAGCGCTGCATCAAGGCGGGCTTTCGCGGCCTCTTCGTGCCGCCCGAGGTGATCGACGGGCGCCGGCCGAGCGATCCGCACTTCGATCCGATCTGGCGGATTTGCGAGGAAGCGGGCGTGCCCGGATGCCTGCACGTGATCGTGCGCTTCGGGCAGCAGACCAGCATTTTCTCGTCGTGGGCGGAGTCGAAGCCGGGCCCCGTGTTTTCGTTCGGACTGGGCGCGACGGGGCAGATGATCCCGGCGATGGCCGCGATGGTGACGGATTATCTGTTCGAGCGCTTCCCGAAGCTGAAGATCGTGAGCGTCGAAGCCGGCTGCGGGTTCGCGGCGTATCTAATGGACCGGCTCGACGAGAAGTACGCCAAGTTTCAATCGATCGCGCCGCTGCCGATGAAGCCGAGCGATTACATCCGCCGCAATTGCTACTTCGTGGCCGAACCCGAAGAGCGCACGATCGGCGCGATGCTCGATCTCGTCGGCGAAGACCGCATCCTGTGGGGCAGCGACTACCCGCACATCGATTCAACGCTCGAAGCGCCAAACCTCATCCGCGCTGCGGTGGCGGATTTATCGCCCGCGCGGCAAGCGGCGGTGTTGGGCGAAAACGCGAAGAAGGTGTTCGGACTTTAGCGCGCCACACACGCGCAAAACCAACGTGTCATTCCGGGCGGAGCGAAGCGGAGACCCGGAACCCAGGGGTGAGCGTCACGGCGTCTGCCCCTGGGTTCCGGATCGCGCTGCGCGCGTCCGGAATGACAAGAGGTTTTACGGCGTAGCAGCCGTTGCGGGCGCTGCGGCGGGCGGCGCGGAGGGCCAGCCGCGCAATCGGCGTTCACATGTCGTGAGCGCACCGCGTGTGGGCGCAGCTTCAGGCATTTCGAGTTTTTCGGCGGCGGCCAGCGCGGCGATCTCTTCGTTGCGCGCAACGTGCGCGCGGCGCAAAGCGTCGGGCGCGGGCAGAACATCGACACCCATTTCCTCGCGCATCGCGCAACGGAGATCGCCTTCGCGGCGGCGCATTTGCGCGAAGGTATCGTCGCCGTGATTGTCGCGATAAGCGTTCAAAAACGAATGGCAGCTCTTCGCCGGAAGAAAGACTGTGTCGTAGAAATCTTCGTTGTGCTCCCAGATCGCGTTGAGATCGGGATGCACGCGCTCGGGTAAGCTGACGAGGCCCGCGGCGTAAGCGAGGTGCAGCTCTTGCGAGCCGCGCTCGAATTCGGCGCGAAATTCGCGGAAATCCGCTTCAGCGGCGGGATCTTCGGGTCCGCGCAAACCGCACACGTTGCGGAAATTCACCAGCGTCAGCCATTGTTCTTCTACGGCGCCGACGATGCGTTCGGTGACCTCGAGTTGACGTACGTAGCGCGCGGTTTGGTACGGCGTGTCGCGTTCGTTCGCGAGCAGCGCGGCTTGATAGAGCGCGGTCGCGCCGGTGAGGATCGCCACGATGATGCCGGCGAGCGCCGTGCCCGACAGGATCGGGCGCTCGTACCGATGCAGCCACGCCAGAATGTTGCGCACCCAGCCCGGCAAACTCCGCCGCTCCGCCATGCAAGCCCCCTTGCGATGGGGGGGAGATTAGCACGAACGGACGCTGATTGAGGCTCCCCTCCCCTAGAAGGAGGAGGGGCAGGGGCAGGGCGAAAGCGCGACAGAAGAATTTGCGCGCAGAACATCGCAGAGGTCGCGCCCTACGATCTCACCCCCACCCCTAGCCCCTCCCCCTCTAGGGGGAGGGGATCAATGACCCGGAAACGCGACGAGCGCGTGCACAGGCGCGCCCATTGCTTCGATGCGTTTGGCGCCGCCGAGGTCTGGCAGGTCGATGACGAAGGCGGCGCCGACCACTTCGGCGCCCGCACGGCGCAACAACTGGATCGCGGCTTCGGCGGTGCCGCCGGTGGCGATGAGATCATCGACCAGGAGCACGGTTTCGCCGGGATGGATCGCGTCGACGTGAATTTCGACTTCGTCTTCGCCGTATTCGAGCGCGTAGGTCTGGCGGAGCGTGGCGGCCGGGAGCTTTCCTTTTTTGCGCACGGGCGTGAAGCCGGCGCTGAGCTGGTGCGCGACGGCGCCGCCGAGAATGAAGCCGCGCGCTTCAATGCCGGCGACCTTATCGATCTTGCGGCCCGCGAAGGGCTGGACGAGCTCATCGACGGCGCGGCGGAAGGCGCGCGCGTCACCAAGAAGGGTCGTGATGTCCCGGAAGAGGATGCCGGGCTTGGGGTAGTCCGCGATCGTGCGGATCGCGGCTTGAAGGCTGCTCATATGGGCCGAACCCTTCCCTTTCCGGGCTTAAGCCCTATGAGATCGGCGCTATGAGCGCCGCTGAAACCATCGCCCCGCCGCCCCAAACGGCCGAGCCCTGCCCGATTTGCGGCGTGGCCGCCCGCGCCGCGGAGACGGCGCATAAGGGCATGCTGCTCTGGCGCTGTGAAGGCTGCGGCTCGGTTTACATGGACCCGCCGCCCACCGATGCCGATCGCCACGCCATGTACGACGATCCGTATGCAGGCGCGCAGGTTGGCTACTACGCGAAGAAAGAAAAGAAGCTGCGGCGGCTGCGCAAACGCGCGCGGATGCTCGATGCGGTCGTGACGACGGGCAAGAAGTTTTTGGAAGTCGGGTGCTCGGGCGGCTTCATGGTCGAGGCGATGCGCGAGCGTGGGTATGACGCCTACGGGCTCGATCCCGATGGGCCGGGCGTTGAGTTCGCGCGCCAGGAATTTCCGAAGAACACCTATTTCGTGGGGCTTCTGGAAGAGGTCGAGGCGCGCGGCGAGCTTGGCCAGTACGACGCGATCTATTGCTCCGAAGTGATCGAGCACGTGCCGCGCCCGGCGCCGTTCGTGGCGGCGATTGCGCGCCATCTCGTGAAGGGCGGCGTGCTCAACGTGACGACGCCAGATGTGGCGCACTGGAATAAGCCGAAAGACATCACGCAGTGGAATGAGTTCTGCCCGCCGAGCCACTGCACCTATTTCACGCCCAAGGGCCTGCGGACGATCTTCGAAGCGCACGGGCTCGAGGTGTTTAGGCACCGGTTCAACTGGAAGGCGGGCATCCAGTTTTATGCGCGCAAGCGCTGAGGCGTCGCTAAGGAGCACGACGCTCCGAAAAAACCTCGTTCTCTCCAACCATCACGCGAACAAAGTCGCACCGGCGCGCATCGCGCGACGTTCGCGCCTTTGACCGAACGGATTCGGGCGCGCGCTCATCCACAAGCGGCTCGCCCTGTTGGTGGATCACGGCGTGAACGATGTCGCCGCGCCAAAACTCGAACCGGTAGGTCTCGCGCTTGTACACGTGTCGCCTGAGGGGTGGCCGATGACCGCTTATAGCACGCCTTCGCTCCCCGGACGGCGCGGAGCGCCGATCCGGGGCCCAGGGCAAAAGTCGCTAGTGCCAGCCTGGGTCCCGGCTCTCGCTACGCTCGGCCGGGAAGCGCCTGTGGATAACTCAGTGAAACCAAGGCGTTCAGAGCGCCCCTTCCGCCGCCACGCGGCGCACCCTAATTAGGGGGCACACTCCCTGGAGCGCCCATGACCTTCCGCCTCGACGACGAATCCGAAAAGCAAGAGCCCGCCCTGCCCGCGCCGGCGATCGTGGAGAAGGCGCTGTTCAACGCCCGGGTCGTGATGCTGACCGGGGAGGTCAACGACATTCAGGCCCGCCGGGTGACCGAGCGCCTGTTCGCGCTGGCGGCCGAGAACGACAACCCGATCACGTTCGTGATCTCCTCGCCGGGCGGGCACGTCGAAAGCGGCGACATGATCCATGACGCGATCAAGTTCGTGAAGCCGCGCGTGCGGATGCTCGGCACAGGCTGGGTCGCGAGCGCAGGCGCGTTGATCTACTGCGCGGCCGATCGCCAGGATCGCTTCTGCCTGCCGAACACGCGCTTCCTGCTGCACGAACCGCGCGGCGGCGTCGGCGGCATGGCGAGCGACGTTGAGATCCAAGCGCGCGAAATTCTGCGCATGCGCGAGCGGCTCAACAAGATCTTCGCGGAAGCGACCGGCCAGCCGATCGAGCGCATCAAGAAAGACATCGACCGCGACTATTGGATGCTCGCGGACGAAGCCGTCGCGTACGGCCTTGCCGGCAAGATCGTGCGCAGCCAGGCCGAGATCGGCTAAGCGCTTCGACAGATCGGAAACGGAAAGCGCGGCCTGCGGGCCGCGCTTTTTATTTGCGCTGCTTCTTCGGCTTCGCGGCCGGCACGCCATCGCGCCCGTGCATGGCTTGGAGCGCGATGTTGAGGGCGATCGTGTAGGTCTGGACGTTGCGGCGTTTGGCGGTGAGCAGGCGCCAGCCGCGCTTGGCGTCTTGGTAGGCCGCGATTGGGGTTTGGCCGCGCTTGAGCTGCGGAAACGTCTCGCCCGCGAATAAGGTGGCGAACAGCGGCGCGGTTTCGGCCTCGGTGATCTCAGGGTTGGCGAGGAAGATGGTGCGCTTCTCGGCGCCCATGCGCGAAAGGAGCTCCAGCTCCCAACGCACGCCCGCGCTTGTGGTTGGGCACATCACCACGGTTTTCGAAGCGCCCACGAGTTGGCTGACGATGGTTTGCCAATTGCTGTCGTCCCCGGGCGCGAACACGCGCGCGGCGCCTAAGGGCGGCGTTGGATCGCGCGGATCGCCGATCGCGATCACGGGACCGTAGGGCGAGGCGTGTTCGAGCAGAATTTCGTCCAGCGTTTTGGCCGCGCCGACGCCGGCGGGCATCTTGACGAACGGATCGCGCGTCATCGCCGGAAGCTTTGCATCGTCCTGATCGAAGGCGCGCAGAAACACGATCGGCGCGCGCGCATCCCAATCGCGCACGCGCTGGTAAAGCTGCGTGGCGCGCGCATCGGCGACGCGATCGAAGAAATTCCCCACGCCCAGAAGATTGAGCACGATCAGCAGCAGCATGATGCCGATGGTGAGGAAAAAGCCCGCGCCTTCGCGATCTTCCGCGTCCATGAACAACAGGATCGGGATCGACATCGCGAGGATCAGCCCGGTGTTGAGCAGCGCCACGATGAAGTAAAGAAACGTGAGCGACACGCGCCCACGCCCGAATTGCGCGATGAACGGCGGCAGCCCGAGATGCCGGCGATACGTGCTGAATGGCGCCCACACCGGCGGACGCCAGCCGCGCGCGGCCATGAAGCCTTCCTTCGACGTGGTGAGCTGCCACCAGGCCCAACCGAACGCTTCGAGCGCCACGAGCGTCGATAACACCAGAACGACGACCAGCACCCAGTTCTGCCAAGTCGTCGTCGTTTCGTCGGCCGTCTGCGAGGCAGGCATGAGGCCACTCAATTCGCCGATGGCGCCGATGATGGCGACCGGGCCGCCGAAGATGACCAGTGCGGAGACGATCAAGACGAGCAGCGCGATCAAGCGCCGGTGGATCGCGTCCGTAATAGCGCCGGAGGCGCCGGCGGTGACGATGATCGGAAAGATGAAGATCACCAGCACGATCGGAAACGCGAGCAGCGCGGCGGGACCGAGCGCGGCGTAATCGCTGTCGTCCTGAAAGAACGCCCAGATGATCAGCCCGAGCATGCCGAACACGACGATCACGTTCCAAGACGCGCCGAGCGCGCGCATGAAGCGGTGCCGGAGGAATCCGCCGGCGGCGTGATCGACGGAGGTGGCGGCCGGCTCCATCGCGGCTACTCCGCCGTGGCGCGCTCGAGCAATTCGAGCGCCGCGAGCGCGAACGCGCGCATGTTGGCGACGCGGTCGCTATCGCCGGTTTCGATCGTGGCGACGAGTTCAAGCTCGCGGCCCGCAACGGCGACGCAGGTGTGCCCTGCCGCATCGCCGTACGGGTTGCCCGTTGGCCCCGCGGCGCCAGTTTCTGAAAGGCCCCAATCGGCGGCGAAGCGATCGCGCGCGGTGCGCGCGAGGAGGAGCGCATACGGCTCGCTCGACGAGCGCATGCCCGCGACGTCCTCGCGGTGCAAATCCATCAAGAGCGAGCGCGCTTTGGCGGTGTAGACGACCGCGCCGGAGCGGAAATAGACGCTCGCGCCCGGCACGGCGAGCAGCGCGGCCGACAAGAGACCGCCGGAAGAAGATTCCGCGATTGCGATGGTCTCTTCGCGCTTCTTTAGGCGCGCGCCGATCTCCGCGGCGAGCGGCAACAGCGTTTCCATAATGCCTCCCTTTGCGGCGTTGCCGCGCTTCATCCTATGACGACCGTCGACGAACGCGCCACCGTTGAGCGTGTGATGGCGTGCCGTTTGCGGAAGTTATCGAACGCTTCTTGCTTGGGGTTGCGCGACTGCTCCCACACGTCGTGGCTCGCGTAATGCGTGAGAAGGAGCATGCGCGTTGCGCCCTCCTCCATGTCGCGGGCCGAGCGATCGGCCGCGAAGAGCCCAAAGATCGTCGTGTCGTAATCGCGCTCGAACGCGGGCCAAGCGCCTTGCGAGAGCGCGACGAAATCGTTTTCGGCGCCGTGATCGATGGTGAACCATCGATGCACGTAGATGCCGCTGGTTTTCACGCGCCCCGCGCCGCGCGCGACGGCGCTGATCTTATCCGCACTGCGCGCGGCGAGACCCTTGGCGCCGAACACGAGATCGGGCCCATCGGGATCGGACAGCACGACCGCTTCGTTGGACGAAAACCCGAGCGCGCCTGCGCCAGAGAAAAGCGCGTGCGGAACGCCGCTCCGCTCGAAATGCGTGGTCAGCAGCGCCAGATCCGCGACGCGCTGCATCGTGAGAACTTCGTACCGATAGCGCATGCCTGCCTCCCTCCGCGGATAGCTTAGCCCAGCACGCGGCCAGCGACAGCGTCCAGTTTGGCCAGGACTTCGCCATCGCGCGCGGCGGGCGGGGTGATGAGGGCGTGATCGAGGCAGGTGTCTATCGGGGATGGCGTGCGTTCGGTGCGCGCGAGGATTTCAGCGAGCGCGGCGATGGTCGCGCGGGCCTTGCCGGCGTTTTCTTGGAGGACGGCGACGATCTCCGTGACGGAGGCTTCCTCCCCTTCGCGCCAGCAATCGTAGTCCGTCACCATCGCAACGCTCGCGTACGGAAGCTCGGCTTCGCGCGCGAGTTTGGCTTCTGGCATGCCCGTCATGCCGATCACGTCGCATCCCCAGCTGCGGTAGAGCCGCGATTCCGCGCGCGAGGAAAATTGCGGTCCTTCCATCGCCAGATAGGTTCCGCCGCGCGTGACTTTGGCGCCGGCCTTCTCAGCCGCGTTTGCGGCGAGGGCGGAGAGACGCGGGCACGTTGGATCGGCCATCGACACGTGCGCGACACAGCCTTCGCCGTAGAAGCTCTTTTCGCGGTGGATGGTGCGATCGATGTACTGATCGACCAGCACGAACGCGCCGGGCGGCAAGTCTTCCCGCAGCGATCCGCACGCCGAGAGCGCGACGATGTCCGTGACGCCCGCGCGCTTTAGCGCATCGATGTGTGCGCGATAGTTGATCGTGTGGGGCGCATGGATGTGCCCTGCGCCATGGCGCGGCAGAAACACGATCTCAACGCCGGCGATCGCGCCTTCCACAACGGCCACGCTTTCGCCCCACGGCGTTTCAATCAAATTCGGCGCATCGAGGCCTGGCAGATCGTAGAGCCCTGAGCCGCCGATGATTCCGAGCTTCCACATGAATTTCGCCCCGACGCTTAAACGCACGCTCCCCGGCCGTAGCGGAGCGGAGAGCCGGGGCCTAGGGCAAATGTAGCACGCGTGGCCCTGGACCCCGGATCAGCGCGATGCGCTGTCCGGGGAGCGTTCTGAAATCTACGGCGCGGGCGGCGGCGTGCGCTTTTCGGTCAGGCCCAAGCCGTACCAATCGAGGTTGCGGGTGAACCACATCACGGCGGCGATGGCGACGAAGGCCGCGACCGCGCCGACGAGGAGCGCGAAGTCTTCGAGGCTCATCAGCACGTAGATCAGCGCGTAGAGCAGCGAGAACGCGGCGATGGCGGCGTATTGGCGGGTGCGGCTCTTGAACACCGCGCCGGCGTACCAGCCAATCAAACCGACCGTTGCGACAGCCGCGACCAAGAACGCCCAGTTGAAGCCAATGCGCTCAGCGATGGCGAGCAGCAGCAGGTAAAAGATGATCTGCGCCAGGCCCACGAGCACGTATTGCGCGGGGTGGACGCGCGTATCGCTGGTGGCCTCAAACAGGAAGTACGCGAGGAAGACGACGCCGATGAACAACAGCGCGTATTTGAGCGAGCGCGTGACGGCTTGATACGGGTTTGTTGTATCGACAAAGCGCGTCGTCACCACTTGGCGTGAGAGATCGAGGTTCTGCGTCGGCCCCGCATCGGCGAGGTTGCGGCGCACGAACGGGATCGACCAGCGCGCGGCGAAGCCTTCAGGCTGCGCAACGGGAGGCGTGCCTTTGAGCGCGTAGTCCGGATCGGGCGTTTCTGCTTCCAGGCTCTCCGCCGCGAAGTCCCCGAAGTAGCCGACGTCCTCCCAATCGCCCTGCATGCGCAGATCGGTCGTGCGCGCGAACGCGGTGAGCGAAAAGCTTTCGACGCCGGTGACGCGAAGCCGCGTCGAGAGCGAGAACGTCGCGCCGGGACGCGCGAACGAGGCGGCGTCAACCGCGAGCCAGCGCATCGGCTCGCCCGATCCGCCGAAGAGATTTGGAAAGATGCCGGCATAGGCCGAGCCAGGTTCGATCGGGAGCGCAGCGCCCCCTTCGAGCTGAATGTTTGCGGCCTCGACCACGCCGCGCGTATCGGAAACGCCGATCACGAGCGCGGCGCGCGACCAATCGACCGTTGCGCCTTCTGGCGCGGCCGATGGCTCCCGCGATAAATCGAAGGCGGCGTTGAATGCGACATCCGCGGCGTAGGTGCGGACTTTGAACAGCGTGCCGCGCGCGCGGACATCGGTGTCGAGCGTCGCGGCAGCTGCGCCGGTTTGCGCGAACACCGCGTACCAGCCTTCGTTGATCTGCTGGGTGACGCGGTTCTGATCGTCGCGCACGGAAACGACTTGGCGATAGGGCGCAACGAGGATCGGGCCGATCAAAGTCTGCTCGCCGCCGAGGCGCGCGCCGATCTCCGCCACCACACTATTGGCACGGCCAGTGCGCTCAGAAATGAGCCCGAACACGCCGAAGGCCGGGATGCTCATCAAGACCGCGAGCACGCAAACCAGAAGGAACTTTAACCCCAGAGAGCGTCGGTCGAGTATCGGCTGCGCGGCCATTGGTTCCTCCCGCGGCAAGATTCACGTGCGCGAGCGGGCAAAATCGTGGCGAGACGCCGGCTTTCTGTCCGTCACGCAATGTTTTTGTGTGTTCTCACGCGCATTTGGGTGTGCAGGGGGTATCTGCGGGCACCCATTTCGGGTAGGGTCCAATCATCACCGGCCAGGGAATTCCAGGGCGTCGGTGGCTGAGAGACTGAGAGCGCTCCCGCCTGTTTACCGGAGAGCTCGCCATGACCGAACACCGAATCTACTTCATAGGCGAGAATGGAAGGATCGTCGGCGTTGACGATTCCGCCCATCTAGAAGAAGCCGACGCAATCGCGCGTGCCCAGAACCTCGCTTCGCAGCACCCTGCGATCGAGGTGTGGCGTGGGGCTGATGTGGTCGCGAAATTCAATCGCGATCGTGACCATCAACCCGCGTAATTCATTCGGACATATCGACGGACACCGCGTCTTCTGGCGGCTGCCAGCCTGGATCAGGTTGCGGCGGCGCGGGGGGTTCCGAAGCAAGCCCGTAGGCGAACGCGCCAATCCCCGCGACGATAATCAGCGAAACGAACACGAGCGTGAGACGGTCATGCGTCTTGCGAACGGCGTCTTCATCTTGCCCCGCGCCAAGCGCACGCTGGCGGCGCGCATCGAGCGCGACATAGCCGAGCGGCAGCAACACCGGCAGCGCAAAGCCCCAGGGCGCGGCTCCCGCCATCCACGGATGTAGCAACAGCCCAACGGTGCCGAGGATCAGCGCCGAGAGCAGCGCAAGCTCGAACACGCTTTGGCCGCGCTCGCCGAAGCTTTCGCGCAGGCGCTTCCGGCGTGCGCCGAGTTCGGTGAAGAGATTGCCCCAGAAAGCCATGTGGACCGGTGCTTAGCAGGCCGCTTGACCGGCGCCGAGGCGCCCGCTGAAATGTTCGTGCGACAAACGAATATGGGGTGGGATCGAGATGGGGAAATTGAGCCGCCGGGCCGTGCTGGCGTCCGGCGCGGGCGCGTATGTGGCGTCCAACGTGTTCTTCGCGCCGCGCAGCGCTTACGCGCAAAGCGTCGATCCCGTGGTGGAGACGATCTCGGGCAATGTGCGCGGCCAGCGCATCGACAATTGCCTCGTGTTCAAAGGCATTCAGTACGGCGACTCCTACGCCAACGGCCTGCTGCGCTTTAAGCCGAGCGATCCGCCGCTGCCGTGGCGCGGCGCGCGCGATGCGTTCGAGTACGGCGCGACCGCGTGGCAGACGCCGCCAGCGCCGAGCCGCGGGCTGCTTGGCAGCGGCGGCGGCGGGCCAGCGATGGACGAGAGCTGCCTCTTCCTCAACGTGTGGACGCCCGCGCTCGATAACGCGCGCCGGCCGGTGATGGTGTGGCTGCACGGCGGCGGCTTCCAAACCGGCTCGGGTTCTTCGCCGTGGTACGACGGCACGAACCAGGCGCTGAAGAACGACGTCGTCGTCGTCACGATCAATCACCGGCTGAACGCGTTCGGATATCTCTACCTCGGAGACATTGCGGGCGAGGAATACAAGGACAGCGGCAATGTCGGCATGACCGACTGCATCCGCGCGCTGACTTGGGTGCGCGATCACATCGAGCGCTTTGGCGGCGACCCGAGCCGCGTGATGATTTTCGGCGAGAGCGGCGGCGGGCGCAAAACCTCCGTGCTGATGGCGATGCCGGGCGCGCAGCAGCTCTTCCATCGCTGCGTCGTGCAATCGGGTTCGGCGCTGCGCATGAACACGCCGGCGCACGCAACGGAGCTGACGCTGCAGATCATGCGCCAGCTTGGCTACGGCGATGGCGAATGGGAGCGGCTGCTTGAGGTGGAGCCGGCCGCGCTGGTGGCGGCGCACCAGGCGATCGCGGGCGTCGAGCAAGGCGTGCAGGTGCGCCCCGTGGTGGATGGGCGTGCGCTGACGCAGCATCCGTTCGATCCGATCCAGCCGCGCATGAGCAGCCACGTGCCGATGCTGATAGGTACCAACCGCACGGAGCAATCGATCTTCCTGGGCGGCCTGCCCGGCATGACGAGCCTCGACGATGCGGGACTTGCGCGCCATGCGGCGCGCTGGGTCCCGGCCGACCGGGCCGAAAGCGTGATCGCCGCCTATCGCGGCTGGTTTGCGGGAGATTCCAACGCCGACCTGCTCTACCGCATCGCGACCGACCGCTCCTATTTCCTGGATTCCACGATCCAGGCCGCGCTCAAAGGCGATCACGGCGGCGCGCCTGCGTACATGTACAACATGAACTGGACGACGCCCGTCGACGGCGGGCGCTGGCGCTCGCCGCACGCGCTGGAGATTCCGTTCGTGTTCGACAATCTCGCGAAGGCGCCTTCGATGGTTGGGGAGGTTACGCCGCAAGCACAGGCGCTGGCCGACCTGATGTCCAAAGCGTGGGCCAATTTCGCACGCACCGGCAACCCGAACACGCGCGGCCTGCCGCGTTGGGGGAGCTACACCTCCCGCCAACGCCGCGCGATGCAGTTCGATGCGCCACGCTCAACGGTCGTCACCGACCCACGCCGGGCGCAGCGCGAGTTGATGCTGGAAATCGGGTCGCAACAGCTGACGTAGCCGATGGAACCGCCGCGACGGTTCGCGCATTGAGGCGCGATGTTCGAAGCGGTGGCGAACGCAGCGGCGGGGCAAGCCTCGCGATCCGACCTTGACGCAATCGAGGCGCGGCTGCGCGCCGCATTGGGCGATCAGCTTGGGTCTTTCACGGCGGCCGCGCCCGGCGACATCGAGAGCGCCTTCCGGAGCGCCGCTGAGCGCAAGCCGGATGCGCTGATCGTGCTTGGCGGCGATGGCACGGCGCGCACCGCGGCCGAGATCGTTGGGCGCGCCGGCGTGCCGATCGCGCCGCTGCCCGGCGGCACGATGAACATTCTGCCGAAAATGGTGTTCGGCGCCCGGACGCTCGATGAGGCGATCGACTCGCTCGCCAGTCACGAAATGCGCTTCCTGCCGGGCGGAGAGATCGGCGGGCGTGTGTTCTTCCTTTCCGCAGCGCTTGGCTTTGCGGGCTCGCTCGCGCGCCTGCGTGAAACGCAGCGCGGCGCATTTCGCCCGCTGACGCTCGTGCGCGCGTGGGGCTCCGCGACGAGCGCGTTTTCCGACGCGATGATGCGCGGCGTGCGCTGGCGCGCGCGGCGCCAGGATTGGCGGCGCGCGCATACGCTCGTGCTCGCCGTCGGCTCGATCAACGCGGTGATGAACCCGACCGACGATCCCGACGACATGGACGACGGCTTCGAGATCGCGAGCCTCGATCTGCGGCAAGGCACGGATCTGGCGCAGCTTGGCTATCACGCCATCGCCTCATCCTGGCGCGAGGCGCCGAGCGTTGCGATCACGCGTGCGCGGCGCGTGGAGCTCGATGCGCCGTCGCGCCGGCCGCTCGTGGTGCTCGATGGCGAGCCGATCCGCCTGCCGAGCCTCAGCAAGAAGAGCACGCTGGAAGCGCGCTGGGTGGCCGAGGCGTGCCCCGTGCTGGCGCCTGTGGAACGCGCTGCAGCGGCGGCTGACGCTGTCGTGGCGGCGATCTAAAAGGATCGCGCATGCGGTCCATCACCATCGCGCATCTCAGCGATCTGCACTTTGGCGACGCCGATCCGCGCGCGCTAGAAGCCGCGCGCAATGCGCTGGCCGAGCTGAAACCCGACGTCGTCGCCGTATCGGGCGATCTCACGCAGGCGGGGCGGCACGGCGAATTTCGCGCGGCGGCCGATTATCTCGCGACCATTCCGTTTCCACTCGTGGTGACGCCCGGCAATCACGACGCGCCCGTCTACAACATGCTGAGCCGCGTGATGTGGCCCAAGCGGCGCTATCTGCGGCTGATGCTGGCGACGAATTGGCACGATGCGGAAATGGGCGTGCGCGTCCGCGCGTTCGATACGGCGCGCGCGGTGCAGATGCGCCGGGATTGGAGCCAGGGCGTCTACGATCTCGATGAGCTCGACGAGACGCTGGAGGAAGGCGGCAGGCTCGTGCTCGTAGCGCACCATTCGCCTGTGACGCCGCCGAACGCGCCCGTCGAAAGCGACGCGCGGCGCGGCAAGAAGGCGCTCGAGCGCATGCGCCGGCACGATGGGCTGGTGCTGCTGTGCGGGCACACGCACCGGTTCTTCGCGGGGCGCCTTGCCGGCGGGCCGCTGACGGTGGTTGCGCCCTCGCTCGCCTCCTCGCGCGTGCGCGGCGACGATAACGGCTTCGTCGTCGTGCAGATCGCGCATAACGGGGTGAGCGCCGCGCTCCACGCGTTTGACGGCGCGGCGTTCCGGATGCGCGAACAGGTCGTGGTGGACGCGAGCATGTGAGCGCGCCTAG